>CAYSLA010000044.1:4890-8757 GCA_964431685.1 uncultured bacterium | reverse complement strand
TCCCTGCGATGCATCGTGACCAGAATGACTCGTCCACTGCCCAAGGCCGAACTGATCTCCCTGTCAGCGAACTCATAGGGCCTGGCCGCCGTGGACAGAAGCGCGTCAATCACTGTGTTACCGGTGACATACACGTCGCATTCAGGAACTCCCTCGCGCAACAGATTGTCTCGGGCCGCTGCAGTGGGCGCAAAGTGCAGGTCGGCGATGCATCCGGCAAGCCTGCGGTTCATCTCCTCGGGAAACGGATTCATCCTGTTTCCGGTGCGCAGTCCTGCCTCCACGTGTCCGAACGGCACTTTGTGGTAGAACGATGCGAGGCTTGCGATGAAAGTGGTTGTCGTGTCTCCCTGCGCGAGAACCAAGTCAGGGTGGAACTCATCGATCACCTTGTCCAGACCGTCCAGCACTTTGCAGGAAAGGCTGGCAAGGGATTGGCGATCCGTCATCACTTCGAGGTCATAGTCCGGAACCAGACTGAATGCCGACAACACTTGTGCCAGCATCTCTCGATGCTGCCCGGTGACCGCCAGGCAGACTTGAGCCTCCTCGGGGTGTTTTTGGAGCTCCATTACGACTGGCGCCATCTTGACCGTGTCCGGCCTGGTGCCACATATCGCGAGTATCCTCACGCAGGACAATGTCATTCCGAATGAACGTGAGGAATCTCCCCGGCGGGGATTTCTCCCTGTGGTCGAAATGACACGACTCTTTTCGCCTCTTGCTGCCTTAGACACCTCTTACCTCGCGTGTCCAAACAGAATGTAGGCCGTCACACTGCAGGCCGCGGTAATCGCGTAGATCAGCCAGATGACTTGGCGGTGGGACAAGCCTTTCTTGACAAGACGGTGGTGCAGATGAGAGGTGTCGGCTTCGTGTATCTTCTTGCCGGTGACAATGCGCCGGATCACGACAAACCCGGTATCGAAAAGAGGCACAGCCAGTATGAACACCGGTGCGGCCACCGCAACGAGTGTAGCCACCTTGAAGGCACCCGATACTGAGATGGCGGCAAGTGTGAAACCCAGAAACTGCGCGCCAACTGTACCCATGAATATCTTCGCAGGAGGATAGTTGAAGCGCAGGAAACCCAGTGCACCGCCCAGAAGAGCCGCGGAGAGGACGGCTGACAGCCGCATCACACTAGCCATCTCTGGCGACTTCGGGCTTGCGGCGAGAGCAAGGACCATAAAGGTGGCCGCGGCAATGGCCGAGATGCCCGCCGCGAGCCCATCGAGGCCGTCCATACAGTCCACAGCCTTTGTCACCATCAGCACCCACACCAGTGTGGCAGGTATCCCCAAAAGACCTAGAGGATAGGTGTGCCCGCCTCCGAATGGCAGCTTAACAGTGACCACATACACCCCGAACCCGGCCAGTATAGCCCCTCCCAACAAGATGGCCGCCGCCTGCACCCATCCCGGTAACTCGTACCTGTCATCGGCTATGCCCATAACCACCAGAAAGAGCGCACCCGCGAGAATGCCGTATACTGACTTGTCAACGCGCAAACTGGGATCAAGACCGAGCACTACCAGGACCGCGGCGACAAAACCAATAAACATCGCCACCCCGCCAAGGAGCGGCGTGGCCTTGGAATGCACTCTGCGTCCGCCTGGTTGGGCGACGACACCCCATTTGAGCGCGAGCGACCTGACAACGGGCGTCAACGCATATGAGATCAGCAGGGCTATAGCGCCCGCAAGCAGGGCGTAACCAGTCTGGCTACTCACGCGCGTCCTCCGTGATAGGTCCTATAAGTCGCATAGGACCAATGGGTCATATGGGATTTCTGCTGTGTTTCGGGACAAGGGTGTCCCGAAACAACACGCAGACGATCTGGGCCGACGAAAACTAGTCGCAAAGAGGATTCTCTCCGTACACCGGGAACCGCGCTGTCAACGTTCTGACCTCATCAATGATACTCGCTCGCACGGCAATGTCCTCGGGACTTTCGGTGGTGTGCTTAAGGCATCGAACGATCGCATCCGCGATCTTGACCATCTCGGCTTCGCCCATCCCCCGTGTAGTCACGCACGGTGTTCCTATGCGTATGCCGCTGGTCACCGTAGGCTTCTGCTTGTCAAAGGGTATCATGCTCTTGTTCAGCACTATCCCCACATCATCCAGCACGTTCTGCGCCAGCGCACCGCTTATGTTCATTGGCGTGAGGTCGACAAGCATCAGATGGTTGTCCGTGCCTCCGCTCACCAGCCTTAGACCCCGCGATGATAGCTCTTTGGCCAGCACCAGCGCGTTGGCTTTGGTCTTGCGCTGGTAGTCCTTGAAAGACGGCTCCATTGCCTCCTTAAGGCAAACCGCCTTCGCTGCAATAACGTGCTCCAGCGGGCCGCCCTGCAGACCGGGGAACACCGCCCTGTCGATTGCCCGCCCAAAATCCTCTTTGCAGAGAATCATACCGGAACGAGGGCCGCGCAGAGTCTTGTGTGTGGTAAACGTAACGATGTGGCAGTGCGGAACCGGCGATGGATGCTCGCCAGCAGCGACAAGTCCGGCAATGTGAGCAATGTCCGCCATAAACAAGGCGCCGACCGAGTCGGCGATCTTCCTAACGCGCTCAAAGTCAATGTAGCGAGGATACGCGCTGGCCCCAACGATGATCATCTTCGGGCTGCACTCGCTCGCCTGTTTCTGAAGAGTGTCATAATTGATCATCTCGGTCTCGGGATCGACGCCGTAGGATACCGGGTTGTACAGAATGCCGGAGAAGTTGACAGGGCTGCCGTGTGTCAGATGCCCCCCGTGAGCAAGTTCCATGGCAAGGAAGGTCTCACCCGGTTTCATAAACGCCAGGAACGCGGCCATATTCGCCGTCGACCCCGAATGCGGCTGAACATTCGCGTGCTCCGCGCCAAAGAGCTCTTTTGCGCGCTCAATGGCGATCTGCTCTATACTGTCCACATTCTCGCATCCGCCGTAGTATCGCTTTTTCGGATAGCCTTCAGCGTACTTGTTCGTGAGGACCGAACCGGTAGCCTCAAGCACGGCCCGACTGGCATAGTTCTCCGAGGCTATCAGGAGTATCTTGTCATTCTGTCGATTGATGTCGCTGGAAATGTGCCCCGCCACCTCGGGATCAACCTCAGAGAGCGGCGCCCTCATCCTTCTGGTGATTGCACTTGCGTCTGCTGAGTTCAATTCGTACCTCCGTCCGCTGGTCTCTCACACCAACGGCTTTCCAATTTGCTTATCTTGTGCACGCGCTGCTCGTGCCGAGAACCGTTCTCAAAGTCGGTTTCCAAAAACGCGAGAACTATCTCGATTGCCAGTCCGGCACCGACAACTCTGGAACCAACTGCCAGGACATTCGCGTTGTTGTGTGCCCGCGACATTATCGCCGAGTATGGTTCCGAGCACGCTCCGGCGCGTATTCCATTAATCTTGTTGGCGGAGATCGCCATGCCTATACCGGTGCCACAGACCAGTATCGCAAGATCGTGTTCTCCGCGGCTGACAGACAGTGCGACTTGTTCGGCGATATCCGGGTAGTCCACTGAACTGACGGAATGCGCTCCAAAATCGCTCAGGGTGTAGCCTTCCTCAGTCAACACTTTCCTAAGTTCCTCTTTGAGCTCAAAACCGGCGTGATCAGACCCGATTGCTAAGCGAAGCGTGTTCTTTTTGTCCATAGTCTTGTCGGAAGACCTCCAGATGCAGCAGCGAGTCAGCGGTCAGCGCAGTATACCTCGAAACGTGTCACTTCGACCACGGGCAGAAGTCTCCGGCAAGGAGATTCCTCACATTCAATCGGAATGACATCGACCGATCGAAGCGTACGTCTCGACACTCTGACGACCGGTTCGGACGAATATCATCCGTTTCTGGTATTATGATGTCTACACTATA
>CAYSLA010000044.1:0-4790 GCA_964431685.1 uncultured bacterium | reverse complement strand
CTGGAACCACGGCTGCCCGGCGGTCGTCCTATGTGCGTGAACTGGACTCAAAAGGAGAACAGTAGATGGCCCGTTTCTTAGCGCTTCGTCCGCGTTTGATCGCTGCCCTGGCTGTATCTTTTCTTGCGTGCGCTTCGCTGTGCGCTGCAGCCGACTACCCAACCTCGGGAAGCTACACTGACTCAAGTGGCACCCTTCATCGGTGGTCCATCGACGACTCCCACGCTCTGTACTGGAACAGCAGCCCCTATGTGCCAGCGGGTGTTGCGTTCTCGCCGGCCTATGTGTACGCCGAGCCTACCGAGGCTAACCTGACCGCTGATGTGTCTGCCCTGAACAAACTCAAGGACTCAGGGATTTCCGAAGTCCTCATCACCGGCCCAAAGCCCATTTCGGCAACAGAACCCGCCTCGCTGCAGGCGATCCTCACAAAGCTCGATTCTCTCGGGTTCACCTATGGAATCGAACTGCGGGACGACCCCGTGAGGCCTCTCACCGGAGCGATCGTCACTCCGGGAACGTTCCGGATGGAGGGGCCATCCTCGGACCGGTTGATTGAGAGGCCGTGGAACCGCTCGGACAGCGCCGTATATGTCGTATTCGACAAAGTTCGTTCGGTACTCGTCGACAGCGGTACGGCCAGTACTTCCGCCGGCAAACTAAGCATAGACCTCGGCGATCCGCTTGGCGAGACGGAGGTTCTCATCGTCTATCCGACTGGCGACGTCGCGAGTCTGACCGGGACGCCGGCCGGAGATATCTGGGGCGGTTATGGCGAGATGCGCGACAGGATTCTGAGCTTCTTTTCCAAGGTCAAGCTCGGGCCCGGAATGCGTTTTCTTCTGGAACCGTTTACCAGCAAAATGGACTTCGCCGATGAGGTCGGAGGGTTCATACCGACAAGCAATGGCTTCCGGCTTGGTTTTGAAGCATATCTGACAAAGAAGCACGTCACGGACGGAGTGTTGAACGCCGCCTGGGGTCTGAACGAATCACCCATGACTTTTGAAGAAGCTTCCCGGCTGGTACCGCTTTGGTATGAGGGGCGAGGTGTGCCCTATGTGTACGAGCCGGTCAGCGGACGGTTTATCCACGCCAACTCCAGCCTGTCGAGAATCTGGAGCGATCTCGCAGACTATAGATACAAGTCCACCATGGAGTTGCTCAACGCGATTGCCGACGTACTGAAAAGAAACGTTGCTGATGTCCCGGTGGTTCTGAGATGCTCACGCTTCCACAAGAACTTCGCCACCCCGTTCGGCATAGGAGGCTTCGACGGACTGATGGCAGATCCGGCGGGCAGCCGCGCAGACTCTGCGACGGAGGTCTGCGGAGCAGCGTACTCTCTTGCAGAGGAATGTGCGAAGACCACGTGGTACCTGGCGACTGCCGGACAAGGTCATCTGTCCAGCGAACTCGCACCCGGCAGCGTGGACGCCGCTGGCGTGCTGGAAAGCATTGGATGCAAAGGGTTCTTCCTCTCGGAGCCTTACACTCATTCCAGCGATGCAGACAGCATCGCAGATGCCGCAATTGAAAGAGTCACTGCGCTGGGCAGGTCACTGAGGCACTCTCGCAGAACAGCTTACAGGCCACAGATCATCCTCTATCCGGCATTCCCGCCTACCGGAGCATCAACACAGCGCCTTGACGAGAACTCGTGGTGGCTGCCGACTCTAAGGCCCGGCAAGAGTTCGTACATAGGCGACGGTCTGTTCGCTTACTCGGTGGCGGGCACCGACAGGGTATGCATGTGGTCCCAGACAGGCAAAGTGAAGCTGACTTTTCCGCTCGGCGGCCGCGCGCCAGTCGTCGACTACCCCGCCGGGGCTGCAATGGACCAGCGCGGGGGAGTGTTCTCGGTCGGGTTGGACAAGAGACCGATGGTTATCAGAGGAGCGGACCTGAACCTGATGTTCCCTCTTGAGACAGCGGAGCGGTCCATACAGCGGCTCGCGAAGCTAATCCCCGCTGCGGACAAACTCAGCCACGATGTGCGCGCCGCCCGGGAGGTGCTGGACAAAGCAAAAACGGTGCTCAAGAACCGCCAGGCGCTCATCGCATACGGTATGACGCAGAGCGCCATCTCGCAGCTTCTCACCGCAACCGGCGCCGACATCTGGATAGAGGGCGAGCAGGCAGCCATCCACAATTTCACGCGCGTTGCTGCTCGGTTCGGAGCCAGCGGCGGGCTTCTGCTGAACCTTGACACCGACCTCGACCCGGTCATGAGTCACTACACCGCAACATATTCGCTGGAGAACGGGCAGAACTCCAGCTATGAGATATGGCTGGCCGGAACCCCGCCATCGGAAAGCAGTCCCATCAGCTACAGCGTGGACGAAACCCCCTGGATACCGGTCGACGTCAAGCCCTCAGATGTAGACATGTACGCTCCAGGGCTGGGATGGTATAAGATCGGATCAACGAACCTGTTCCCCGGGAAACACTCGTTCCGACTCCGGATAGACCGAAAGCGCGACAGCGATCAACGCTACTCATTCGGCCTTGACGCAATCGTCTTCAGCCCGCGCGCGTTCAGCCCGGACGGCGTCACCAAACCATTCTGACATCTTCGTAGTAGTTGCTGCAATCTGGTATAATACTGGCGGTGGAATATCGTCCTGGAGGATGCACTATGAGACGCTTGGTATTGGTTACTGCTTTCGTGTGCGTGGCGGCGGCACTGGTCGCGAGTCACGTTCTGGCGGCGCGTACCGTGACGGGACTCGTGGTCAGCAACAACGTCAAACACGGATATATACGCATTGAGTCCGAAGGTACGGATGTGCTGCTGGTCCCCAACAGAGAAACCAGGATCATGCGCGGCGAGAGAGACAAACCCGTCGAAGTGGTCACCCTGGCCCAGATCGCGCCCGGAGACCGCGTCGTGGCTGTCATCAAAGACGATGAAACGGTGGTCTCCATAAAGGGATTCTACACGCTTGTCAGGGGAAACCTGGCTGCCATCAGCGGCTCAACCATCACCATGGAAGACGGCCAGAGCCTGGAAGTACTGCCCGAAGCCAAAATCACACTGCCGGGTGGTAAGAGCGGAAAGCTGACGGACTTCAAGCCGGGATCAGCCGTAACCTGCCGCCTCGACCCGATATCCCGCAACGTCTGGAGCGTCTCGGCAACCAAGCCTTCGGAAACACTGACAACCACGGAAACGCCTGCGCCGAAAATTGAGTCTGTGACCTATGAGGCGCCTGAGGAGCTCAGCAGTGGAGATGTCGTGCAGGTAAAAGTAGTCGGCACTCCAAAGTCCTCTGTGCGCATTGAGATACCTCAGCTTTCCGCCGAGACGGCCGCTGAAGAAGCTGAACCCGGCATCTACGTCGCCACCATCAGGATGCCGGAAGACGTTGCAGTCACGGACGTCCCCGTGGTTGCCCACATGTCGGCAAACGGCAAGGACGCCAGGCCTGTACAGGCCGCTCGCCTCTTGACCATCAGTGCGCCGGTGATTGAGCCTGCGCCCGTCCCCGCAGTCGAGCCTGCTCCCGCACCTGCTCCTCCAGAGCCTGTTCCGGCGCCGGAGCCCGCTCCCGAACCCACTCCCCCGCCGGTGCGGTCGTTAGTCGTCGCGGAACCAGCGAACGGAGCATCAGTCTTGAACTCGCTGACTGTCAGGGGAACCGCACAACCTGACGCCAGGGTTTCGGTGCAGATATCGTACAGCAATGGCCGACTGGGCTTGCTGGAACTCACCGGCACGGTTACGGCCCAGACCACAGCTTCGGACAACCAGGGCACGTTCAGCGTCGGCCCACTACCCCTGACCGGTCTTCTGGCAACCAAAGGGTTGAGTTATCACATTGTGGTGCGATACGTCGATCTTCCCGAGGAACCGCCAGTAATAGTCGATGTCTATGGAGCAAAATGACAGATCCGACTCCGGCAAGAGCCGATTGGCTACCGGAGTCATCACCGCTATCAGGTGCGTGCAAGAAACCGTAGTCACCTGGGCGTCATTTCTCGCGGACGTCATCAGATCGTACGTGGGCAACAACGGCGCGTTGGTCTCGGCCGCCGTAAGCTACTACATATACCTGTCGCTGTTTCCAGTCCTGCTGCTAGGAGTGGCGTCTTTCGGCTACATACTCAAGTCGCCCGAAGAAGCACAGAGAATGGTCCTAGACTACGTGAACCAGTACCTGCCCGCATCGGTAACGCGAGGCATAGGACTGAGCGAGGCGCTGACCGAGATCGTCCGCGGGAGAGGCACGGCCACAGGAATTGGGATCGTGGCGGTTCTGTGGACTGGGACGAGTGCGTTCGCGGCGCTTGATGAGGCCATCCACCTGGCCTGGAATCTGAAAGACAGACGCAATTTCTTCCGGAGAAGGCTTCTGGCGCTGGGTATGCTTCTGATGTTCGCGGTGCTGCTGGGCGTATCTACAGCGATGACTACCTCACTCAACTTCGTACGCAAGCTGCAGATTCCACTCCTGAACATCGCTCCAGGCGAATGGCCGTGGATATGGAATGCAGCCGCCTACGCCGCACCGTTCGTCGTCACACTGATAACATTCGTGCTTGTCTACAAGATAGTTCCAAACACGCGCGTTCCGTGGAAAGCGGCTCTCGCGGGCGCACTCTTCGCTGGCGGGCTGTGGGAAATCGTGAAGCTGGGTTTCAGCTACTATGTCGCGCACTTCGCGAACTACAGCATGGTTTACGGTTCGCTGGCTGGAATAGTGCTGTGGATGATCTGGGTGAATCTCTCCGTCGTACTGACCATACTCGGCGCCCAGTTCGCGGCCCAGTGGCACAGAAGGCGGGAG
>CAYSLA010000043.1:19062-23534 GCA_964431685.1 uncultured bacterium | reverse complement strand
CGTTCCAGAATGACGGTGGCGGTGCCGGTGCGGTGGCATTAGACTTGGATTGATGCTGCGCTCGGGACGGTTCTTTGCGGCTATGCCGTGCTGCTTGTGAATATGGCGAATGGTTATCGGAACTTGAGGGGATTGCGTGCCGCAATCCCCTTTTTGGCTCAATAATATGGTAGATGTTCAAGTCAACCTTGGTGACAGATCGTACGTTATTCATATTGGGAATGGTCTACTGCGAGATATTGGGCAGGTGGTCTGCGGGCGGCGCAAGCCGACGGTCGCGGCGGTGGTGTCGAACTCAGTAGTTTTCCGGCACTACGGCGAAATAGTGGCTGGAAGTCTTCGGCTTCAGGGAGTGCGGGTTGAGCAGGTCATTCTTCCAGCGGGAGAGCGTTCCAAAACTCTTGCCAGCGTGAGGCGAGTTTACGATGCCCTCGCGCAAATGCAGATGGACCGCAAGGGCGCTTTGATTGCCCTGGGGGGCGGAGTAGTCGGTGACATCGCCGGTTTTGCCGCGGCAACCTATATGCGCGGGGTCGACTTTTTCCAGGTGCCCACGACTCTGCTGGCACAAGTCGACGCGAGCGTGGGCGGCAAGACGGGTGTGGATCTGCCTCAGGGAAAGAACCTTGTCGGCGCGTTCTACCAGCCTGGGGCGGTAGTGGTAGACATTAATACGCTGCGAACTCTCCCGGGCAGGGAGTTGCGCTGTGGTTTGGCCGAGGTCGCCAAACATGGTATAATCTCCGATCAAGATTTGTTCCGATTTGCGCTCGACAATTCACGAAGACTTCTGCTTCGGGACTGCTTGGCGCTGGAGCACGTTATCCGGCGGTCGGCCGAGATAAAGAGGAACGTTGTTCAGGCCGATGAACGGGAGTCGGGCGTTCGAGCGATACTGAATTGTGGGCACACAGTCGGGCACGCTATTGAGACTCTTGTAGGATATGGCAGAATCAGGCACGGCGAGGCAGTGGCCATCGGTTTGGTCACGGAATCCATACTTGCTGAAAGGCTGATGATAGCTCCTTGTGGGACGGCACGGGCTGTGATAGATATATTAACAGCGCTGGGGTTGCCTTCGGAGTTTCCTTCGGGATTGGATGCGAGCGAAGCCGTCGAAGCTATGCTGCTGGACAAGAAGAGCGTTGGCGGCAGGCTCAACCTGGCGCTGCCGACGGGTATTGGGGAGTGTCGAGTGATTGGCGACGTCGGACAGGATGCGCTCTTGGGGGCGATTGCGGCGCACAAGGCCGGAAGCTGGTAGGCCTTGTCCTGAGCGAAGCCGAAGGGAGTGAACCCCTCCCTTGCCGTCCCTTTGCAAGGGATGCGGTATATTAGGAGATCACGGATTGATCGGTCAAATAGTCAATTTCAGGTATGAAGTCCTTGAGAAAGTGGGCGACGGTACCCTTTTCGCTGTCTACAAGTCCCGAGACAAAGCGCTGAACCGGCTGGTTGCTCTGAAGTTGCTGCGGAGGGAGGTGGCCTCCAACACGGCATTTGCGGAAGCAGTGAAAGCGGGCTACCAGGAGGCGTCATCGCTTAGTCACCCAGGTATCGCGTCGGTGGTGAACGCGGACATATCGGGCTCCGATTGCTTTGTGGCCACTGAGTTCGTGCATGGGACTAACGTGAAGGAACGAGTCCGCCGCACCGGTTCGATGGCGGTGCCGCTGGCTCTGGACATAGTCATCCCGGTTCTCGAGGCTCTCGACTACGCTCACTCGGTTGGAAAACTGCACGGTGATCTCAGGGCGTCGGATATAATTGTGAGCCCGGATGGTCACGTCAATGTAACGGATTTCGGTCTGTCCCGTGCCCTTATGAGCTGTCCGGATGTTGCCGCCGCGTATGGGATGAGGAGCGCGCACTACCAGGCTCCCGAGATTGCGGAAGGTCAGTCTCCGTCTGTGAAATCCGACCTGTATTCAGTCGGCATAATACTCTATGAGATGCTTACTGGCTCGCTGCCCTTTGACGGTCCCAGCGCGGTTGCCGTTGCAGTCAAGAAAGCCAGAACGATACCCGAGGCCCCTCGCACGCTGAACGCGGCGATTCCCAAGTCGCTGAGCGACATCGTGATGAAAGCGATCGAACCCGACCCGGACGCTCGCTACAACTGCGCATTGGACATGCTTCGCGACTTGCGCGCAATTAGTGAGTCGCTGCGGGTGGGCAGACCGGTCAGGCCCGCACAAGCCGCTTACGCGCCGGGCGAGTCGCGATACGTTGACGAAGAGGTCCGTGCTCCCGATTCTCTTAAGAAAAGCTTTCTCCTGTACCTGGGTGTGTTTGTGGCCGTGGTCGCGATTTTTCTGCTGGGGACGATATTCTTCCTGGGTGGAAAGGGCAGGGCCGAGGTTCCGGATGTGCTGGGCATGACCTGGGATGAAGCCTCGGCGGTGGTCGAACGCGGCAAGTTCACGCTGGTTAACGACGGACGCGGCTATTCCGAGACCTACGAGGCTGGCAAGATATGTTCGCAGACCCCTCAAGGCGGCGAGATGGTTGCCCGGAATAACATGGAGATTAAGGTCAAGATATCCGACGGTTCGAGTCGAGTGGCGGTGCCGGATCTTGTTGGTCTTGCGGAGGCGGATGCTACGCAGTTGGCGGGTCAGGAGGGTTTCCTGGTCGGAGAAGTGACATACGCCAATTCCGACAGCGTGCCGGTCAACTCAGTTATATCTCAGTCGCCGAGGGGCGGTTACCGCCGGCCTCCTGGGTCGTCGATCAACATCGTGCTCAGCAACGGGCCAAAACCGACTGGAGATACTCCCACCGAGCCGGGAACCACCTCATCAACGGGCACATCGGATGTCGCTCCTGCCGCAAGGCAGTTTGAGATAGAAGCCGACATCCCGTCAGATGCGGGTGCGTCGGAGAACGTGAAGATCATAGTGGACGACGTGAATGGCCAGACCGTCGCTCACGACGAGGACCATCAGCCTGGCGAAAAGGTTCGAGTGACCGTAACTGGCTATGGCAGGCCCGTGCGCATTCGCGTCTTCAGAGATGGCAGGCTGGTGAAGGATACCAAGCAGTAGTATACGCCGTCCCCCCGGTCAGCAATGACGGTGGGACGGTAGGAGCTCAGACTATGTGAGAAACCACGTCATCCTGAACTTGATTCAGGACCCATCCCTTCTCCGGATGGGTGCCGGATCAAGTCCGGCATGACGACGTACTCAGCGAGACTGAGCTCTTACGTGGGACGGCCCTGAATCAAGTTCAGGGTCAAATCCCGTCCCATCAGGGGGTTCCCACTCTATCGGCGAAGGAGACTCAAAAGCCTCATGAGGAAGATCGGAATATTGCCGTCGCTCTTGTCGGCGGATTTTGGCAACGTGGCGCAAGACGTGCGGGCGGCGGAGGAAGCCGGAGCGGACGGCCTGCACTGTGACGTTATGGACGGGCACTTCGTGCCCAATATCACATTCGGACCGATGATCATCAAGGCTGTGCACAACGTGACCAGGCTTCCGCTGTATGTGCACCTGATGATCGAGCGGCCCGAAATGTACATAGAAGACTTTGCCAAGGCGGGCGCTTGCGAGATATCCGTGCACGCTGAAGCGTGCATACACCTTCACAGGACGATCCAGAGTATCAAGGCAACGGGGCTGCCCGCCGGCGTGGCTCTCAACCCATCGACACCTCTGTCAGTCATCGAAAACGTGATTACCGATATCGATGCGCTGATCATCATGACGGTCAACCCTGGATTCGGAGGGCAGAGCTTCATAGAATCGATGGTTCCGAAGATTGCCAAGGCCCGGCAGATGGCCCTGGACGCGGGAGTAGACTTCGATATCGCCGTCGACGGAGGGATCGATTCCTCCACGGCGGCACGAGTGGCCGCAGCAGGCGCGAATATGCTGGTGGCGGGTTCCAGCGTATTTGGCTCGAAACTGGGCGTTAGTGCGGCGTGCAAGGCAATCAGGGAATCCGCGGAGGAAGTGTTCGTGTGTTGAGCGTGCCTGCAACACTATGGCAATGGGTTGCACTGGTCTGCGCAGTTGCCGTAGGCGTGCTGTTCGTCACTGAGATACGTCGGTGGCTGGGCGGTTGGGTGCTGGTGACGCATAAGCAGAAGGCCATAAGGATATGTCTGGTCGTGTTGATAGAGACTCTGCTTGCGATGGTATATCTCGGGCTCAGGCAGCAGGGCGTCGGCGACCCCATACGCGAGCTCATCTACTGGTCAATCTGTGTCACGATCGGGCTTGTGATACTAATCCTTGCGCTTCTGGACTTGCTGGCCACCTCCCGCGGATACTCCAGGCTTCGCCAGCGTGTAATACGTGAGACGTTGCGCGAAAACGGCGACAAACGATGAACGAGCCCTGTTCCAGCCCTTTGTCGCAAGCGGAGGAAGCCGGGTTTATGCGGCTGGCATTGCGGTTGGCTGCCAAGGGTCGAACCAGCCCGAACCCGCGCGTGGGCGCGGTTGTCGTGCAGCGTGGGGAAGT
>CAYSLA010000043.1:14365-18962 GCA_964431685.1 uncultured bacterium | reverse complement strand
GTCCGCGAAGCATGGGCAGAGGATGGCTCTCTATCGAGGAACTTCTGCGCGAGTTGGCGAAGATGAATGTTTTGTCCGTGCTGATAGAAGGCGGCGCGGGATTGGCTGGCAGGGCGCTGGATGAGCGTGTCGTGGACAAGGCCGTGTTCTTCTATGCGCCCAAGATCATCGGCGGGTCTGCCGCGGTCGGGGGGATAGGCGGGGCTGGCGTGGAACTGGTCTCCGATTGTCCCAAACTCGCCGATGCAAGGATTCGCCGGTTCGGAGAGGATTTCGCAGTCGAGGGAATGCTGGAGTACCCGGCATAGCCGTGGGGATTGCTTTGTTTACGGGTTTGATCGAAGATAAGGGAGTTGTGAGGCGATTCGTGAGAGGCGAAGTCAGTGCCATCACGGTAGAATCGTCACGCGTTGCCTCTGAGGTGGTCCTGGGTGACAGCGTCGCGATCAACGGCGTCTGCCTGACAGTGAAATCAGCGGCAGCAAACGAACTGACCTTCGATGCCGTGAGGGAAACCATCGAGCGGAGCACCCTCGGCGATCTAAAGCCTGGCGACACCGTGAACCTCGAGACCGCGCTTCGGGCCGGCCAGATGATGGGCGGCCACATTGTGCAGGGTCACGTGGATGGCGTCGGAACCATAGCCGGGATATCTTCTCTCGCGAACTCAAGGGTGTTTCGGTTTGCCTGCGATGCGGGCATCATTAGGTATGTAGTGGAAAAAGGATCAGTGGCAATCGATGGCATAAGTCTTACAGTCGCCGCCTGCGATTCGAGTGGGTTCGAGGTTGCAGTGATTCCCCACACACTAGACCACACCACCCTTGTGATGCGGCGCGTTGGCGACAAAGTAAACATAGAAACCGATATTCTGGGGAAATACGTCGAGAAGTTCCTGGGCAACCGCGCAAGCGCATCCTCGCTGACAGAGGACAAGCTGCGCGGAGCCGGGTTCATGTGAGATACAATATGTGTGATTCTGAGCGGATGTTCGCTACTATTCCCGAGGCGCTGGACGAACTGCGCGCCGGACGGATGGTCATTGTCGTGGATGACGAGGACCGGGAAAACGAGGGTGACTTCGTAATGGCCGCCTGCAAGACAACGCCCCAGGACGTCAACTTCATGACCAAGTACGGCCGCGGTATGATCTGCGTGCCGACTACTGGTCAGCGTCTGGAGGAACTCGATCTGCCGATGATGGTGGCGCGCAACACCGCCAGACTGGGCACCGCCTTTACAGTGAGTGTTGATGCAGTAAAAGGGACGAGTACAGGCATATCTGCCAGTGACCGAGCCGTCACGATCAGGACGTTCTGCGATGTGGAAGCGAAGCCGGAAGACCTTGCGAGACCCGGCCACATTCACCCGCTTCGCGCCCTGGACGGCGGAGTGCTGGTGAGGGCGGGCCATACGGAGGCAGTCGTCGATCTGGTGCGGCTCGCGGGGCTCGGCGAGAGCGGTGTTTTGTGCGAGATTCTCAGCGAGGACGGATCGATGGCTCGGCTTCCGGAACTGATGGACATGGCCAGGCAGCACGGTATGAAGCTTGTCACCATTGCTGATCTCATCAAGTATCGCAGAGTAACTGAGCGACTGGTCTTCAAGTTCGCAAGCTGCCGCATTCCCACCAAGCACGGGGAGTTCATCGCTCATGGATACCAGGCCACGGTTGACTCCAGTCCGTATATTGCATTAGTCATGGGTGATGTCACCGATGGTGAGCCTACGCTGGTGCGCATTCATTCCGGGTGTTTCACGGGCGATGTGCTCGGGTCGCTCCGTTGCGACTGCGGAAATCAGTTGGACGAGGCAATGCGGCGTGTGGCGGAAGAAGGCAAAGGCGTGGTACTGTATATCTACCACCACGAGGGGCGCGGCATTGGCCTGGTAAACAAGCTCAAGGCGTACGTCCTGCAGGATCACGGTGCGGATACGGTCGAGGCAAATGAGATACTTGGTTTCCCCGCGGATATGCGTGACTACAGTCTTGGCGCTCAGGTGCTTGTAGACCTTGGGCTCAAGAAGATACGGCTGATGACCAACAATCCGGGGAAATATATTGCGCTGCAGGGATATGACCTGGAGATAGTCGAGAGGGTTCCGCTGGTGTGCGGGTTGAATGAGCAAAACGCCCGGTATCTCAATACCAAGCGCACAAGGATGGGACATCTGCTGGGCGCGGACCTTTTCTGTGATTGCGAAAATGACGAAGACAAGGAAAGCGGAGGCGAATCTGATGCCAAAGACGTATGAAGGCAAGCTAACTGCTGAGGGATTGAGGTTTGGGATAGTGGCGAGCCGGTTCAACGAGTTCATCACCGGTAAGCTGTTGGAAGGCGCTCTGGACGCCATAAGGAGGCACGGCGCCAGCGAAAACGAAGTGGAGATAGCCTGGACGCCGGGCTCGTTCGAGGTTCCGCTTGTTGCGAAGAAGATGGCTGAGTCGGGCAAGTATGACTCCGTCATCTGTCTGGGCGCGGTTATCCGGGGAGCCACCTCGCATTACGACTACGTAGCAAGCGAGGCAGCCAAGGGCGTGGCTCAGGCCGGGATGGCGACAGGTGTGCCGATCATATTCGGTATTCTTACGACAGAGAACATCGAACAGGCCATAGAACGGGCGGGAACCAAGGCGGGCAACAAAGGCTTTGAGGCTGCGGAGGCCGCGATAGAGATGGCGAACCTCCTGAAGAGCCTGGAGGCGTAGGCAGAAATGAAGAAGTTTCTTTCGTACTTCATAGTGTTTATTGTGGGCTTCCTGCTGTGCGCGTGGGTGATCTACAAGTACTACGGCGCCCCTAATGTGTTTCAGGGAGCTTCTTCTGTCAGTATGCCCCGAGGGGACATCAAGATTGCCGGCAAGGGCGGCAGCGAGGTCAGACAGGCCGCAAAGAAGGTTAGCGAGTATGTGGTCAACATAGACACTGTGGGAAAGCCGGTGATGGCGCGAGGTCCCGGGGATTTCTTCGGCATACCGATCGGGCCGCCTGAGGAGGTTGTTCCGCAGGGCAAGGGTTCCGGCGTGGTGTTTACCAGTGACGGCTACATACTCACCAATAACCATGTGGTTCAGGATGCCGCGAAGCTCACGGTGACTCTGCACAACGGCAAGCAGTACCCTGCCAAGCTCATCGGCCGGGATCCCAAGACGGACCTGGCCGTTGTGAAGATTGACGCCAAAGGACTGAGCTACGCTCGGTTTGCTGACTCTGATACGCTTGAAGTTGGCGACTGGGTCATTGCCGTGGGCAACGCACTGGGGCTTGGTCCCACGGTCACGGTGGGAGTAGTCAGCGCTACAAAACGAGGCCCCATCATCATCGAAAACAAGGTGCTCGAACAGGTCATCCAGACCGATGCTTCGATCAATCGCGGAAACAGCGGTGGAGCGCTTGCGGACATCAACGGTAATCTGGTTGGCATCAACACGGCGATCGCCTCCTCCGGGCCAAATGGCGGAAGCATCGGCATAGGGTTTGCGGTTCCGGCCAATATCGCCAAGACGATATCCGAAGAGTTGGTAAGAACGGGCAAAGTCAAGCGTCCCTGGCTTGGGATAACCTATTCGGGTCTCACGGACGAGCTCCGCGCGTCAATGCAGCAGCGGGGATTCAAGCTTCCGAAGGGCGACGGGGCGGTGATATTTGAGGTGCTTAGTGGCAGCCCAGCCGCCGAGGCGGGCCTCAAGTCGCTCGATGTGATCCTCAAGATAGATGGCAAACCAGTCACGTCGGGCCAGAAGTCCGAGGGCGGACGGGTGACCGTTGCCGACGCAATCGGAGGTCTGAAGGTGGGCGGCAGAGTCACCCTGGAAGTGTGGCACAGTCAGACTGGCAGAACAGGTGACGTGGGCGTGGTTGTCGGCGAGATGCCGGCCGATCTTGGTGAGCGGCAGTGATAATCGGAGTCATCAGCGATACCCACGGCAATGTCGACGCCTTCGAGACGTCACTGGCTTTCTTCGAAGACGCTGACATGATTGTCCACGCAGGTGATGTGCTGTATCATCCTCCCAGGCTCGGTTGTATGGGCGGATACGATATACCGCGGTTTGCCCAAGTCCTTAACGACCTGCGGATTCCCATAGTGATAGCAGAGGGCAACTGCGATGCACAAGTGTCTGAGGAACTGCTCAGCGTGCCCGTGCAGTCGCCCTATGCGCACGTGCTCGCCGAGGGAATCGGGATTCTGGTCACGCACGGACACACTCACTCTACGGAGGGACTCGTCGATCTTGGCAGAAAGTACCGGGTGCGATACGTGGTCTGCGGTCACACGCACGTTCCGTTGCTTGAGGACCACGGCGACGTTGTGATAATGAACCCGGGCAGCCCCGCCATCCCAAAGCACTGTGTTGACGGCAAGCCGGCCCCCAGTGTCGGAATCATCACCGAACGCGGTGCGCGCATAGTCAACATAGAAGATGCCACCGTGCTTATGGAGATTGGCGCCTGACCGCTGGCAGGCCAAACACTCGTAGGGGAGGACCTCCGCGTCCTCCCTTGGGCGTGACATTCGACCGGTACGTGGGAGCACATTGAAGTGCTCCCCTACGGCGTTGGTTCTCTCACGCGACTGCCGTAGGGGAGGACCT
>CAYSLA010000043.1:0-14265 GCA_964431685.1 uncultured bacterium | reverse complement strand
TTGGGCGTAACATTCGACCGGTACGTGGGAGCACATTGAAGTGCTCCCCTACGGCATTGGTTCTCTAACGCGACTGCGCCTTCCACTGCTTGTGGATTTCCTCGAAGTCCGCAACAAGCTGCTCCACGACCATCATCCCGCCTCGCCAGAACTCGGGGTCCCTGATGCTCACCCCGACTCTTGACAGCAGTTCCTCCGGGGCGCACGATCCCCCGGTCTTGAGCATTTCGACATACTTGGGAACGAAAGTCCCTTCTTCGCGCCGGTACATCGAGTAGAGAGCCATCACGAGCAATTCACCAAAGGAATAAGCATAGACATAGAACGGAGACCCGACGAAGTGGCTGACGTACATCCACCAGCACTTATGATCATCACCAAGCTCGACTGAGTCGGCGAACATCGACTGTATTGACTCCTGCCAAATGTCGTTGATTTCCTCCGATGTCAGCTCGCCCAGCTCGCGCCGAGCTTTGTGCAGTTCCTGCTCAAAACTGAACATAGCGGCCTGCCGGAACACCGTCGCAAAGACACCCTCGATCTTCTCGGCGTAGAGAGCCATCTTGTCATCCAGTGATGAGGTTGATACCAGTTTGTCGAACACCAGCATCTCGCCAAAAGTGCTTGCCAATTCCGCCACCGGCAGGGCCGTCGAGAAGTTGACGTAGCTCTGGCCCCTCGAGAGATACGCGTGCACCCCGTGTCCCAACTCGTGCCCAAGGGTCATTATGTCATCTTTGCGATTGAGATAGCTCATCAGCACGTACGGATGGTGGTCGGGGGAGACATACATGCAGAACGCGCCGCCGCGCTTGCCGCTTCTTGGCTGCGCGTCTATCCAGCGATTGGTGAAGAACTGCTCGGCGGCATCGGCCATCTCAGGCGAGAACCTGCCGAAAGAGTCCAGCACGGTCTCCCTGGCCTGATCGAAAGAGTATTCTTCCTTCGTGTCGAACAGGGGAGCGTATCGGTCGTAGTGAGTCAGCTTGTCGAGACCCATTATCTCCCGCTTGGTCCTGTAGTATCGAGCAACCAGAGGGTAGTTTTCTTTGCACACTTCGACCACAGTGTCCACTGTCTCTTTGTCCAGCTCGTTGGATATGTGCCGCGCCTGCTCCGGGTAAGCGTAGCCCCTGAGCCGGTCATTGATTGCCTTCTCCAGAACGAGCGTGTTGAATATGTATGTGAGGAGTCTTGAGTTCTCGGTCAGGCCATTTGTGAGTGACGTGGCGGCGGCGGCGCGTGTTTCGCGGTCAGGTTCACGCAGCAGCGCCAGCACCTCGGGTTCAGTCATCGTCCGTTCCTGGCCGTCGAGCACTACTTTGAACTGGATCGCCGATACGCTTTCTTCAAACAGGCGCTCCCAAGCGCGTATCCCCGTGTTTGCCTTTTCCTCGATGATCTTCTCTTCAGGTTCGGACAGCCGGAAGTCTCGGAAGAGCCTGGAAGCGTGGATGAAGTGCCTGTAGTCTTGGAGCCTTTCGTCGGCGAGGATTGGGTCGAGCACCTCAGGCTTTACGGCCAGCATCTCGAGCTCGAAGAATATGAGTTGCACGCTCATCTCCGATTGTCTTTCTTGTATGTGCTGGAGTAGCGCGCCGTGTTTCGGATTGCTGGTATCGGAGGAGAACAGCAGCGAAGCGTAGCAGATAGGCTTGACCATCGCGCTCACGAGCGTCTCGTACTCCGTCACCGCGGCCAGCAGCGACTCAGCAGTGAGCTGATCGGTGTTGATCTTACCGCGCCACCGCTCGGCGAATTGCGCTGTAAGAGCGGCGAGACTGGCGAGGCTTTCCTCTATCTTGGGATCGTCCACTCCAGTAAAGAGGTCAGAAAGGTCCCAGGCGAAGTTGGTGGTTTGCATGTATTATACTCCCGGATTGAGCCCAGACATGGCGAACAGTGTTATCCCGACCGGAAGGAGGAATCTCGGGGGATCTCTCCCGCTGGTCAAAATGACAGGATGGCGCCCCCAGAATCGAGTTCAGTGGCAGATCGCATCCCCTGGGGGGAATTCCTGTCACGTGTAGATTATCCTAGCCTCAAGCGGTCTTTGTCAAACATCGTTGCGCGCCGGAAAGCACGGAGGAAAAGCACGGCGCGACGCATAAGAGTATCCAGGCGGTGGAGCGGAGACCAGAATCGTCACGCTCACCGGTTTCGGATTCCAGGAGGATATGCTATGAATAGAAAGCTTAGAATGGGAATGGTCGGCGGAGGCAAAGACGCTTTCATCGGTGGAGCACATCGAATGGCCGCGCGGCTGGATGGCCATATCGATCTGGTGTGCGGGGCGTTCAGCTCAGACCCCGCGAAGTCCAGGGAGAGCGGCGCGGCGCTGTTTCTCCCGGCCGATCGAGTCTACGGGACTTTCCAGGAGATGTTTGACAAGGAAAAGGCCCTCCCGGCCCAGCAGCGGATGGACTTTGTGAGCATAGTCACTCCCAATCACGTGCACTTCCCGGCCGCCATGGCGGCGCTGGAGGCAGGCTTCCCGGTCGTCTGCGACAAGCCGATGACTTCAAACCTTGCGGACGCCAAAGAATTGGCCAGGAAGGTTCGGCAAACAGGCCTGAAGTTCTGTCTCACGCATAACTACACAGGCTATCCGATGGTTAAAGAAGCTCGTGATCTGGTGAGAAACGGAGCGCTCGGATCAATCCGCCGAGTGGTGGTGCGCTATCCGCAGGGATGGATGGCGTCACTGCTGGAGGGCACCGGCCAGAAACAAGCTGCGTGGAGAACCGATCCGGCCCAGGCTGGCGCCAGCTTCACTATGGGAGACATCGGCAGCCATTGCGCGAATTTGGCGGAATACATATCGGGACTGAATATTGAGTCTGTCTGTGCGGATCTCAGCACGTTTGTGGCGGGTCGTCAGCTAGACGACGATGGCAACGTACTGCTTCGCTTTGAAAAGGGCGCCAAGGGTGTGCTGTGGGCCAGTGGGATAGCGGTTGGCGAGGAAAACGCACTGGCAATCCGGGTGTACGGCGAAAAGGGCGGTCTCGAGTGGCATCAGCAGGAACCCAACACCCTGCTCATCCATTGGACAGACAAGGTCTCCGAGGTGCGACGGACCGCCGCCGGATTCGTCGGGGCGGCGGCCTCGGCGAACACCAGACTGCCCGCCGGTCACACGGAGGGGTTCATCGAAGCCTTTGCGAACCTCTACACGGCGTTCGCCCTGGACCTCGCCGGTGAGAACGACCCGCTGCGCGACTACCCGACCGCCGAAGAAGGCGTCCGTGGGATGGCGTTCATTGAGGCGGTCGTCAAGAGCTCGATGTCAACTGAGAAATGGATCAAACTCGACGTATAGGAGGACTATGATATGGGAACCAGACTCTGCACTCTTTTTACTGGACAATATGCGGATTTGCCGCTAGCCGAACTGGCCGCAAAGGCCAAGAGCTGGGGATATGACGGCCTGGAGCTTGCCTGCTGGGGCGATCACCTGGATGTTGCCAAAGCAGCAGCGGACAAGAAATACGCGATGGGCCAGGTTGAGATACTCAAGAAGAATGGCCTGGCTGTAAAGGCGATCAGCAACCATCTGGCCGGCCAGCTTGTGTGTGATCTGAACGACGACGCCCGGAGCGACGGGTTTGCGCCCGCTTCCTGCGCGGGCAATGCGGACAGGAAACGTGAGTGGGCGATACAGTCGATGAAAGACTCGGCCAGGGCCGCCGCAAACATGGGTGTCAAGGTGGTGAATGGCTTCACCGGTTCTTCGATATGGCACATGATCTACAGCTTCCCTCCGGTGAGTCCCGAGATGATAGAGGCCGGATTCAAGGACTTCGCGGACAAGTGGAACCCGATCCTGGACGTGTTTGACGAGGTAGGAGTGAAATTCGCTTTGGAGGTGCACCCTACCGAGATCGCGTTCGACATCATCACGGCAAAGCGCGCCCTTGAAGCGATCAAGCACCGCAAGGCATTTGGGTTCAATTTTGATCCCAGTCACCTGCACTGGCAGATGGTGGACCCAGTGGCGTTTATCCGCACGTTCGCGGACCGTATCTACCACGTCCACATGAAGGACGCGGCTATCACTCTGGACGGCCAGTCGGGAATACTCTCTTCCTACCTGAACTTCGGCACACCGGGACGCGGGTGGGACTTCCGAAGCCCTGGCAGAGGCGGAGTTGACTTCGAAGAGATCATCCGCGCGCTCAACGACATCGGCTACGACGGTCCGCTGTCCGTGGAATGGGAAGACGCCGCTATGGATAGGGAGTTCGGCGCCGAAGAGGCTGCGGAATTTGTCAAGAACATCGATTTCCCGAAGTCTGGTAGAGTGTTCGACGAGGCGTTCGGGAACTGACGTTCACAGGCCGCGGGGCTATGCTTCGGGACTGCTCTTCGTCCCGAAGCTGGCGCTTATCTGTGTGCTTCGGGGCAAAAAGCGCCCTCGAAGCATAGGGCATTATCGCAAGTGCGGACTTGTCACGCATCGGGACGGACAGATGTCCCGATGCATAGTCTCTTGATTGGAAAGGCATTCATTGATGGAACTGCTCAGAGACCTGGAGAACTTCCAGCGACTGCTGGCCTATCGTGCCATGCGCAACAACCTGAGGACCGGCGCCTATGCCAGTCTGGTATTTGGCGCTTTCGCGCTGTGGCAGGGCGTCACTCATGCTGCCCAGTCGCTGCTCGCCATTCCGCTGGCTGCTCTGGGTCTTCTACTGCTATTCGATGGAATCTGGCTTCTGAAGTTTGCCTCGCCCATCGCGTTCGTCGTAGACGGTGCGGTGCTGACGATTCTCGGCCTCTGGAATATTGGCCTTAGCGTGTTGGGAGCTGCCTTTGGCAAGCAGCCGGGTTTCTTTCTGCTGTTCGGTATATTCCAGGTCTACATAGGTGTCAAACGTGCCGTTCTATACAATCGCTACAAGCCTTTGACTGGCTTCCAGCCTGATAAACAGACCATGGAAGAGCTTGATAAGCTGATCGCCAGCGTGGCCCGTGTTGACTTCAAGACGCAGCCCAAAGCCTTCTGTTTCTTTATGAATGTCAACGTGAACGGGATGCTTTTTGATGATGCCGCACTGATGGTGGCTTCCGGCGAGAGGTTCATCCTGGCCGTGCCGAAGAATGAGCTGGCCGTGAGGTCACTGGGCGATACCACTGACGCCAAAGCAGTCCAGGGCGAGATGAGTTTTGGCTCTTCCACGGTGAACATACGCATAGCTCCGGAATACGTCGATCTCATCCAGCGGTGGCGCGGGGTGTTCTGACGTGAGAATTCTCGGGGTAGACATTGGCGGCACAAAGACCCTTGTGGGCGTAGTGGATGAGACGGGCGCGGTGCTGGCGAAGGAACGGATCGAGACGCCTGGAGCCTTGGGACCGGGCGTTAACCTGCCTGCCATTCTCAACGCGTGTGACTCGCTGGGACACACATTCGATGCTGTGGGGATCGGGTGCGGTGGGCCGCTGGACCGGCGCACCGGCACGCTCCTTGACGTTCCCAATCTGCCGGGATGGAACGGTGTGTGTCTTACGCAGGTCTTTGAGGAGAGGTTCAAAGTCAGGGCATACCTGGACAATGACGCGACCGCGGCCGCGATGGGCGAACACATCTTTGGAGCCGGCAAAGGCGTTGACGACATGGTGTTCTTCACTATGTCCACGGGTATCGGCGGCGGCATCATTGCCGGAGGCAAGCCATACAGAGGCAGCGCGGACTACGCCGGGGAGTTCGGCCACCATACGATAAAGACTGACGGGCCGGAGTGCAGGTGCGGGAGCAGGGGCTGCCTTGAGTCGCTGGCATCCGGCACCGCGATAGCAAGGATCGCTGGCGAGAGAGTCAGAGAGGGAAACGCCAGCTCGTTGAAGAATGTTACCGAGATCACCGCGGAAGCTGTCCTGCACGCCGCACTCGCCGGTGATGAACTGGCAAGAGAGGTCTGGGACGAGGCGATGGAGAATATGGGCATTGGGGTTGCCAACGTGGTCTCGATTCTCAACCCGTCGCTTGTGATAATCGGCGGCGGCGTGACCAGGGCGGGTGACGCGCTCTTTGAACCGGTGCGTGCAGTTGTGAAGAAGCGTGTGATGAAGCCGATCGGAGAACTTGTGAAGATTGTTCCCGCCGCGAACGGCGACCTGTTCGGGCTATACGGGGCGGCGGCGATCGCACTTGACGAAATCAGACAATATAAGGAGATACCAAATGTCGACTTTGCTGGAGCAGACTTGCATTAGACCCAATCCGGATTTTGAGCAGTTCCGGCGGGTGCTCTTGAGAGATGGAATACCGGACTATGTGCCGTTCTATGAACTCTTTGTGGATTTTGAGACTATGGAGGCGGTCACGGGCAAGAACTACACAGATCAGAAAGATGCTGTGGAGTTCTATTACAGCGCGGGCTACGACTATGTGCCCGTGCTGCCGACCGTACCGTTCGTCTATGGCGATCTCATTGACCGTAGAAAAGGCTATCCAATATCAGACTGGAAGACGTTCGACGCCTATCCGTGGCCTGACGTGTCGGAGATAGCTTTCGAGAATTTCGCTTACGTGAACGAACGACTGCCCAAAGGCATGAAGATGACCGGCCAGACCGGCGGGGTGCTGGAGTGTGCCGAATCCCTGATGGGGTATGAGCAGCTCTGCTATACGCTCATGGACGATCCCCGGCTTGCTGAAGCGCTGTTTGACCGTATCGACACCATCTACACTGCCACGTACAAAGGCATGGCCGCGCAGCGCAACGTGGGAGTGCTCATCATCAGCGATGACATGGGCTTCAAGACCCAGACCCTTATCGGAGTGGACGATATGCGCAAGTACGTCCTTTCAATCCATAAGAAGCTGTCGGAGATTGCGCATTCTGCCGGGCTGCCCTGCATCCTCCACTCTTGCGGTCAGCTTGGGGCCATAATGGAAGACATAATCAACGATGTCAAGATCGACGCGAAACACTCTTACGAGGATGCCATCTTGCCGGTTGAGGAGGCAAAGCGGCTGTACGGAGATCGCATTGCGATTCTTGGCGGGTTTGACCTCGACAAGCTCTGCAACAGCACCCCGGAACAGGTCAGAGCCTATGCCCGGTCCCTGGTCACGGATCTGGGCAAGTCCGGTGGATATGCGCTTGGAACTGGCAACTCAGTTCCCGGGTACGTGCCCCCGCAGAACTACGTTGCCATGCTGGAAGAGGGGTGGATAGCAGGCGGGCGCGGCTAGACGAAACCAGCCCCCATACGTCGCGGTCTGTCATTTCGATCAGCACGGGGTTTCTCCTAGTAGTCTGAGGCCGTCTCCGACCACCAGGAACATATTCCCTGCCTGGTTGCGTATGCTAAAGAGGCTGGTCTCACTTGATCAGCCATTCGATCTTCTCTGCGCTTGGAGAAACGCTTGCTCTATCTTCTGCTTCTACTGGCAGCAATCTTGGCCTGCCTGCTGTCGATGTGGGCATGCCGCCGTTCGTCGAGTTCCGGGGTGTTCGGGAGCTTGCTGATAGCGCTGGTTCTGTCGATCGGAGGCGCATCCCTTTGGATGCTTCGAGGACTTGCCCACCTCAGCCGCCGGGAGCTGTGGACGCCGTTTGTTGTGGTGCTGGAGGGAGTGTTCTTTGTGCTGCCCATCGCATTCACGGCACTCTATGTTCTGTTGGTTGTTCTGTGGAGACGCCGGGATGCGGCGAGAGCGCGCCGGTTTCCCTTTCTGACGTCGTGGATCCTCACATTCGTAGCGTTGGGAATGATCGCGACTGGCATCTATGCCACACGGATAGAACGATTCAACGTCGAGGTTACCGAAACTACCATCCGGACGGCAAAGCTGCCGGCGGGCACAAAACCTCTGAGGATCGTGCAGATAACAGATACTCACATCGATGCCTTTGGCCCCTATGAGGAACGTGTCCTGGAGATCGTCCGCGGCCTCAAGCCCGATGTGATCGTGCTGACCGGTGACTACGACGGCTCACACGGTTCGGGAAGTGCGGTCAACAGGTTCATGAAAGGTCTGAGCGCGCCGGAGGGCGTGTACGCAGTGGATGGGAACTGGGACGGGCACTACGGCACAAAGAGCTTCATCGCCGGGACTGACATCGAGTTTCTTCGATACAGCTACAAGGCTATCCAGTGGGGAGGCGCGCGGATACTGGTTGGTGGCGCCCCGTGGACCAACAGCTACTGGTCAGCATCCCTCGATCCTTTCGGCAAGGACCGCTGGCCTGGCGACTACACGGTCCTGCTGGCACACAAGCCGGACATCTCCATCGGAGCGCCGGACTGGATTGACCTCATAGTCTCTGGTCACACGCACGGCGGCCAGGTTTGTCTGCCGTGGTTTGGTCCGCTCGTGACCTTTTCGGACGTGAGCAGGGACAAAAGCATCGGGCTGTCCACTCGCGACGGGGGCGGACTGCTGTACGTGTCTCGGGGGGTCGGCACTGAGACAGGCACGGCACCCCGCATCAGGTTTCTCTGCAGGCCGGAGATCGCACTGATCACGATTGCGCCCGAGTAGTAACCGTCCGTTTGTGGTATCATGCATTTCAAGTTCGTCGGCTAACGGGGGTTCGCATGAGAGAGATTGGCTTTGGTGTCGTAGGAGCTGGCACCTGGGGAGGTGTCCATTCACAGGTCTATGCCTATACCCCAGGCGCCCGTCTGGTCGCCGTTGCGGATGCAGACGAGGGCAGGGCCAACGCGGTTGCCAGAGAGCACGGCGCCCGCGCCTGCACTGACTGGCGCGAACTCATAGATGACGACTCTATCCACGCGATATCTGTTGTCACACCGGATTTCGCGCACTACGAAATTGCACTTGCCGCGGCGAAAGCTGGCAAGCATCTGCTGGTCGAGAAACCCCTCGCCATGAAGGTCGCGGAGTGTGAGGAGATAATCGCGGCGTCTGAGAACAGCGGAGCACACATAATGGTGGACTTTCACGCTCGCTGGGCGCCGACATTCTTCCGGGCCTGGGAGACTATCCGCAAAGGCGACATCGGCAAACCTCGCCACGCATACTATCGACTGAACGACAGGATATGGGTCCCGACCGAGATGCTCTCCTGGGCCGCGAAGTCCTCGGTGGCCTGGTTTCTCGGAACGCACGCGGTTGATACCGTGCGATGGATGTTTGACGATGAAGTCAGGCGTGTCTATGCGGTCCGCGGCCAGGGCGTGCTGAAGGGTCTCGGAGTCGACACCCCGGACTACTACCAGGCAACTCTGGAGTTTCGCGGCGGCGGCACTGCTGTGGTGGAGACCTCGTGGATAATGCCAAACTCCATGCCCAATCTCATTGATTTGAAGCTGAGTGTTGTCGGAGACGAGGGGGCCGTATACGTCGATGGCAGCCATCACAGAGCAGTTGAGAAGTACACTGCTACCGATGCGGGGTTCCCTGATGTCTTTGTTGTGCCCAAGATATGGGGTGAGACAAAAGGCTTCGCCGTGGACAGTATCCGTTACTTCGCTACGTGCATAGTCTGCGGAGAGAAACCGATGGTAACGGGTCGCGACGGGCTGGAGGTGACGAAAGTGGTTGTCGCCATTGAAGAATCGGCCCGAACCGGTCTGCCCGTGGAGATATTCTGAGATCAATTGACGACGGAGGTGAATACATGACTGGACGAGAAAGACTTCTTACCGCCATCAATAACGGAAAACCGGATCATCTGCCCGGGCAGGTGCACGGTTGGATGGCCTATTATCTGAGTACCTACCTTGGAGGTGGCGATCAGTTCACGGCATACGAGCGTTTCGGACTGGATATGGCCATCTACACCGGCCCGTCATACACGTTCGACGAGCGGGACCTCGCAAACTGGGAGGTCGAACAAGTTGATCACGGTCCGGATGCGAGGGGCGATTATTCCTGGACGCAGAGAATTCGGACTCCGGAAGGCGAGCTCACTATGGCCGGGGCCGGAAACCCGATCACCGGCTGGACTACCGAGCATCTGGTGAAGACAAAGGCTGATTTCGAACTTTGGAACAAGTACTATGCCGTGCCGAGTGGTGTTGATGGAACTCCTGTCAGGGAGGCTCGGGACCGAGTGGGCGACAGGGGTATAGTGCGCGGGTGTATCTGGTGCGTGGGTCAGATGGGGGCCTGGCAGAGCCTCTGCACGCTGGTCGACACCCAGGAGGCGATTATGCTTGCGATGGATGAACCCGAGTGGGTGCACTACGCCGAGCAAGCCATTCTCGCCAAAGAGATGAAGGTTATGGCGATGATGGAGAATGAGGTGCCGTTTGATCTCATAGAGCTTGGTGGCGGAGCCGGGTCGAATACCGTCATCAGTCCGGCCATGCACAGGGAGTTCTGCGTGCCATACGACAAAGCCCAGGTGGATGCGCTGCACGCGATGGGCTACAAGACTGTATACCACCTCTGTGGCGGGCTAATGAAGATGCTGGACAACGTGATCCAGAACGGCACCGACGGACTGGAGACGATGACCCCGCCCAGCATGGGCGGCGACTGCAACCTGTCGGAGGCAAACTGCCAGGTCGGGGACAAGCTGTTCTTCATCGGCGGCTTCGACCAGAATCAGGGGTTTGAGCACGGCACGCCGGAGAAAGTGCGCAAGATTGTTCGGGAACTGCACGCTGCGTGCCCGAATGGCGGCTACATATGCTCGCCGTCCGACCACTTCTTCCACGGCGACCCCGAGAACCTGCAGGCGTTTGCAGAAGTGCTGAGGGAATGCACTTACTGAGCGATTCCAGCCCGACAGGAGTGTCGGGCCTACCGGCAGTTGCGTTTTTCCTTTTCGATGGTTCGGGATTCCAGGTCCCGGACCATCGGTCTCCACATTGCCTGAGCTGATATGAGCACAGCCCCACTAGTCTCAGTTCTGATACCCGCCTACAACGCTGAGACAACGGTCGAATCTGCGCTTGCCAGCGTGCTGCGTCAGAGCCTGCGTGAGATAGAGATCGTGCTGGTCGACGACGGCAGCACGGACAGCACGGTCGGGATCGCAGAGGGTATGTGTCGAGCAGATGAGCGACTGCGATTGGTCCGCATGGCCCACGGCGGGATCATTAACGCACTCAACTCGGGCATCGAATATTGCCGGGCCGATCTGATCGCACGAATGGACGCCGATGACATTTCGCATCCCCGCAGACTGGAGGCCCAGGCTCAGGTAATGCTGGAGTCTCCGGACGTGAGTGTCTGTTCCTGCCTCGTGAGGATGTTTCCGAGGCGGGGTTTGCTCGGCGGGCTACTTCGCTACGAGGGGTGGTTAAACTCGGTCCAAACACACGAGGAGATTATGCGCGACATGTTTGTGGAGTCTCCGGTTGCGCACCCGAGCGTGATGCTTCGACGAACCGAACTCGTCGACATCGGCGGCTACGAGGAACACGGTTGGCCGGAGGACTATGACCTGTGGCTTCGCTATCACGCCGCAGGAAAACGTTTCTGCAAGGTCGAGGAGACGCTGCTGTGCTGGCGGCAGTCCGAGGGTCGGCTAACGTTTACGGACGGCCGCTACAGCCTGGAGAACTTCATTCGTGCCAAAGCCCACTATATATCTCGAATGCTTGCGGCTGAGAGCAGACCGGTAGCGCTCTGGGGCGCTGGGATGACGGGCAGACGGCTTCTCAAGCACCTGACCCGCGAGGGTGTGATGGTGAAGTCTGTAATAGACGTGGACCCCAGGAAAATCGGCAGCGTGCTGCGCGGGCTGCCGATTGTGGGGACGGAAGCGATTGATGCCGGCGAACGCGTATTCATAGTTGCCGCGGTCGGCTCAGCACGAGCCCGCGAGTTGATACGCGATCATCTGACCAATCGTGGGTTCCGTGAAACGGTTGATTTCATCTGTGCCGCATAGCTTGTGACGACGGATGTGGGGCAGTGTCGCTGCTGATTCGCAACACATTGACGGTTAGCAGCAGCAGTAGGGCCGCTACGACCAGCGGAAGATAGTATAGGGTCTTTGAAACGATACCCGGTCTGAACAAGTGCGCGGGCCTCCACATGGCGATCATCCATCAGGATTATCGGCTGTCTGCGACGACCGGACAAGGGTGTCGTCTGTGCTTTGCCGGCGTGAGAACCGATTGACTTCTGCGTTTGGTGAACATATCATTACCAGAGAAATGTTGCCGGGTGTTTGTGCGCAGATGGGCATCAGAAGGGGGAGTAGAATGACCAACCGTGAACGCGTAATCAGATCACTTAACCACCAGGAGTCGGACATTGTCCCGTACAGTGTCTCGATGACAGTGGAAGCTTACGAGAAGATGGCGCGATTCTATGACGATGCGGATTTTCTGGACAAGATAGGCAACCACATAACGGCGGTCAACCGCAACCCGGTGCCCGGGTCTGACGCCTGGGTCAAAGAGGGGCATTACCGTGACGAGTTTGGCGTTGTGTGGGATCGTACGAAGGATGCAGACATCGGCTTCATACACGACTTCATTGTGACCCCGGAGAACCTGAATTCATACGTTTTCCCGAACCCCACTGACCCGCGATGCTATGCTCATTTGGCTCAGGCATTGGATGCTAACCCTGGGCAGTTTATGATAGCAACCATAGGATTCAGCCTCTTTGAGCGAGCTTGGACGCTTCGTGGGATGGAGCATCTTCTGATGGATTTTGTCGAACGCCCCGAGTTCGTGAATGAGTTCCTCGACCTTATTACCGGCTGGGTTCTGGCTGTTGTGCGTGAGTACAACAAGTATTACAAGATCGATGCGATCTATTTCGGCGATGATTGGGGCCAGCAGCAAGGGCTGATCATGGGGCCGCGGATATGGCGTGAGTTCCTCAAGCCGAGGCTTGCGCGGATATATGCCGAGGTGAAGGGCAGCGGCAAGTTTGTGATGATTCACTCTTGCGGCGACATTCAGGAGATTATCCCTGACCTCATCGAGATCGGGCTGGATGTTCTGAACCCATTCCAGCCAGAAGTCATGGATGTTCACGAAATGAAGAGACTGTATGGGGATCGCCTGTCCTTCTATGGCGGAATCAGCCTTCAGAAGACCCTCTCATTCGGGACTACGGAGGATGTTCGGAATGAGGTCATTGACCGTCTGCGGACCATCGGCAAAGACGGTGGCTACATCTGCAACGCCTGCCACGCAATCCCGCGCGACGTGCCTGCAGAGAACATCGATATGCTCATCCGCACACTGAGGGAGCAATCCTAGCGCAGTCTGTCCACGTTGCGTCGTGACCGCGGCGAGATCGGTGTAGAAAAAAACTCTGGTTTGGGCAAGAAAAAAGCAGGATACATGTACATAAGTGGAGTACAATAATATTAAGGGGTAGCTGAGAAATCAGCAGCACTCAGAGGTTGCCAGATTCCGGACAGGCGCGATCTGAGTTATCGGGATATGCGCTCCAAAACTGAATAAGCGGACTTCCCTTTCTCTCGTCTGCAGCCTGCCTGGGTGCGTCCTAAGAGTCAAATCGGATGCAGGGACACCCGCGAGTTCCGCTGTAGTGCGGAGCCGGTGGGCCGGATGTGTTCGAACAAAAGGGTCCCGGCCCAGAGGTGAGGACGATGAATGGGAAGATCTTGCTAATGGCTGTGGCCGTGGTGGTTGCCGCAGCGAGTACGTGCTGGCTTGCACAGCCGGTGCTGGCCGAATGCACAGACACTTCTTTCACCGACTTCGATACAAATGATCTCGTATCGGTCAATGTGGGTACAGACCGCACTGTCTACCGGAGGTTCGTGCTCAGCGGCGACACCGACATAGGCAGCATCAAGCTGTACCTCTCTCGCAGCTCCGGATCCAGCATTGTCCGAGTGGAATACCACGCCGACAAGGACGGTGAGCCGGACATCTCCGACTGGACAGGCAGGCAATACGACTTCAACTCGAGCACGATTCCCACTAGTCGGACCTGGTGCGAATTGCCTATGAGTTGCGTGTTGGGGGCTGGCACTTACTGGATATCCATCACCGTGATCACGGGAGATGCTAAGCTGAACTGGTGGTGCAAGCGAGGCAATTGCTGCGGCATCATGGCTGATAACCTGGTCTACAAGGACAGCGAATTGTCCACCCAGGGCGTCGACATGTGCTACAAGGTGATTTGCTCTGACTGCCCAGAGATCTACAACGGCAATGTTACACCCTCAAATACCAGTGACAACATTGCCCGGACCTACACGTATCGTGTTACCTACCGAAATCTTGCCGGTAACGCTCCCACGAAGGCCCAGGTCAAGGTGGGTGGCGTTTGGTACAACATGACGCGAGAGGACGCAAACCCGTACACCTCCGGTACCGTGTACAGGTACGATCACT
>CAYSLA010000042.1:19937-23747 GCA_964431685.1 uncultured bacterium | reverse complement strand
TTCCGGGCGCCACTGAGCTGGAGGCGGCCGGGGCGGCCGAAGGCGCCGCCAGAATGGCTGGCGCGGAAGCCATCGCGTTTATGGTGTTCGGCTCGGGCGAGAGGACCAATACCATAATCGGCCGGCCGATCAACAAGGTTATCGAAGATGGCGATATGGTGATGGCGTCCCTTGCCGTGCAATACGAAGGCTATGTCTCGACGGTGGATTTTCCGTTCGTGGCTGGCGCCGCTAGTCCCGAACAGAATGCGTTTCTTCTCGATCTTATGGTCGCCACCCGCATAGCAGTAGAGCACATGATTCCAGGCCAGCCGATGTGCCTGCTTGTGAAAGCAGTGCGGGACTACTTCCGAAGCAGAGGCTTGAGCCCATACGACGTCTACCCGCCGATGCACGGAATTGGCCTTGCGGAAGCAGAAGCTCCATATCCGGATGAGAACAGCACACGTCACTTCGAGCCGGGAATGACGGTCAATACCGACATCAGCCTCTTCGGAGTTCCGAGAATCGGTGGCAACAGGGTCGAAGAAGGTCTGCTCATCACCGAGAACGGTGTGGAGTCGATCACCCCGTTGATCAGAAAGCTGTGTGAAGACTCGCTGGGCACTTAGCTCCAAGAAAGGCGCTTACATTCGTGGATAGAAACAGAACCGACGCGCTCTCGTTTGAAACGTCCGAATCAGGTCCCTGGGGTGATATTCTGAGTAAACGCTCCGGCAAAGCCTGCAAGCCAAAGGTCGGGATGCTGGGGTGCGGCTACTTCGAGTATTGGCGGATGTTCTCCGGCCAGTTCAAGCAGGACGTCATCTCAGACTTGGAGAAAGTCGCCGACCGTCTGAGGCAGCGCTTCGACGTTGTATATACGGGCGTGGTTGATACTCTTGATGCGGCCGATCTTGCAGGCCGCGAGTTTGCCGGCAGCGACATCGATGCCCTCGTCGTGGTTGAGGGCACATACATACCCGACTTCATCACACTTCAGGCCATAGATCACGTTCCGAACGTTCCAGTGATCATGTTTACCACTCAGACGGAGGAAGACATTTCCCCGAATGATGACTACGAAGCTCTGATGCGCAACAGCGCTCTGATCGGCACCGCCCAACTCTCTGGCACGTTTCAAAAGATGGGAAGACCCTATGAGATCGTTGTGGGGTCGATATGCGAAGACAGGCCTTACGCTGAGATATCGAAACTGGTTCAGGCCCACGTTGTCGCCGGACGCCTCAAGAGCCTGACCATCGGTGTGATCGGTCACGTATTTCGAGGCATGTATGATCTTGAAAACGACAAGACCAAGATCAAGGGCGCCCTCGGCCCGGACATCATATACGTTGAGATGTCTCACCTGCTCAGACAGTGGGAAACGGTGACAGAAGACGAGGCGATGGTGGTCGCTGATGAAATGGTCTCCCGGTTCCGAATGAGAGGAACCACGAAGGAGAATCTCGTCCGGTCGTGCAGACTGGGCCTGGCGATGGAAAGACTGATCGACCATCTGAACCTGGACGCGCTGTGTTTCCTTGGTCAGCACTACATTGAAAAGGAAGTTGGCGCGCCAGCGAGAATCGGCGCCACGATGATACTGGACAAAGGCGAACACATAATCGCCAGTGAGGGCGATCTTGCCGGCCTTGTTGTCATGCAGGCTATGGCCTGGCTGACCGGCAGTCCCACATTCCAGGCCGAGTGGGGCCAATACGACGCATCGCACAACGCCGTGTTTATCGTTGGTCACGGTCTCGGCTCACCTGCTCTGGCCTCAAACGATGAGTCCGTTACACTCACCAGATCGCCCGAAGAGTGGGGGTTCGAAGGCGCCGGAGCAAACATAGAGTTCATTCTGAAGCCGGGAGTAGTCACGATGGCGCATTTGCTGAACACCTCTCGCGGGTGGCAGATGTTCATTTCGCGCGGAGAGTCGCTTGAATACCCGTGTCTTCCGTGTGATGAGCTGCACGGGCTGATACGGGTGGATATCCCTGTCAAGGACTACCTCGTCGAGATTCAGAAAAAGGGCGTGCCACACCACGTGATCGTCGTCCACGGCGACATCCGGGAGGAGCTAAAGCTGCTTTCTAAAGTGATGGGGATCGACTTCTTTGTTGTCTGAGACCTGTCCCTATTGCGCCGCAGGCGCTATGCTGCACTCCCGCAGAGCCAGTCGGCGGGGTTGTCTATCAGGAACCCGTCTATTGTTTGCTGCGGGATGCCTTCGTCCAGCATCATCGGCACTATGTTTGCCAGAATATGATCGTAGCCCCATCCTCCATAGCGGTGCAGCATCTGTTTCAGGCAGATGTCGTTGGTAACGAGGATGCGGTCGGCGTATCCCCAGTCAAGCAACTCCTTGATGACTCTCACACGTTCCAGATCGGTGGCAAAGTTGCCTCCCGCGTATCCACGGTCGGCCTTGTTTATGTAGAACTCCTTGCCGAAGTTGTCGAATTGAACGTAAACGCCGGTTTCCAGTAGACTCCTCAGATAGTTCAGATCGAACTCAACGTCAATGTGGCAGATCGCGACTCGCCCCGGATCGACGTTGTTATCCGTGAGAGCCGCCACTGCCGGAAGGGCGTTTCTCCCCCACGGGTGCGTATGTATTTGGATGGGGGTTGGGACCTGCCGGAATGCGATTGCGGTTCCTGCAAGGCATTTCATCTCGTTTGGGTGTATCGGGTCGCTGAGCCCTATCTCACCTATCACTCCCGCACGAACGTCCGTGTTGCCAACGCCGACAGTGATTTCGCGGATGATGTCATCGGCAATCTTCTCGGGCGTCCATTCGTTCATATCGGCCGGGTGTGTATCGTGAGTGTAGTAGCCCGAACCCGCGATGATATTGAGCCCGGACAGCCGAGCAAGCTCACGAAGGCGGTCTGGCGACGGCGCGATGCCCGTGCAGGTGCACTCGACAATGGTTTTGCCCCCGAGTCCGGCGAAACGCTTCACTTCCTCCACCGCCAGATCAAGGTCGTCAAGGATCAGATTCTCCTTGATTGCATATGGATTCCGTCGCAAGACTCCGTAGTTTTCAAGGGTAATGTGTTCTTCACTGAGCCTGAGCTTTTCTGGGTCGGAGGGCGGAGTAAACTCGTTGCGCAGATCGATGAAGATGTGTTCGTGTGGGAGGGTGATCCCGAGGGATTCCCTCTCAATCTGCCCCAAGACTGTTGTTACTGGCATTGCCTGTCCTCCTGTTGATCCGCCATTGACCAGGACATCGGGCTAACCGGCATCCTCCAACTGGCCACGCAATTGCTCCACGCACTCAGTTGCGGATTCCCACTCAGCGTACATTGATTTCAGCCTTTCTGAAAGAGTCTCGAACTCTGACGTAAGGGCCCGTGCAGAGCCGTCTTTGTAGGTTTGTTCCTGCCCCAGAGCCTGCGTGATCTCAGAGATGCGGCTTTCCGCTGAGTGTATTTCCGTCTCGAGGTTCTTACACTGCTTTGAAGTCTCCCTAATGGTTCTCTCCAACTCGCGAACGGTCGACATCGGGCGTGGCTTTGCTGGCTCGACGGGGCTGCGTGGATAAGCCTGTGGAGCGGTTCGCGGAGTGGCGGTCACGGGGTGAGCCTTCTCGCGATATGCGGAGTAGTTGCCCAGGAACGGTTGAAATGTGCCATCGCGGATTTCGACGATATGGTTCGCCACGCGGTCCAGTAAGTATCTGTCGTGTGACGCGATTATCGCGGTGCCGTGGTACTCTCGCAGAGCGTGCTCAAGCGCCTCTCGAGACGCAATATCGAGGTGGTTCGTGGGTTCATCCAGAAGAAGCAGGTTTGGGCCGACGGCCAGTACTTTGGC
>CAYSLA010000042.1:16878-19837 GCA_964431685.1 uncultured bacterium | reverse complement strand
TCCGCTACGATCTTGAGCAGAGTTGTCTTGCCGCTTCCGTTCGGACCAACCACGCCCGTCTTCCAACCGCGTTCAAAGACATAGTCCACATCACTGAAGAGAGACTTGCTGCCATAGCTTTTTGACACGCCGAGTAATCGAACAACCTCTCGGCCGCCCCTGGCCGCAGGGGGGATACTAATGCTGACTGTCTGGCTGGCGTGTGCTTTGTCCACTCGCTCCAGACGCTCCAGTTGCTTGACCTTGCTGTCTCGCCGGCTGAACTTCCGGTGACTGAAGAGTGTTTGTATGGCAGCTTCCAGTCTCTCGATCTCCTTCTTTTGAGCCTTGAAGAGGCGCTCTTTCTCGGCGAGGCGCGCTGTCTTCGAGTCTGCAAAGGCAGCATACGATCCCGGATAGCTCTCCACCATGCCGGAGTCCAACTCAATGACCCTGCTCACCACTTTGTCCATGAAGTACCGGTCGTGACTGACGATGACCGCCGCGCCGGTGAACCGAGTTGTCAGAAACTCCTGCAGCCACTCGCACGAGTCTATATCGAGGTGGTTCGTCGGCTCGTCAAGCAGCAGCAGATCGGGCGACTGCAAAAGCAGCTTGGCAAGGGCGGCACGCGTCTTCTGTCCGCCGCTCAGAGTCGATATGCGCTTTTCTAGGTCTTCTTGTGTGAACCCAAGCCCGGCCAGTATTCCCTTCGCTTCGGCTTCGGCCTGAAATCCTCCAAGGGTATCATAGCGGTGGCTCAACTCGGCGTATCTTTCGCCCAAGCGCGCATCGTGCGCTTCGTCAGCGTGAATGCGCCGTTGGACGTGTGCCAGTTCCATGGCCAGTGTGAGAGTTTCATCAGAGCTGCAGGCCGTAGACAGAATCAGCGGCGCATCCAGGGGTAGATCTACATCCTGCGGCAAGTACCCCACGGTCGCGCCGGCCTCAAGACTAACCGCGCCACTGTCAGGTTCGTCTTCGCCGGCTATTATGCGGAGGATAGTGGTCTTGCCCGAACCGTTGTCGCCGATAAGCGCCACTTTCTCTCGGTCATTTACCACAAACGAGACGCCGTCGAACAACACTCGGACGCCATAGGCCTTAGATAGATTTGTCACGGTGAGAACAGCCATCGGAAACATTATAGCAGTTATCTGACGGCCTATTCTACTTAGATAACAGGATAATCCATCGTCGCCCTCTAAGTACACACGTGATGGACACTGCGAAACTGTTGGAAGCCCTGCGGAGCTCAAGAAGCTACCACGGTCAAATATGCCACGTGGAGAAGATCCCGTCACGGCCCGCCGTTTTTGGTGAATTGATCGAGCCGCTGCGGGGTGCGGCGGGCAAGGCACTGGCTGAGGCGGGTTTGCGGCGGCTGTACGTGCATCAGGTCGAGGCAATCGAAGCAGCGCGAAGGGGTGAGAGCTTTGTGGTGGTAACGTCCACGGCCAGCGGCAAGACCATCTGCTACAACGCTCCAGTGCTGGAGGCCCTCGATGAAGACCCCTCAACCCGCGCGCTATACGTCTATCCAACCAAAGCCCTTGCACAGGACCAGTTGGGCAAACTCAACATGTATGGCCTGCCTGGCCTGAAAGCCGCCACATACGACGGTGACACTCCGCGCAAAGAACGCACTTACGTAAAGGCCATGGCCAGCATCGTGTTGACGAATCCCGACATGCTCCACGTGGGGATACTTCCCTATCACTCCACCTGGTCTACTCTGTTTCGGAACCTGCGCTATGTCGTGCTTGATGAAGTGCACACATATCGTGGGGTATTTGGCGCGCACGTGGCACAGGTTATTCGCAGACTCCGCAGGATCGCCCATTACTATGGTTCCGATCCGGTCTTCATATGCGCTTCGGCAACTATAGGAAACCCGGCCGAGCTTGTGCGCCAGCTCACCGGGCTCGATGTTCGCGTAGTATCAAACGATGGGGCCCCCTCCGGCGAGAAGACATTTGTATTCTGGAATCCGCCGTTTATTGAAAGCGCCGGATACCGCAAGAGCTCCAACTCGGAGGCAGTGGAACTTCTATCGAAACTGGTTGAATCAGACACTCGCACCATCGTGTTCACCAAGGCTCGCAAGACAGCAGAGCTGATTCTCCGTTACGCGAGGGCGGCACTCAAGGACCGAGGTTCTGAAAAAGGCGAGAGAATCATGGCCTATCGTGCCGGCTACCGTCCACAGGAGCGCAGGCAGATCGAGAAACGCCTCTTCTCCGGAGAACTGCTTGGTGTCACTTCTACCTCTGCGCTGGAGGTGGGTGTTGACGTGGGAGGGCTGGACGCTGTCGTTATGACTGGATATCCCGGAACGGTCGCGGGAGTCTGGCAGCAGGCCGGTCGGTCGGGCCGCGGAGCCGAGCAATCGCTGGCGGTCCTCATCGCTCTGGATAATCCAATGGATCAGTACATAATGCGCAACCCGGCATACTTCTTTGGTGCAAGCCACGAACAGGCCGTGGTGGATACAGCAAACGCCTACATTCTTGCCGACCATCTGACTTGCGCAGCATACGAACTGCCAATTGCCAACGACGAGGTCGACGGCCTTTTCGGAGAATCTGCCTATGAGGTGCTGGATGTGTTGTGCGAACTGGGACAGGTTGAGTACCGTGGGCGTTGGCTCTGGGGTGGGGGACGCTATCCGGCGGGGGATGTCAGCATCCGCAGCGCTGCTTCGGGTTCGTTTGTGATTGTTGATACGGCGGGCGGAGGCAGGATGCTCGGGACGGTGGATTCCGTCAGTGTCTATGAGACGTGTCATCCGGGCGCCGTCTACCTTCACTCCGGCGAGTCCTATGTGGTGGACAGACTGGACTTGATAGAACGGGCGGCCTACGTGTCCGCTACGGAGGTAAACTACTATACCCTGCCAGGCACTGCCACGTCCGCGCGGGTCGAACAAGAGATCAGTTCGTCCGCCCTGGGAGACATTTGTGCGGAAGACCTGCCGCCT
>CAYSLA010000042.1:0-16778 GCA_964431685.1 uncultured bacterium | reverse complement strand
GTGTTCGGACTGATTGCCGTGTGCGACCGGAACGATATTGGCGGTGTGTCGCACCCGGGCCACCCGGACACATCCGGACGCCCTGCCATATTCATCTACGATGGTTACCCTGGCGGCGTCGGTCTCGCGCACGCAGTATACGGCAAGATCGGTGACCTGTTGTCCGCGGCGCTCAATGCCGTGCGAGACTGTGCGTGCGAATTCGGGTGTCCGAGCTGCATACAGTCGCCAAAATGCGGCAACAACAACGAGCCTCTGGACAAGGCTGGGGCCATATTCCTTCTCGAGAGTATCACGGCTCAGGGCGATATGGGTTAGGTTCGTCTTGCTCGTAGAGCTGTTCTCTCAGGCGGGCTTGTTCGAGTTCCTCTGCCTCCCACCTGCGAGCGGCCTCAATCTTCTGCCTGCGCCGCGCTGCGAACGCCAGGACGGCTAGGATCGCCATCACGATGCCAACGGCTTGTGTGATCGTTCGGAACACTCGTAGTGAACGATACTCCCGCTCGGCGTGGTCAATCCACATTTGCTCGAACGCGTCCAGTCCAAAGCCGGATGCGAACTCCATCGCCTCGTCAATATCGCCGGTGTCACGCATTTTCTGCAGCAGTCTTCGGGGTGCCCGGTGGCCGTTCTCCTCGACTAGATAATGGATCGCCGAGGCCGATTGCGAATATGCCAGGTTCACTCTGTCTTCCGGGAAGCTTCTTCGCAGGTATCGTAGAGGGATCAGTGAGCCATTACCGGCCGCGTCGGCGACTGTTTCTCTTTCCGTTGCCCCGTAGTCGTCTGACAGGCACTTGGCGAGGCCCTCGGCTATCCACAGCGGGATGTCGGGCGCGTACCGACCGAGGATGCGGAACACAACAACGTGTGTGATCTCGTGAGATAGCACCTGTGACGGAAGAGCGAACGCTCCGCTTGCGTCAACTGATATCGTCTCGTTGCCCATACTTGCCAGACCAACCGTGAACTTGCGCTCTTTCAGACCACCAGCGTTGATGAACCCGAGATGGGTCGAGTAGACGAGGAGTGGGAACCGTCTGTCCTTCGGCGGGTCGTAGCCAAGACGCTCGGATATCCGCAGGAGCTCACTCTCCGCTGTTTGAGCGAGCAGCTTCGCGATGTACGGGTCCTTACCGTCCGAGTACACTTCGAAGTACCTGGTGGTATGAGTGTGCGTCATACGCGGGGCAGCGAATACCGGTGCCAGCACAGTGAAAAGCGCAGCCGATATCAGAATCAGGCGTCTAATCAAGCTCTGTTTCCGGTGGGTCACCTGTGACTTTGACCACCAGCAGCGAAATGTCGTCCTGGGCGTGAGGCGCATAGTTGCTAACTGTTTCAACCACGGTATCCGCTATCTCGTCCGCAGACTTGTCTGAGACAGAAACCACCAGGTCCTGCAAGCGCTGGAGGCCAAACCTCTCCGTCGCACCAGCCTCAGTGATGCCATCGGAGCCAAAGAAAACAATATCGTTCTTATGCAGTATGCAGGTGGTTTCATCGTACGTTGTATCCTCGGACAGGCCCATGACCATGCCGGATGTTGCCCGTTCAACGCATTTGTTACGGTCACAAAGAAACACCGGTTCCAATCCTGCGTTTACTATGGTTAGCTCGAACGTGGATGGTCTCAGCCAGGCGTAAGCCATGCTTACCATGATTTCGTGTGGAGTATCTCGTGTTAGCACACGGTTTGTCTTCTCCACTACCTCGGACGCGCTGGCGGCTCCATGATAGTATCCTCCGGAGATGAACTTCACCGCCGCCACCAGCGTGGCGGCCGCTATGCCGTGTCCGGTTATGTCCGCCAGCTTCATTGTCACTATGCCGTCGTTCTCCTGGTGCTTGATGCTCCAGTAGTCGCCGCCTACTTCCTCGGCCGGCATCAGTCGTCCGGCAAACTCATAGCCGTCAATAACCGGTATGTGCTTGGGCAGCAAATGACTCTGGATGTTCTTGGCAAGCCGCAGTTCCTGTGAAAGGCTCTCAGCCAGGCTGTGCCGCAAAGAACGTTTGAGAGCGTCCGCGACGGCTGCTGCGTAGGCAGTTGAGATCGTGTTGGAGAATCTCAGAATGGGAAGTTGGTATTCCGCTGGGCTGCTGCCCACGAACTCCAGCATCGAGTCCACCAGGCGGTCCCTGTAGGTGTCAAAGAGCATTGCCAGAGTGAGACTTTGCGAGACCAGTGTGGCCAGCTCATAGGCTGTGCTGTATATGTACTCCCGGGCTGAGTCGATGTCGTCCACTGCTGTGCCGAACACCACGAGCAGCTCCCATACCAGGTTGCTGATGTCCCTGGACGGCGGGATTCCGCCAGGAAAAGCCTTGTTCAGCCAGGCCTTGTGGGCGAGCTTCTGGTTGTACATTATGTTCTCGTATTGTTCGGTGGATTGCCTGCTCATACTCGCCTCAGATCAACGTCCCTTCGGGACAAACGTCCGCGAAGCATACTGGATTTCAAAGCCAAATCTACTGTCCGTACTTTTCCTGATAACGGACATATCCTCTGCGAATCTCTTCTTCTGGTATTGGGATTGGCGTTCCGCGAAGCATTGCCAGATGAACGGTCTTCGCCACATCCTCTGTCATCACCGCGGCCTTGAATGCTTTGAGTAGCGTCGGGCCAACTGCGAAGACCCCGTGGTTCTGCAGCAGAATTGACGGAGAACTCCCAATGTATTCTACCACAGCTTCGCCGATTTGTTCCTCACCGATCTGGCAGTACGGTGCGCAGGGAATTGGCCCTCCGAACTCGTCGGCCATTGCCGTCAGAACCGCGGGTATCGGCTGACCGAGAGCTGCAAAGCTGGTCGCATAGTTGGAATGAGTGTGGATTATTCCGTTGACATCGTGCATTTGGCGGTAGATGTAGGTGTGTGTGAGGGCGTCAACCGACGGTTTCAGGGTTCCCTCCACTACTTTTGCATCAAGATCGACGACGACCATCGAGTCAGACGTTAGATCCTCAAACGACACCCCGCTGGGCTTGACCACAACATATCCGGTCTCAGGATCCCTCGCGCTGGCGTTTCCGCTGGTCATTGCTACCAGCCGTTTGTTGGAAAGCTCCTGGTTAGTGTGGCAAACCAGTTTTCGTAGTTCAGGCAGAATCAACTCGTTCACTCCTCAAGCGTGCTGTTCCTTAATGGCCTTCAGGGTCTTCATTGCGTCGTTCTCGCCGCGGCCGAAGTAGTCGTGAAGCTTCTGGTATTCGGCGAAGAGTCTTGCATACACTGCGTGAGCATCGGGGTCAGGCTTGAACGTTCTATCCTTGACGCGGGCCATCTTGCCGGCGGCGTCGTTGATGCTGTCATAGCCTCCGCGCGCGCGGCCGGCGGCGACTGCGCCCCACATCGCCGAGCCCAGGGCGCAGGTTTGAGCAGACTCAGCCACCTTGAACTCTCTGTTGGTGACGTCGGCGTATATCTGCATCAGCATTTCATTCTTGTCGGGCAGTCCACCGCACGCGACAATCTCGTCTACTCGGACTCCGTTTGTCTGGAACGCGTCGATGATCATATTGGTTCCGTAAGCGGTGGCCTCAATAAGCGCGCGGTATATCTCCTCCGGTTTGGTGTTGAGTGTGAGTCCAAGGAGCAATCCCGTCAGGTCTGCATCCACAAGCACGCTGCGGTTGCCATTCCACCAGTCGAGCGCAAGCAGACCGCTCTCGCCGGGCTTGAGACGAGAAGCCTTCTCGCTCAACAGTTGGTGCAAGGTGATCTCCCTCTCCGATGCTTCGTCTTGGTAGGATTGCGGCACGCAGTTCTCCACGAACCAGGCAAAATGGTCCCCTACGCACGACTGCCCCGCCTCGAAGCCAAAGAATCCCGGCAGGATGCCGTCTTCCACATAACCGCACATACCTTCGACAATCCTCGGCTGCCTGCCCAACACCATGTGGCAGGTGCTGGTGCCCATAATGGCAACCATAATGCCCTCCGTGGTGACTGTTGCGGCAGGCACGGCGACGTGGGCGTCGACATTCGCCACTGCCACGGCAGTTCCAGGGTTTAGTCCCATCATTGCCGCCATTACGGGCGAGAGGTCACCAGCTTTTGCACCGATTGGGGAGATCTCGCGGCACATCTTCTCATCAACAACGTGCTCAAACCTGGGGTCAAGGGCTCTGAAAAACTCATTCGGCGGAAAACCGGACGCCTTCTCCCACAGAGCCTTATACCCGGCGGTGCAGGCGTTGCGAGTCTCGACGCCCGTCATCTGCAGAACCACCCAGTCTCCCGCTTCAATGAGCCGGTCGGCCGCTTCATACACTTCTGGCGCCTCGTCGAGTATTTGCAGCGCTTTGGAGAAGAACCACTCCGAGCTGATCTTGCCGCCATATCGCTTCAGGAAGTCGTAACCCAGCCCCTCAGCCGTTTCGTTGATCTTGTTCGCTTCAGGCTGCGCGGCGTGGTGCTTCCAGAGCTTGACCCAAGCGTGCTTGTTTCGGGCCCATTTTGGGTCAAAACAAAGGGCGTCGCCGTTGGCATCGATGGGCATCATTGTGCAGGCGGTGAAGTCGATGCCAATCCCGATCACATCATCCGGATTGACCTCGCAGCATCGCAGGACGGCCGGTACAGTGGTCTCCAGCGCGTTGAGATAGTCCATTGGGTCCTGGAGCACCCAGTCCGGCGGCAGTTTCTCACCGGAAGTTGGAAGCGTCTCGTCAATTACCCCGTTCCTGTATTCGTATACCTCAGAGGCAACTTCTCTTCCTGACTCCACTTCCACCAGCACGGCTCGTGCAGACAACGTTCCAAAGTCGATACCAAGCGAGTACTTCATAGCATCACCTCATACATCGGTTTGTAGATTCGGGAGAACAACGCACATATCAAACCACACTATACGGTGCACGACACTCGTAGAACTGGACAGGCAGATTCGGAAAGTCCTGGGCGAGCTTCCGAGAGAAGTTCCGAATGCCCGGGCTCTCCGTGGCAGGATGCGTCGCTGCTATCATCGCTACGCCGCTCTCTTCAGCCCAGAATGTGCCGTAGTCGTCAACTTCACCCGTTATGATGACATCCGCGCCGCGACGGCGCAACCATTCCTGAAACGAGCCATTGAAGCTGAGGCCCATGCCACCAACAGACAGGCCAATCGACGACACCATCGCCGTTCTGTCGCCGACCACCCGCACGTGATCGACGCCAAAGCCTTTGCAGACGCGCTTCGCCAGGTCTTCCAGTGAGATTGGATTGACTCTGGCGACGCGCGCAATCCATTCGGAGTACAGCTCTATGATGTCCATATCCAGCGCATCCAACGCGGCATCGACCGTATAAAGGACGTCGAGCGGGGAATGGCACCGGTATACGGCAATGCCGTGTCCAATAAGCATTTGCAGGCGGTTTCTGTTTGCAAGCCAGCCGGCGGACAGTTCGACGGGAGATCCGAATGCCTGATAGTACGGATCTTCGTGGCAGACGATGACGTTGCAGTCCTTCGATACAGCGTATCTTATCGCATCGGCTGTCGCCATCCAGCAGACAAGCACTCCTGTGACCTCGATGCAATCGTCTCCAAACCGGAGACCGTCTTCCGCCATTGGAGTGTACTTGAGATTCTCCGAGCGCAACTGCTCGGGTAGGATATTCGCCAGGTAGTTTCCAATCTCTGCAGCCAGCATTTCAACCTCCCGCACCATTCTTGCTACCGAGCGCGATTCCTCCTCAACCTCCCCCTAACCCCCTCCGAAACGGAGGGGGAGGTGTTCCGCATGATAGGGTGCGATTTGACCCTGAACTTGATTCAGGGGCACCCTATCGGGCGAGGTCCATCGGAGAGTACCAGGCCAGTCAGGGCCGCGTCAGCGGACGACCGGCAAGCCCCCGTGTGCTCAGTAGTGCAGCACCACCATCTGGTGGCAGGTGAACTCGTCCACTTCTAGCTCAACAAGACCGTCCGCCATCCTGAACTCAATCTCTTTGCCCTGCGGTTCAAGAGTAACCCGCTTGATGGGTTTCGGCGTTCTCAGACGAACACTGGTGTCGCGCAGCGGCAGCAAGTCCTCTATCACTTCCACTGTCTTAGAAGGGCTGACGTAGTCTTCTTCGGAAAGCACATAGTCTGCGCCTTCGAGAATCTTGGTGGCGTAGAGAAGATGTAGAACATAGCGGTTTTCGTGCGGCTGCTCCATCATCGATACTCTAGCCGTAGAGGGCAGGTTGGTGATCAGTGACCCATCGCCCAGTAGACATCGGACTGCGGCATCAGCATAGTTCTTGTAGGCTACTGCGCCCATAACGTTATACAGCGAGAAGACTGGGTGAGCCAAGTAGAGAATGTGGCCTTTCCTCACAGCAGCCGAAAACTCTGATTCAGCGGCGTATGGAGCGTGCTGGTGGCTGCAGAAATGTTTCCAGGTTCTATTGAAGTAAGGCTGGCGGATCTTCGCAAGCACTTGCCCGTCGGTGGCTTTCACCTGCTGGCTCTTCATATACATAACCAGCGGGCTGGAAACGTGCGGAATGCTCAGTTCGGCTCCGGCCTCTAGATAGTCCGGCTGCCAGGGACTCTCGCCCGCCCAGTTCGCGCCGATATCGAACGCGAATCCGCTCTTGTCGGTCTTCAGCCCGCTCTTTCCGGTGAGCAGCAGCTTGCCGCCGCTCAGCAGGAATGAGTCTATCTTGCACTTGAGCTCGTCGTCCACCAGTATCTCATCCGGCAGGATGAGCAATCTGTACTTAGCGAAATCTCCCTGTCTATCTATCAGATCGAATAGGTAGTGCTTCTCGAGAAGCACGCGTCCGACGCCGCTTTCGGCGTTGCCGTTGCGTTTGCCATTTTCAGATTCCGGCGATATGACCGCTATGTCTGCCACATTAGCGACGTCGTCGCACCACGCTTCCTTCGCTTCGACCTCGGAGTAGGCTGTGCCGACTATGGCATAGGTGGAGTCGTCCATATGGCCGCTTGGATGCATCTGGTCGCCAATGGAGCACTTGGACCCGAACGCCAGCATAGCTGCGCACTCGTATCGCAGGGCGTTTGGGTGTTTGTAGCCGCCGAACTCGCCCCAAGTCGTGTGGAACTTGCCAGTCATTCCAAGGTAGTCAAGATCAAGATTGTTGCAGTACTTGGCCGAGAGTGGGAAATGATCGTAGCCCCATCCTCCGGTCGGCAAGGACTCCAGTTCCAGGTGACTGAAGTACTTCAGCAAATCTTTCCTGTCTTTGGAAACGTGCCCGCTGTTATGGAAGACGGGCATATCCGGGTTGTCGCACCTGGACGCGGCAGTGGTCTGCACGTAGTACTTCTCCATCGCAGCAAGAGCGCACTTCTTTCGATCTTCGCTCTTGGTTGCGTCCAGTCCGTGGTCGTCCATATATGCCAGGCACCACTTGCAGCAGCATTCGCTCTGCATTATTATGTCGAGGAAGATGCCGTCACAGTCCGGATAAGCTCTTGCGACCTCGCGAATCTGTTCACACAGATAGTCCAGGTACGGTGTGTTGAAGCACATCGCGTGAAAACCGGGTTTTGCAATGTCTACAGTCCATCCGCAGTAGCTGCCTGTGACGTCCACCTCACGCCACTCCGGGTGTGCTACCGAGGCCACATTGTCCACTCCCGCGGAAAGATAGATCGGCACGTTGACGCCAATCTCCTTGGATGCGTCAAACTGAGCTCGCAAGAGGTCGAAACTCAGGTTGGGGTGCGTCTGTCCCACCTTTGTCGGATGGTAGCTCACGCCGTGGTGACACTTGGAAAAACACGTGATTGAGTTGACGTGTCCTTTCCTCAGTGAATCCTGCCACTGCTTCTTATCGAAAGCCTCCCCTATGCCGGGAATCTGCGGAGACGTGTGAAAGTCAAGGTGAACCTGTCTGAATCTCAGTCTGTATCGAGACACTTTATACTCCTTAGTCTAGGCCCCCCGATAGGGGCGATTTCCAATGGCTCCCCATCGAGGATGCATGGTTCATGCGTGAACAGAAATCACCGGTCTGATGACCCCGTCCTGTTTTGATTGCATCAGTTCCATCGCCTGCTTTGCATCTTCCAGTGGAAACCGGTGTGTGACGTAGCAGGCCAGGTCAATCTTCTTCTTTACGGCAAGCTCCACGGACATCTCCGTAGTCATATTGGATCTGCGGACAAAGGCCGCAGTGAGCTCTTTTCGTCTCGACACGGCAGCGTCGAACGGATAGCAGTCAGTGTCCGGGATACCGACAATGACCAGTCTTCCGAGTACTCGCGCGGCGCCGCATGCCTGTGGGATGGCGTTCTCCGCACCGGCGCACTCAAAGACTACATCAGCTCCGCGTCCATCCGTTAGTTGGTGAACTGCCTCAGTCGGATCGGCGGTATTCGGGTCGATCACGTAGTCCGCCCCCAGTTTCCTCGCCAGATGTCTTCGTTCAGGAATTGGCTCACTGACAATTATGCGTCCCGTGCCGTTTGCTCTGACCGCCTGAAGCGTCGAGAGCCCAATGGCTCCTGCGCCAATTATAGCAGCCGATTCCGTTCGCTGCATTTTGGCCAACTGCCACGCGTACAATCCAACTGCCATCGGCTCAAGCATTGCGGTCTCGTCATAGGTCAGCACGTCCGGCATTCTGAGCAGAAGGCCTTCAGGCCAACATACGTACTCTCGATAACAGCCGTCAGTCGGTGGCGTTCCAAAGAATGGTATTCCGGGACACACGTTAAAGTGTCCGGACTTGCACCATTCGCACGACATGCAGGGCTTGGCAGGCTCTATGGCTACTTTGTCGCCGGGAGACAGTACGCTGCACCCCTCGCCCAGCTCGGCCACTACTCCCGACGCCTCGTGTCCCAGAACCAGTGGATCGGACAGGACTACTGACCCGATACGGCCCTCATTGTACCAGTGAACATCTGAGGCGCATACGCCGACCGATTTCACCTCAACGAGCGCCTCGCCAGACGCCGGCGTGGGTATGGGCTCATCGTGCATTCTCAGGTCTCTTAGTCCGTGAAGTCTCAATACTCGCATGTTTATCTGTTCTTGTCCTTGTTTACCGTAATCTACTCACAGAGGTTTCCGGGAGCGCTCAGTCGTCCTCATCGTCATCCGGCCCGAGGCCGTCTATGTCGTTGGACGCATAGCTGAAAGAGCTAACTTCTTCGGCCTTGTATATCGTTACAAGGAAGTCCTCTCGCTCGAAGCTTGGCAGATACGATGATACAATGTCCTCGTCTACCATCTCCAGCAATGTCTCTTCGTCCGGCACTGACAACTCCTCTTCCAGTAGGAGCGCTGCGTGGATTGTATCGTGGGCATAGTGAACGTGGACTTGCCCTATCCTGGTTTCGCCTTCCCAGATGACGTATATCTCCGATGCAACTGTGCGAACCAGGCGTGAAAGCCGAAACTGAGTACCGCCGTTCATCTCCATAGCAGGCCTCCAAGTGTTGGGATTGGCAGACATCCGTGCAGTGACACTCTATTATACACCATTAGTCAATCTGAGAGGGAGGGCGGGATGCCTTCGCATGGGGACTCATCGGATTACGGACTTCGGCAGCATCACTGCAGGCGTTCGAGCAGCAGGAACACAGGGCGGTAACCGTCTGTGCAGCACGTCACAAACGTCCCCGGTGGCACGCCGCGCATGTTCCCGCCTCGAGCCAGGGTCACTACGTATTTCAGTATGTCCGCCCAAGCCCAACTGCAGAACCCCTCGGGCATGTTGGCGCCTTTGGAGATGAACTGCTGGTTATCCGCGAGCCTCTCGCAAGGCTCCCAAGCCTCGTCGGCGTAGCTGTCGAGGAAGTCATGATTGACGGATCTTCTCAGTATGGTGATCCTGACATCAGCGTTCATAGGGCAGTATCTCCTAGTTTGTCAAGTACATTTTCGCCGCCGCAGCCGCGTATCCTTCCGCGAATGCTCGCCCATCGAATCCGGGATCGTCTTTAGGTATGTCAGCGAGCCTTACCTCGCTGCCGCCCGCCTCCCGTGATAAGCGTCCCGCCAGCATGACTTTCACAGACTCAGTCAGTTCCTCAACAGGCGCAAGTGTTCGAACTCCCGTCTCCATAAAATCGCAGATTCTGTCCAGCAAGGCAGCGTAGACTTTCGTGGCGTCCACACGGAACTGGTAGGTGGACTTGGTAGTCATTATCACGATCTCAAACGGCTGCCACGTGCCGAGGAAGCTATGGTATGTGGCGGTGATCCCGCTCGCAAACCTGACAAAGTAGGTCTCACAGGTCTTTCCGTCCACTTCGCTGCGCCCAACAAATCTGTTTGATACAGCTCCGGGGCCTGCCAGCCCGCCAATGCTCTCGGCTACGTGACAACCGTAGTTGAACTCGTCCACGCCTACGGTGGCGAAGATGCTGACGATCTTACCCCTTTCATCCTCAGGCGCAGCGACAAAAGAGGCGATTTCTTCGGCGTAGCGGATCGAGGAGCTCCCCAGGATCACCGCGCCCTTGCTGGCCAGATCTTCGACTATTCGGCAGTCCCGTATGTTGCCTACAGTGGGTTTGTCAATGAAGACGGGTTTGCCTCGTTCGATGAATGGCATGGCCTGTCGCAAGTGGTCGTCCCAGTTGACACTCTGCACGAAACCGATGTCGACGTTGTCGGCCATTTCTTCTATGCTCGAGTAGCGCATTCTTAGACCGTGATTGCGCACGAATGCCTCGACTTCGTCATCGCCTCGGAAGCCGTCGTTGTAGACGCCGACGAAACGGGCGCGTTGCCCCTTCTCAAGATACTGGCAAAAGCCCAACGGGTGGGACGTATCAATGTTGACTGTGCCTATGCTTATCATATATGAGCTAACTCCTGCTTAAGTAGGGAATAGTCTGCGCACACCCTCTCAGGCGAGTGACCAGCAGTGTCTACGGCCAGTCGAACCGCCAGCGGGTACCATCTACATCACTTCGACATCGACGTGCATATCCCTTCACCTGTTTTCTCTCTGCTCATTTCCGGGAGGCGGCTACCAAAGGGAGGATTGAACGTCGAGTTTGGTGAAGTAGTTTCAAATGCGCGCGGCCACCCGGCCAGTTGCCGTCTTCATCTATTGTAGCAAGGAGTCACACTCTATTGAAGAACTATCGAGTTGCAGCGAGCGCCTTTGAGCCGGAGCCCAAGACTCGGCTTCCGGAGCGCCGCGAGAGTCTGCGACAGCATATTTCTGCTCTTGTTTCTGAGCAGTCACCGGACTTGCTGGTGTTGCCTGAGATGGCGCTCGTGCCCGATTTTGAGGAGTTGGACAATCTTGGAGCTGAGGCACTGGACGGGCTGACGGTCACGCTGATATCAGAGCTGGCCACGCAGCATGCCTGTAACATCTGCATCCCGATTCTGGAAGACAGCGACGGGCATATGTTCAACACCGCCGTTTACGTGGATCGCAACGGCAAGACGGTCGGGAAGTACAGAAAACACACGCCCACACAGGGCGAACTGAATGTCGGAATACGCGCCGGAGTCATTGCCCCGGACACAATACTGCTTGATGGACTGCGAGTGGGCACCGCAATCTGCATGGACGAGAACTACCCGGACTTGATGTGGAACTACATTGCGAAGGGCGTGGACATTCTTGTGTTTCCTTCCTACACGTACGGCGGCGCGCTTATAAGCAGCTGGGCCCTGACTTCCGGGGTTCCACTGGTCTGTGCGTTTCCCTGGGAAGCGGTTATCTATGATCGCGACGGAAGTACGTTGGCAATAGGAGGCAGCAGGACCAGCACTGTTATCTTCGGGCACCATCCCCTGTGGATCGCGAGCGACGTGAATATGCAAAGCCGAATCTACCATCTGGACGGCAACCAGCTCAAGCTTCCGGACATTATGAAGAAGTACGGGAGTAAGATCGACTGCCAGTTGATGGTCAGAGAAGCCCGGATGCGCATCACGATGGTTTCCGAAGACCTGGATATCGACCAATTGGAGAACGAGTTCGGATTGGTCGGCTGGCAGAAGTACGTTTCTGATACGCGAGCCAAGGCTGACGCGACACGGTAGTTGAAGCAAGAAGCGCCAGTATGGGCGTGTCGGATTAGTTCAGAAAGAAGGATAGCAAAAGTATGATGGCGGATGCAGCTATACTCTGGAAAGATCAACCGAGCAACGTTGAGATTGGCGTAGAACGCGGAGAGCTGGTTGGCGAGGCCAGTTCGGATCTAAGACTTGATTTCACCATTAACGCAGCGAATCTGGATATGGGCTCAGAGCCCACAAGGGTGCTGGTGCGCTGGGAAGAGCACGCGTTTACGTTCTTCTTGCGCGATCTGGGTTCCGAATGTCCAATATTCATCCCTGCCTATGGAGTGGCGGTGGTGCCCAGAGATGACCTCAGGACCTATTGCGACGTAGAGCGAGATGTTCGCGCAAGAGGCCTGCTCACCAATCTCCAGCGTATAGATGTCGGCGCCAGGGCGACAAAAGTGACAGGCGGCGACTACAATGCCGAGAGGGAGTCGGTTTTGGTGACTGGGTTCACCGGCTACGCGAAGGTACTGGCGACGTTCTGATCGTCCGTATAAGAATATCGAGAAAGTGTTGACATGAATGAACAATGGAGAAGTGCGGCCCTTCCCGCACATCGTGGCTCACAAGGGCTTGAGCGGCGTTTGTCCGGAGAACACGCTCGCGTCGTTCGGGGCGGCTGTAGGACTTGTAGTTGACGAGATTGAGACGGACCTATGGGGGTGTCGCGATGGAAAGCTGGTGGTCTGCCACGATCCGGATATCCTCCGGACTACGAGCGTACAAGGGATCATCACGGAGATGGACTGGGCAGATATCAAGGAACGCGACGCTGGCAGTTGGTTCGGGACAGACTGGAGGGGTGTTTGTGTGCCGTGTTTGGATGAGGTGCTTGATCGGGCACACGCACATGGGATCATATGTAACCTCTTTTCCAATGAAGAATCGCTTGGACATGAGAACATTGTCGAGGAATCCAGAGAGCGGCTCCAGATGGGAATCGACGCCATCCTCACTAACTATGCCAACCTGCTGATGACGGACAAGGAGTTTCGTAATGCATCAAATTGAAAGAAACTCAGTGGGCCAGAGGGATTACCTCCCAGGTCTCTTTCTGAATGCCTTTTGTCTGGCCCGGTCTCCACATATCCACCCAGCCGTGGTAACCGTGGCTTGCGACATAGGTTCGTCCCGTGATAGATCTTACCAGCCGGACGGCGGCTTGCGTGCCCTCGGTTCCCGTCTTGAGAAATCGCACCATCTCCGCGCTCGTAATTGAAGAACGGCACCTCGTAGACTCTGCGCACAGTGCGTATCTGATCCGCAGTTGTCTTAGAAGTCAGTGTTCCGACGTCCTTGAACATCAGCTCAGAGGGTTCTTTGCAGCCGTTCCAAGTGCACGGTAATATCCTCCCGATTTCCCTAAGGCATGCCAGTCTCTCGCTGCCAGTCCCCGTTTGCGAGCGTTCCAGTTTCGGCCAAGATCTGCCAGCAGAAACATGCATCGCCCACGTAGTGACTTCCGTTCAGTGAACTTGTTTAGTGCCGGGTATATTTTCGTATTCTGTTGTGGCTGTTGTCAAGTCCAAACCGCGATGGTCTTTTGCATATTGGTTTGTCGGTGGACTAGCCCATATTGTCCAGCTCGACTGGCTCGAAGTGTAGTCTATGCTGCGGGCTGCTGAGACTACCTCAGGGGCGCGTCGCTGACATTGCATCCGTAGGTCTCACGGATGAAGAGGGAGCTAACGAACGCGCAGACCGAGATTGCCAGCATACCTGCGAATAGTGTTCTGTAGGCTTCCACAGGGTATACGATGGCTGCAGGAGTGACAAGCGCCTGTTCCCTATACAGCCCAAGGACCAGTCCAGAGCAGGTCACCAGAATGGCGACCAGAACGTAGGCAGCGCCGTTCAGAGTGCCCACCGACGTGGCAGCGGCGCCGGCGTGGTTCACTTCTTTCATCGAGCAACACGATATCACACTTGCGCACGAGGACGCTCCGAAGAGCATATAGGCAGCGAGAATCCACTCTGAGGCAAGTTGATGTGTCAGCGCGAATATGATCAGTAGTCCGGCAATTGCGTTGAACAGCGTGGATATCACCAGGATGGGTTTTCTGCGATTACCGAGCCATCTTGAGAGGAATCCCCCGGCTATGGCCGAAGACATCGCGGTCAGCATCATACAGAACGTGTATGTTGATGCCAACTCAGGCCTCAGTGAATAACAGTCGGTGAGGAACTTCTTGCCAATTGTCGACTGCACCACAAAATAGGTGGCAAACACCGACGGCCCCACCACCAATATCGGATATGAGTGGCAGTTGGCAAGAACTCGCTTCAGGCTGAGCAGTAAGTGCTCCTGAACGTTCTGGAGACCGTGAGACGGAGCCTTGCCCGTAAACGGAAGAGAACACAGGAGAGCAACGGTGCAGCCCCCTCCGACCATCAGAAGTGCCGGTCTCCATCCGAACGCATTCACCATATATGATGTCTTTCGTTTGTTTGGGGTCTTGTTAGTCTGGCAGCTCCGTTCTGACTTCGTTGCTGCACATGGCCGGGCTGTGAGGAAAGTATGGCGCGCTGGACCGCGCGCCATACACCTCCCGCCTCGTGTCTAACTGCCGGAGCAGATCTTGTCCATCTTTGGGCTCATCGGGACAGCGCCCGTCGCTGTGATCTCATAGCCGGTTTCGACTCGGACACCGTTGAACTGCGGGTGGCCAAAGAAACTCACGTCCACACAGACCGTCATTCCGGGCTTCAGAACGTCGTCGCTGTTCGGGCCGAAGAATGGGGACTCAGCTTCGTGCAGTCCGATCGTGTGTGCGAAAGGACAGACCAGGTACTTGCTCAGTCCGTGCTTCTCGAAGTAGGCTTGGGCAGGTGCGTGTATCTCTCTGCCTATCTTGCCCGGAACCAACTGAGCCCGCGTCAGCCTGAAAGCCTCCCGCAGGTATTCGATGCACTCGCTCTGTTCTGCAGTGAGTTTTCCGGACACGGCCAACAAGTCGCCGATGACTCCGGCGTATCCGTTCACTTTTGGAGCGAGGCCAATCATAACCATCTCGCCGGCCTCAAGCTTCTTGGAGCTTGCGGTGGGTACAACGGCATTAGCCCTCTTGCCGCTTCCGACAATCGCGCTGAAACCGAAACCGCTCGCACCGCGACTCCTTGCCGCGTATTCTCCCGCTGCCGCAACCTCAATCTCCGAGACGCCCGGAGCCACCATCTTCTTCATTGCGTCGTAGCATTCGTCCGCCATGGCGAAAGCCGCACGAATCTGCGCCCTTTCCCAGTCGGACTTAATGAATCTCAGCTCCACGAACTCGTCGGTAATGTCGTCCAGCTCAACTCCGGCGAAGCCATCAACGATCTGCTTGTAGCACTCTGCGGGCATCCGTCCGCCGCCCGCAAGCCCAATGCGTTTGACACTGCCAAGTCTGCCTTTGAGTTCGGAGAACAGCGCAGGAAAGTCAGTTATGGTTGCGTTAGGATATTCCTCGTCCGGAACCATGAACACAGGGAAGTTGCGAGTGTCAGTTATGGCGCTGTCGAGCTTCGCAAATGGCTCGCTCTCCGGTCCACCCAGGATCATCGGCTCCCCGGTCCGGAGAACCAGCACGGCTCCACTCTCGAACTGCGGACACCAGCCGGTCAGATACCAGCCGTTGCCTATGTTGAATTCGTCATAGTACACGAGCGCAGCGTCCAAATCCCTGGCGCTCATAATCTTGTGAAGATTCGCGAGCCTTGCGTCGCGTTCCTGCTGAATCAGATATCCCATTTTTGGTTCCTTTCCTTCTCACTGCGTGCCACAACTAGACGTCGCGGCGCAGCCCAAGTCAATCCCTTGCGGTTTGTCGCACTATGCCCTCGTTGCTATGATCTGCCGCCCAGCAGTTGATCCACCAGTCGGACCGCATCGCCTGGGTTCTGGTAAACGGCAAAACTTGTGATTGAGACCAGTTCCGATCCTTTCAGCAGGCCATCTGCCAGCAGAGCACTGCCGACGGTCTCCAGTTCGAAAGCCTGCATATCCGGATCGGAATTGAATATGGAGTAGTTGTCGGCGGCGGAGTAGGGCCCGTCGGGCTGAGCATTGTCAGCGATGTTGAAGAAGATTCCCCCCTCGGGGCTGCGGTTCTCGCGGATGCAGACAACGCCTCGAGATACGTCTCGAAATCCTACAAAGGACGCCGATGCGGATTGCTTGATTCCGATCTGCCCCGCACCCTGGCCGTCGGTCCTGTAACAGAATCCGTGTTCATAGTATGAAATTCGCTCGCCGGGGTGGGCGTAGAAGTCGAAGTTGATGGCGTCGTGCGGGTTCTCCACGATGCAAAACGCCTCAGTATGATTGGAAGTGTCGAACTGCTCGAGCGTCCAGGCGGCCAGCAGTGCCTCTTCCGTGGAGACTCTGTTGAGCACTTCAAATCTGTCGTGAGTTTTGTAGGACAACCATCCCTTCACTGGAGCCGCCCGCAGCACATTCGGGATATGGTCAACCAGCGAGACTTCTCTGCGTATCACGGTATCGACGACTGTCCCCGCTCTGTTTGACAGATTCACTCTCTTCTCGAGAATTACGCTGTTACTGCTCTGCGAGACGACCGTGAAAGGTTCATTGTTGATTGCTGGTTGCACCCTCCAAGTGTCGCCATCGTAGTTGAAACCGAACTTGCCTCCTTCGGGTGCCGGCCAGATTGTGCCTCCGCCAAAGTTGTTGAAAGGCTGGTTGGGGTTCTTTATACATTCCATATCCATCCGATGCGGGGCGATGCCGCACACGCTCGCAAATGTCCTCCCGCCCATGTCGGGGCACACAAGCACGCTGTCAGCA
>CAYSLA010000041.1:22166-24168 GCA_964431685.1 uncultured bacterium | reverse complement strand
GGGCTGTCGAACTTCCTGCCGAGCTCCAGCAGGGCCTCATCACCGCGCACTCGAACGTGAGCGATTATATCACGGCACACACGCTCTATCCCCGAGTCAACCGTTTCTACTTTTGAGGTAACGATCTCGAGGATCTTGCTGCGCGGGTGTTGGCCGGTATCATAGATGTGCATTTTGCAGTTTCCTCTCTGACTGAACGTTTGTGGGAGGACGCAGAGGTCCTCCCCTACGAACTCCACCGTAAGAGCTCAGTCTTTGTGAGAAACCACGTCATCCTGAACTTGATTCAGGACCCATACCTTCTCCGGATGGGTGCCGGATCAAGTCCGGCATGACGTAGTACTCAGCGAGTCTGAGCTCTTACACTCCACCAGATCGTCAGCGCGGCAAGCGCCAATGGCGCAAGGGCGCGTGGAATGTCGATCTTTAGCCGTTTGCCATCGACGGTGATCGTCGCAGCAGACTCCTCAACCCACGCCGCGACGGACTCGTCCAGGCGCTCGATTCGCTTCACGGTCCGCCCGCCGGAATCCAAAACCAGTTCCACGCTATCCCATGTGTCAAGGGTGAGATTAAACGTGCCAGCAACGGTCCTGTCCGCGAAATCGCTTCGGAACGCCAGCGGATACTCGCCTCCACACGCCTCCATCGGAATCGTGCCCTTTGTCAACCAGTTCAGCACTGATGAAATCTGCTGCTTGCGATAGGGACTCAAGAATGCTACTCCAAAGCTGGAAGTCGCCTCGAGCGGATATACCGCCACTCTGCCGCCAAGGGAGTTCTCGTAAAGAGTCACGAATGGGTAGATTGCGTTGGTATCCGGGTCCACTAGCCTGGATATAACCCTCGCACCGACCGCAGGCTCAACATCGCCCAGAAGCGGGTCTCCGCCAAGACCGGGGATTGTCATAGACATATACTTTCGGCTCTCGCCGCCAAACTCCGGCTCGAACCATTCTTCGGCGGCGATGGGCTCGGTGTTCTTGTGGAACTGTCGTTTGATGTTGATTCCGATCAGGTCGCCGTATCCAAGGTCCTCAAGGCACGCCGCAGCCGATAGATCGATCAGCACTCCGCCGGACAGCATCTTCCGGATAGCTGCATCATCAAGACAGCGGAACGCCTGACCGGTGATGGCTTTGACCGGCGAATCGCCAAATGTCCAGGCGAGACCCAGACTGGAGAGAGTCTCCGTCCATCCCTGGAAATCCGGCGCAATCCCCATGAAGCCCGCCCCCGGCCGGTTGTGGACGTGCTGTGCCCCGTCCGCGACGTGCAGTATGCCGACGCCCGACACCGCTCCGCCCTGGCATCTTTCCGCCAAGGCGTTCAGATACTGCTTCTTCTCACGCAGCATCACACCCATTCCGGGGTCGATGTCGTCTATGGGCGACCCGAGGTGGTCAAACAGGTTCATCGTCACGCCATCGGATCCAAACACAAATGAAACGGCCATCTGCGCGAACGTAAACGCCCTGGACTTGCTGTAGCCAGTGAATGGACAGTTCTCAACTTCAGTCTGCACATTGACACCAGATCCGAGACAGTGCACGGTCTGTTTGAGGAAGAACTCGGACTCGTAGAGCCCTCGCAGTGAACCCTCGCTGTAGTTGCTCATGCACGGTCGGGCGTATAACTGTTTGCCATCCGCCAGCGCAGTGGTGAACTCATTCCAATTGCGACCCTCTATGGAGTGGGCGTTCGGCGCGCTGGACATGAGGCCCAGGCTTGTCTGGGGGGACACCTCGTGCACGGATTTCGCGAGAAATGCGACGGTATCGTTCGCAAGCTCGCGGTTCATTTCCATCCAGGCAGCTCTGTACGGGTGCGGCTGGCCAAGAGCAAACATCGCGCTGACCAGTTCCTCTCGCGAAACGTTGTGCCCTACACGCTTGCTGAACTCACGCATGTGAAGATCACAGAAGCAGCCATACTTTGCCGGGTCGTGGTTCAGAAGACGGATATCGTCCTCTACCCAGATAACTGCAGGCTCCGTGGAAGC
>CAYSLA010000041.1:21576-22066 GCA_964431685.1 uncultured bacterium | reverse complement strand
GGTTCAGAAGACGGATATCGTCCTCTACCCAGATAACTGCAGGCTCCGTGGAAGCGTACCGGTTCCAGAGCTCACGGGTCACCCGCCGCCAGCCAGGCGATATCGGGCAGGAACACGCCTTGCATTCTACGCCGTCGTGGCCAACGATCATATCGATGCCGGGGTAGGTCTTTCGAACGTCGCGGCCCCGGTCACAATGGACAAGGGTAACCCAGGGGTTTATCGAGAACACCACGCCGGCGCGGGTCAGCTCGGCCTTAGTCCGGTGCAGCACGGGCAGATAGGCATCCAGCCACTCTATGGGGGGGATCCCGTGGGTAAACTCCTCGGTGTCCACCTTTATGATGACTTCATCAACATGATTGCTCTTGCAGAAATCAACCAACTCCGACAGCGACTCATCGACTTTCCACGGCACGATCGTCCTGCGAAGCGCGTACCAAGCCTTATTCAACGTCCAAACCTCCAACAAAATGAATGTGCCGGCCTG
>CAYSLA010000041.1:0-21476 GCA_964431685.1 uncultured bacterium | reverse complement strand
CTACGCAGCCGCCGAAAACATAGCCGAACGGGGTGTTTCGGGACTTGAGTGGAGCACGGCGGAACGGAAGTCCCGAAACATGCGAGCCTGAGTAGTTTCGGGATTTCCCGGTTGGGTTCAAGACTCTATACTCAAGCCTCTGGCCCGTGGCCCAACCCTCAAATCCCGAAACACCGAATCGTCCTGCGAAGCGCATACCAAGCCTTGTTCAACGTCCAAACCTCCAACAAAAAGAATGCGGCGGGCTGCTACGCAGCCGCCGAAAACATAGCCGAACGGGGTGTTTCGGGACTTGAGTGGAGCCCGGCGGAACGGAAGTCCCGAAACATGCGAGCCTGAGTAGTTTCGGGATTTCCGGGTTGGGTTCAAAACTCTATACTCAAGCCGATCACCCGCGGCCCAACCCTCAAATCCCGAAACACCGGTCCTGCTGAAACTGTCCCGAAGCATAGCGTGTTTCACGAACCCACATCAATAAGGCTCTGCAATGCCTCGCGGTTCTCCTCAAAGGCTCCCGGTGGAGTGTCCCAAGACGCGTTGTCGCAACTCAGGACGTCCACCAAGCAGGTCTGAACAGCATCAGCAAGCTGGCTGTTCGAATAGCCCGGCAAGTCAAGGCGCGAAAATGCCTCCATTGCCCGCTTCTGCACGTCCTCACTGTATGGCTGGACTTTGCCTGTAGTGATCTCTTCCACAAGAGCGGACACGCTTTCAGCTAGTTCCAAGAGCCCAATATCGGTCATGTGCTCTGTCATCGCTCACACATCAGCACGTTAGCCTTCGTCAGTATCCTGAACCACTGGCGCAGGCGCTTCTTGCCACGCGCCTATGTCACGGAACTTTTTATACCGCTGATCGAGCAGCTTGGTCTTGGACAGTTTCCCCAACTCATCCAGGCTCTTGATGATCGCTGATTTCACGTTCTTCGCGGCCATCTCGGCGCTTCGGTGGGCGCCACCGAGCGGCTCAGGGATGATCTCATCTACGACTCCAAGCTGTAACGCTTCCTGTGAAGTGATCTTCAGCGCCTCAGCGGCGTCCTTGGCTCGGGTCGGATCACGCCAGAGGATTGCCGCGCAGCCCTCCGGAGGAATCACCGAGTATACCGAGTTCTCCATCATCATCACACGATCGGCGACCGCAATTCCGATGGCACCGCCGCTACCTCCTTCGCCGAGCACGACGGCCACAATCGGGGTAGGAAGAGCGCTCATCTCCATCATGTTCCGGGCGATAGCCTCACTGATCCCGCGTTCCTCGGAGCCGACGCTGCAGTCCGCCGCAGGCGTATCCACAAAGCATATCACGGGACGTTTGAACTTCGCCGCCAGCTTCATCAGCCTGAGCGCCTTGCGATAGCCTTCGGGCTTGGCCGAGCCGAAGTTTCTGTACTGCCGGTCTTTAAGGTCGCGGCCCTTCTGCTGGCCAACAAACATCACCTCGCGACCGTCCAGGGTCGCGATTCCGCCGACCATCGCGTGGTCGTCCGCAAAGAGCCTGTCGCCGTGAAGCTCAGTATAGTCATCGAACATGAGCCTCGCGTAGTCCAGGGTATATGGCCGCTTCGGGTGGCGGGCGAGAAGAGTTCGATCCCAAGGCTTGAGGTTTTGAAACACCTCGGCAAGCAGACGATCTCGGTCAGCCTCCAACGCGGCGATGTCTTCCGCCCGCTCCTCGCCGCGCTCCTGCGTGAGTCGCTTAATCTCCGCTATCTGGTCGTCAAGCTGGGCTATTGGTTTCTCAAAATCGAGAACGTTCCACTGATCAGAACTCATTGCCGTTCTCCTTATCGCCCGACAAGAGTGTCGGGCCTGCCGCTTTCCCGAGGCAGAAGTTCAACGTCTTCTCAATCACACCCTTGAGTTCCCGCCTGGATACTACTCGATCGACCATCCCGTGCTCCAACTGGAACTCTGACTTCTGGAAATTGTCCGGCCTGTGTATCACGCCCGCCTGCTGAGCAACCCTGGCCCCCGCGAACCCGACCAGCGCTCCCGGCTCGGCGAAAGTGAAATCGCCAATTGACGCGAAGCTGGCGTGCACCCCGGCGGTTGTCGGGTCAGTAAACACGACTATGTAGGGCAGACCGGCTTCGTGCAGTTTCGCACACGCCGCGGCAGTTTTTGCCATCTGCATCAGCGAGAGGATGCCTTCCTGCATCCTTGCGCCTCCGGACGCTGTGAACAACACAACAGGGAGCTTGTTTTCAACGGCGTACTCCATGGCGCGGACAATCTTCTCTCCGACGACTCCGCCCATACTTCCGCCCATGAACCCGAAGTCCGCCACTCCCAGCACCGTCTTGTGACCACCGATCTCGCCGACGCCTGTTATGACCGCTTCCTGCAGGCCGGAGGACTGTCTGCCCTTGACGATCTTGGCGTCATAGTCCGGGAAGTCGAGTGGATTGACAGTCGAGAGGTGCTCATCAAACTGGGTGAAGTTGTCGTCGTCGACAGTGATCTTTATGCGATACCACGCGCCCAACCGGTAGTGGTGGCCGCATTTGCCGCATATCCGCAGGTTCTTCTCAAGTTCCTTATTGAAAAGTATCTCGCCACAACCGGGACACTTGGTCCACAGACCGTCGGGAAGAGCATCAACACTCTTCCTGGCGGCCCGAGTGGCCGATCTGCCTCTCAAGCCAAAAGTCATTGCTTACCTCCGTCAACGAAAACGGGCAAAGTCCATGCCGCACAGGCCATGATCCTTTGCCAGCACTCCACGTGAGCCATATTATAGCACAAACCGCAACATGACTTCTGCAGAGCAGACTGAGGCAAGGGCTTATCCCAAACCTCGGTGAATCTGGTATACTATGGCTATTGTGACTAAGCCTGAAGATTCCCAACATGCCATTTCGACCGCAGGGAGAAACCTCCCTCAAGGAGATTCCTCACGTTCGTTCGGAATGACAGCGTCCACCGAGATGCTGCGCGCGCTGAGCGTGCCTTGCCCCCTGGACGTGCCGACAGGACGAACACTGCGTGACCGGGTGAACGATCCCGCGTGCAAGTGGTTCTTCGACAAGAGCGTTTGGCAGAAGCTGTTCCGAATGTATGACAGCTCTAATCTGAACGGCCTTGTGCTGGTATACGACAACCCATTCCCCGCGCTGGTTGACAGCCAGACGCAACTGGACACTGCGGACTCGGATGACGAGAGTCTTGCATACAGTTCGTCACTCCACCGTTGGATACTCGAAAACGCGGCCGCGTATCAGGTCGCCGTCTATCTCAAATTCACGCTGGATTCCGGGGTTGATGAAACCCGCCTTTGCGGTTGCCTGCGCCGCGTGCTGGAAAGCTATCCTGAGTTTAGTGGAATCGTGGTTAGCGTGAATAGAGCCTGGGACACACTCCAGAATGTGGTCGCCGTGATGGACGCCGTGCGTCCGGACGCCGCATTGTGCATCTCACCCGAGGATTGGCCGGACAAGTCCGCCCCCAGCCTCCCAGAAAGAAGACACGGCAGAGACGTACTCTACTTTGTACCATACACGGACAAGTATCTGGTCGACGCAAAACCTGATTCTCGATTCCGCTCCTGGGTTGAGCTGGTAGGTGCAGAGAATGTGGTTGCCGATCTTCCAGTGGCCAACTTTCAGCCCTGGACAAGTTTCTCCTACGACACCACCGAAGAGATTCTCGAGAACCTTGCCCAGTCCGGCGTGCGCGGGTTCAACTTGTGGCCCCTTTCCGCGTCGGACTTCCCACGCACATCAGACAATGCGTTCGCTTATCAGTGGCAGCGCGATATGGTTTGGTACACGGTGTGGGGCGGAAAAGACATTGAGAGAGTTCTGGCCGATAGGCATCCGAAATGGCTTGAACGCAACAGGCGGTTGATACCCGGTTTTCAGGCCGGTTCACGGGCCCTGGAACTCGTGAACCTCTATCTGAATAGGCCCGGGAGAGCATCACTTGTGGCCGCTCTGTCGGCAGTGGTAAATGAAGACTCACTGAAGCTTCTCTCCGTGCGCGACATCCTCGGCCAGATAGAACCGGATGGCGAAACAAGCTGGTGGGAGGAGATTACGGGCGATAGGGCAGTGTCCCCGGCCGCATATATCGCCGAAGGAACGCCGGACGAAGCATACGGACCCGACGAGCTGATAGAAGAACTGGGCGACCTGTCCGAGCAGGCGGTCGCAGCCGCCGAGAAAGGGATGCGGAACGCTTCGGGCGAGAAAGAATTGCCGATCCTCGCAAGAGACGCTGCGTGTATGGGCAATCTGGCGGCTTTCTATGCACTGCGCATCGGCGCGTCATTGGCGCTTGGGCGCGGTGAAAATGACCAGTCGGTTGAGATAATGCGGCTCGCGATAGAGCGCTACAGGAGAATCGTGGAGGTTGACGCGTCTCACCGAAAGGCGTTCCGACTGTCCACCACAAGTGGAACACCTCCCCCTAACCCCCCCCGAAACGGAGGGGGGAGGTGTGGGACGCGGTTACACTCCTTTGGGAGTGTGCTTAACGCGCTTGAAGCAGAACTCACTGACGCGCTGAATGGCGACTTTGGGAGCGGGGCCCACTACGAGATAGAAGAAATTGTCGCACAGCACGATTGAAAACAGAACGCAGCGCCTGGCGCTGCGCCTCGAGGCAATACCCATAGTCACGTATGGCATCATCCTGATCAACGTGGCTGCCTATCTGCTGTCTCGCGGCGACCTGCACCACGCTGTGCTAAACTACGGGCTCATACCCTCCGAAATCCGGATAGGCCGTCTGTTCATCTGCAACTTCCTTCACGACGGTCCGGTACACCTGGCCCTGAACATGCTCCAGTTGTACCTCTTCGGCAGACGTATCGAGCGAGTAACCGGAAAACTGGAATACTGCATGTTCTATATCGGCGCGTGCTTTGCCGCCAGCCTGCTGCACGTCGGCATAGTCTACGCCACCCTTCCGCCATACTACGCGACACGCGCGATAGTGGGAGCCTCGGGCGCGGTTGCAGGCGTAATGGGCGTATATGCCGTCAGATTCCACCGCGAGAACCTGCGCATCGACCGTGCCCAGATACCGGCTCTGCTGGTGATCATGGTGTTCATGCTGGTGCAGCTCATCCTGGGCATACTCGGTCTGTACAGGGACAACCTGCTCGGATTCAACCTCAGGCACGTGGCATACTGGAGCCATTTGGGCGGGTTCGGGTTCGGCGTGGCGGTCGCACTACTGGGCAATATGGCCTTGCAGGGAGAACGCGAGTATCTGACAGCCAACGCAGACGCAAGCGAAAGCGAAGACAACCTTCTGGAAGCCGCGCGCGAGTACGAACTGCTGTTGACCTACGACCCTGACAACGCCTTCGCCTATGCCCAGTTGGGCCGGATATGGGCACTGCTCCGGGAAGAAAGCCAGTCTCTGCCCTACTACAACACAGCGATCGACCTTTTCAGCCACCAGGGCCGGGAAGAGGAAGCCCTCGAGGTATCCGAGCAGATGACGCAATTCTGGAAGTCTGCGTCGCTTTCCCCAGATGTGCGGTTCAGACTGGCAACATACCTGGACGAGAGCGGGCAGCCCCGCAAGGCCGAGATGGAGTTCAGGCGGATAGCCGATCTCTTCCCCGAGAGTCCCGAAGCACAGATGTCGCTGCTGAAGGTCGGAGTGATCAGACTGACCGAGATGAACGACCCGGCCGGCGCCGTCTCTACTCTCACCAGTTTTCTTAACTGCTACCCGGACAGCGAGTGGCGCAAGTTCGCCGAAGAGACCATCGAACGGGCTAGAAACGAGAACGTGTAGGGGAGGTGCTCTGCCACCTCCCGGAGTAATGCAACGGCAGAGCATCGGGCCGGCACAGAGGCACGGCCCCCCTACGGCTTTCGGCGGCCCACGCCACCCATTCCGGGCCGGCACAGAGGCACGGCCCCCCTACGGCTTTCGGCGGCCCACGCCACCCATTCCGGGCCGGCACAGAGGCACGGCCCCTACGGCTTTGGGCGACCCACGCCACCCATCCCGGGCCGGCAGAAAGGCACGGCCCCTATGAAGCTGATGCTCGCTTTCTGCGCCTGCGCGGCGATACCAGCGCGCAAGAGAAGAAGAGGACAGTGACAAACATCACTATGGTGGCGCCGGGGGCGATACGCAGAACGTCCGCCAAAATGAGGCCGGCCACACAGCTAGCCACCCCAAACACCACCGAAATGGCCATCATCTTCCGAAAGCTCTCCGTAAGCTGGTAGGCGGCGGCGGCCGGTGTGACAACCAGCGCGGAGACCAGCACTATGCCCACAACCTTGATCGCGACGACCACGGTCAGCGCGATAAGGGTAAGCAGCAGAAAGTAGAGTCTGGACGCCGGCACTCCCGTAACGGTGGCCATTTCCGAGTCGAAGACCATAAAGAGCAGGTCTTTGAACAGAAGCACAACCAGCAACACGACAAGAAAAGTCACCGTTCCGGCAATCCATACATCCGCGGGGGTTACCGATACGATACTGCCAAACAAGTAGCCGAGCAAATCCACCTGGTAGTCTCTCATAAGTCCGATGATGAGCACGCCGAGCGCCTGGGCGGAGGCGAAGAAGATGCCTATGGAGGTGTCCTCACGCACGCTCAAGCGCTTGGACACCACACCAATCAGCCAGGCCACCAGCACGGAAAACGCGAAAGCCGAGAGTATCGGGTTCACACCGGCAGCGACTCCCAGAGCGATTCCGCCAAGCGACGCGTGCGATATCCCCGCCCCGATAAACGCCAGGCCCTTCAGAACCACGTACACCCCGATCAGAGCGCACAGTCCACCTACCAGCACGCCTGCAACCAGCGCCCTTTGCATGTAGGAGTATTCCAGGAGGTCAGCCATTGTGTTCCTCCACAACAACGTGAGGGGCACGTCCGTGATGAAAATATGCGGCGTCGCAGCCGTACATCCCGGCAAGCGCGTCACTATCCAGCACTTCGTCGGGTCGACCGTGCGCGACGATACAGCGATTCAGGCAGGCAACGGTATCCATGTAGTTCGCGACGACGCCGATATCGTGCGAGACCATCACCGTTGCCATTCCATCGTCTTTCAGAGTCTTCAGAAGTGAGTACAGGCTCTCGGTAGTGGCCACATCAACACCGGTGGTCGGTTCGTCAAGAAGCAGCAATTGCGGCTGATTAACCAGCGCCCTGGCGAGGAAGACTCTCTGTCTCTGGCCGCCGGACAGTCGGGCAATGGGTCGCGCTCTGAGGTCGATCACTCCCAGTTTCTCAAGCGCATCGACGGTCTTGCGGTGTTCCGCGGCTCCCGGCCTGCGCAGCAGGCCCAGGTTACCGTATGTGCCCATGAGAACTGTTTCGTAAACGCTTATCGGGAAAGTGAGGTCAACTCCCTGTATCTGCGGCACGTATCCGATCCCCCGCCGCAGCTCGCCCAGTCTTTCCACCGGTCTGCCAAGCACTTCCACCGTGCCCGCATCCGGCTGCATAAGCCCAAGGATGACCTTCAGTAGAGTCGTCTTGCCTGCGCCGTTTGGCCCTATGATCGCCACTGACTCTCCCAGGCCAACTTCAAATGACACATTCTCCAGCATCGTGACATCCCCGCGCGAAACGCTCACGTCTCGCACACGTATTGCCGGATTACGTTCAGGGCAACAATTCATCTCATGGCCTCTTTCATGGTCGAGACGGCCTTGCGAATGGTTTCAAAGTAGTCATAGTCTGGCGGCACGCCCATTGGATCGAGCATCAGCACCCGGGCGCCACACTCGTCCGCTACGACTTTTGCCGCACTGCTGGGAAACTGCGGCTCCGCAAAGATCGCCCTGGCCTTCACCCGCCTTGCCACATCGATCACCTCGCGGATGTAAGCTGCGGACGGCTCCTTGCCGGGAAACTCCTCAATGACCGCGGCCTGCCGTAGACCATATCTGTTGGCAAAATATATCCACGAGGGATGAAATGTGATGAAGTCGCGAGTTGAGAACGAGTCGACCTCCGAGCGAATCTCGACGTCCAGCTCACGGAGCCTTGCTGTGAGCCTGCTTGCCCTGCTCCTGTAGTAGCTTTCGCTGCCTGGATCCGCGCGACAGAGGCCATCGCATATATTCTCGACCTGTCTGGCCGCGAGCAAAGGATCCAACCAGACGTGCGGGTTGCCCGCCGGGTGTCCCGCCCCTCGGCTCCGCTCGGTGGCCGAGTGCGAGTGCCCGCAGCCGTTTCTGGACGAGGATGTCCAGAGACAACTGGATCCGGCGTCTTCATCATCCACCGCGGTGATACCCTCGGACGAATCCACAACCAGCAGATCGCTATTGCCTGAGCCTTTAACTGCCTTGTCCGCCCAGTACTCCAGAGCCAACCCGTTGAGCACGAGCACCTTTGCCCGGCTGAGGGCTTTCATTTGCTCGCCAGTTGGCTCGAAGACGTGCGGATTCTGTCCCGGTCTCACGAACAGCTCGACGTGGATTCGGTCGCCGCCCACCTCCCTCGTCAATGATGCCAAAGGGGCGATACTGGCGACTACGGTCATTCTTCCATCGGTGTGGCGATCACGGCCGCATCCGCCGCATAAGGCTATCGCTGCAAGCAGACCGAGGAGACTTCCCAGACATTTGGCCATATGATTCAAGCTTTCTGGACTTTCGCTACAAGAGATCAGATTCGTCCGGTCTCAAGCATCAACGAGCTATTTTACAGTCGCACGGAATCAGGGGTCAAATAGCGCGTCCGACAGGAGACCACCCGAGGCCGTCGTGCGGGCAGTCTCTGGCACCAGTGCAGGGCGACACCGTGACAAGTTTGTTCTCAGACTTTATACGCGGCGAAGAATTTGATAATTACGGTACATAGGCATTGACAATGCGCCTGGGGTGTGATAAACTACAATTAGAGGCGCATCTGCAGCTTCGCCAGACTTTGTTGCGCGCATCTCTTCGGAGTGTGTGTCTGTGGGATCTGCGGAGAGTGCCCGTGTCCGATTGGGACAATGCTGCGTTTGCGAAAGGGGGAATCCGGATGAATGTGATGCCGGATGTGTGACTTCCGGCACTCGGGCAAGAAGTGAAAGTGGAGCCCGTAAAACCTACCACTAGTTGCGATAAGCGTCTCGGGAACGATGAGACATTTCCCGAGAATTCCTGAGGCGCTAAGGCCTTTCGGCCTGCCATTGATGCAAGAGGCCCCTTGAGCGGCACGCGCAGCAATGGAATGCCGGATGGGCTGTTTGCATCAGCAAAGTTTCTTTTGGTGCCCCCGGACTCATTCGAGCCGGGGGGCATTTTGTTTTGAGCCTGGAGTCGTGCCAGGCGATCGCGTCCTGAGGACGCCTACCAGAGCTCAGACGCCCAGCGGGTCGAGGCATCGGTGACTGAGCAGTAGACTTCGTCAGCGTCGGCAAGAGATAAGTATTCAACCACTGAGGCAGCAGAAAAGTGCGCAAGCGCTGAGCCAAAGGCCTCAGCGAACAACCCTTCGAAGGTCTTTGCCTCAGGTGAGTCCATGTGCATAATGTGGCGGGCGATCATCTCCTCCACCTTGCGACTGGGACCAAAGCGGCGCATATACCACTGCAGCAGCCAGGACAGCCCTGCTGTATAGCAGCGGCTGTCTTTTGGAACCTGCCAGGTACCCCTGGGTTCCTGATGGCGATGCAGCCAGTCGATAAACTCGTCCATCCGCAGCTTCAGAACTGCTGCCAGCGTATTGTCCTCCGCGCCAAACGACGCCGGCTGCTCCTCGGCTTTCTGGCGGTTCAGAGCGTCACCCGTCACACTTCCGTTGTCGCTGTCGGGCGGTGAGTAGCGCGGTCCGGTGACACGATGGACGCCAAGACGTTGACTCATTGCATCCGAGTCAAGACCTGCCATCAGCCCCTCGCCGGCGTACAGAATCACTTCAGGCGCGCAGGAGTCCCAAATCCCCCACTCCACTTTCTCATACTGGTACCTGGCCAGGAAATCCAGAATTGGCACCGCAGTGTCATAGTAGGACTGCTCGCCAGTGATGTCGGCGAGGCCGATCAAGACTTCAATGAACAGAGAGTTCGCACACCAGTACTTGGGCATAGGGTTGATCTGGTGACCCAGTATGCCTACCCCGATGACGCCTTCTACGTCACGATATGTGTCTAACACATAGTCCACGAATTTGCGAAGACTGACGACATAGTCCCCGCGGCGTGCACTGTCGGGATATGCGTTGATGGTGTCGACCAAGGCCATAGCCGATGAGCAGGCGTCGGCAACGCACGAGCAGTTTGGAGTGCCATTGTCATCGCGATTGCCTCCGTAGCCCATTGTGTACATATTGGGCTCCACGAGACCTTGATTCAGCACCGCGCGGTCGCAGAACGAATGAGCAACATCCCTGGCCCGGCCTAAGCTCACAGTCTTGCCGGCAATAATCGCTGCCCGGATCTCGTAGGATTCCTCGAAAACAGGCCCGACGGTGAAGGCCATACCACAATCCCAAACTGCGGTCGCATTCCACCAGTTAGTGAGCCTCACCATCAGCTCGGCAGCAGTCTCTCGATCTATCACTGTTTCATCCTCGCCGTCTCAACAAACGCCATTATGTTCTCTATCGGCACTTCAGGCTCCAGGACGTGGGTGGGCGCTAGGATTAACGCGCCGTCGCCGCCTAGCTCCCGCTTCCACATCCGCACAGCCTCGCGAACATCATCAGGTGTGCCGAAAGGCATCGTCGTCTGCGTGCCGACCACGCCATCGAACACCAGATGTTTGCCGTACTCGCGCTTCAGCTTGACCGGGTCGACGCATTCCGGTTGAACGGGGTTGAGTATCGTCACGCCGATCTCGATGAGGTCTGGAATAATCTCCTCGATGTTGCCATCGCTGTGATACCATATCTGGATGTCCGGTTTGATCGCGCGGGCCGCCGCGTAGACTCTGCTCCACCGGCTCTTCATGAAACGCACCCACTGGTCTTTCTGGAACATGAGCGCACGCTGGCTGGCCACGTCGTCACCGGTCTGAAGGATGTCTACACCGGCCCTGGCGGCGGCAATGGCATTGGCTAAATTCCGTTCGTACACTCTGTCGAGGATGTACTCGGGTATCTCGGGGGCCGCTATCATGTCCATCAAAAACTCCTCGTAGCCCCTAATCTGCCAGGAGTCCTCGTACATATGCCCTACCCAGCTCATTGTCACTAACCCCTGCTCGTGCGCAGACTTCACCGCCTGAGCCATCCCCTGATCGACCCAGCCACTCGACGTCGGATACGGAAAGTCGCGAATCTCATCGATGGAGGACGCATTGCGCAGTGGGCTGACATAGTGCGTGAAATGGTAAGAGCTGCCCGGTATCTCCAACACGCCCAGGCCATTGATAAAGGCGTTGGCCGGACGATCAAAACCCTCGAAGTAGCGCGAGAAGTCGGGGGCCTTGTAGCCGCTGGGAGGAGTGAGACCCACACCCACCGGTTGATACATGCCCAGCTTCTCGCTTATCTCCCTCTCATCTGCCGCGCCCAGATGTGCTTTCATCCGCTCCAGCAGATCTGGCGTATAATGCGCATAGTACAGAAACTCATCATGAGGCTGATGTGCCATGGTGGCTCTGAATAGGTCGAGTTGTGTGCTCAAGTTGTCCTCCGAGTGGTCGCCGGGATATCGTATAGCTTATCACAACCGGAGGCACGCGGCAAAATCTTTGCTGGCACAGTGGAATCTTGCCGCAGTTTTTCTTTGAAGCATGCTCAGCGTGCAGGAGTCTAACCGTTTGAACGCGCTCAAACAGTGAGTGCTGACAGGAGGAAATGACAATGTCTAGATGGCTGAGAGTTCTTGCTTTTATGCTGACGTGCTTTTCGATTGTGGTGGGGTATCAGTCTACCAGGGCCACGCGGGCGGACATAGACCTCAAGCAGACTCCCTCCACGCCGGGTGAGCTGCTTATAGCGGGCCCGGAAGGCAAGCCCGCGGGAGCTTGTCCGCTTAAAGGGACTGATGTGGACGCCGATATCTCGGGGTTCATCGCCCGGGTGACTGTCACGCAGGAGTTCCAGAACCCGACCAATGAGAAGATCGAAGCGATCTATACGTTCCCTCTGCCGAACGATTCCGCGGTAGATCGAATGGAGATGACCGTCGGAACGCGGGTGATAGTCGGCGAAATCCACCGCCGCGAAGAAGCCCGCGCCATCTATGAGGCGGCCCGAGAGGCCGGACAGGTTGCCAGCCTGCTCGACCAGGAGCGCCCGAACATCTTCACCCAGTCCGTGGCCAACATAATGCCCGGCGACAAGGTAAAGATCACCATCAGCTACACCCAAATCCTCAAGTATGAGGCCGGTGTGTATGAGTTCACCTTCCCGATGGTCGTCGGCCCCAGGTTCATACCCGGCAACGCGACCGGCAGGGAAGGCACCGGTTGGGCGCCGGACACAGACACCGTCCCGGACGCATCAAAGATCACGCCTCCGGTGACCCCGAAAGGCACCCGTGCCGGGCACGACATTTCGATGCAGGTTAAGATCGAGGCGGGCGTCCCGCTGCAATCGGTTTCCAGCGACTTGCACGAAGTGACGATAGAGGAGCTAAGCCTGAGCTCGGCGATCGTTCGTCTCAAGAACGAACGCGAGATACCGAACAAAGACTTTGTGCTCAAGTACGTGGTCGGGAGCGACCAGGTGCAGACCGGGATCATAACACACGCCAGGGACGAGGGAAACGGCTTCTTCACGCTCATTATGCAGCCGCCCAAGTCGCCGACGGCAGCGCAGATCACGCCCAAAGAGATGATCTTCGTGATCGACACGTCCGGCAGTCAGATGGGTGAGCCCATGGCCAAATCCAAGGAGGCTATGCTCCACTGCATCCGCAACGTCAACCCGGGCGACACGTTTAACATGATCAGCTTCTCAAATGACGTCAAGAAGCTCTTCGAGCGTGCCCAGCCATTCAACAAAGACACCGAAGCAGCGGCTCTCAAGTACCTGGAGGAGTGCGACGCCGGCGGCGGCACATACATGCTGCCCGCAATCAAGTCCGCCCTCGAACCCGCAAACGACCCGAACCGGCTTCGAATCGTAGTGCTCTTCACGGACGGCTACATCGGCAATGACTTCGAGCTTATTAACGAGGTGCGGAAGAACACCGCAAAGTCGAGAGTCTTCACCTTCGGGATCGGCAATTCGGTCAACAGGTTCCTGATCGACAAGATGGCCGAGGCGGGCAGAGGTACGGCGGAATACGTGCTCCTGAACTCCGATGGGCAGCGAGTCGCGCAGAAGTTCTACGACCGGATTCGCAGCCCGCTTCTTACGGACATCAGCATCGAATGGGGAGGCGCTCCGATAGTCGAATCGGACATCTACCCCAAAGTGCTGCCCGACCTGTTCAGCTCTCAGCCGCTTGTGGTGAAGGGCAGATACTCGTGGCGGCAGAACATCGACCGCAAGGGCTGCAAGATCGTCATCCGGGGCAAGCTGGGGGGCAAGCCATGGGAGCAGACCCTCGACCTGATCCTGCCACGCGAGCAGCGGGAGAACGATAGTCTGGCGTCCATCTGGGCACGGGCCAAAGTCGATGAGTTGATGGACAGAGACCTGATGGGCGCTCAGACGGGCAAACCCGAGGAGGGGATCAAGGAGGCGATAATCGACACCGCGCTCGAATACGGTCTGATGACGCAGTACACCTCGTTTGTAGCCGTGGAGCCGACGATTGTCACGGTTGGCGGAAAGCCGCGGCGCATAGCGGTGCCGGTCGAAATGCCCGAGGGCGTGAGCTATGAAGGCGTGTTCGGCGCAGAAGCTGAGGCTGGGCCGAGCCCATCATCCAATTTCTACTTCGCACGAGCGGCGAAACCCGTGAGTAAGGGGCGCGGATACGCCGGGGCCGCGCGGATGTCTGAGCCGGCCGCAGACGCCTCGAGAGTCGCAGCAACTATGCCCGCCAGGGAGGAGCTTCGCCGCCCGGTCGATGGGCGTGTCTCCGGAAGGAAGTTTGACGTGGTGGAGCTTGCGGACAGGGATTCGGACACTTACGTTCGCGATGCCAAACCAGGCGAGACCGCCAGTCAGAAGCTTGAACGCGAAGCTATGGCGAAACTGGACGCGACGCTCCGTGACCTGCTCGTGAAGTACGCCAGTGAAGGCAAGTCAGGCAAGTACGCCATCCCGAACAAGCTGGAAGTGTCAGACGGGAAGGTGGAAGTGCTGGTGTGGGTAACCGGCGCGACATCGAAGACAATGGCTCAGCTCCGCGCCCTGGGATTGCTGAACGCCGAATGGGTTCTGAAAGACAAGGTGCTGATCGGCAGGGTCGACATCGCCAAGCTGCAAGAACTGGCGAGGGCAAATCAGGTGGTCCGTATCGCACCGCCGATCTATCTCAAGAAGTAAGGAATCTCACTGCCGCTCCGGGGCCGGCAGCGGCCCCGGAGCTGATCTTCTGAACACTGACCGCTACCCAACCAATCGCGTGCAGCCCAACACACTCCCTATGGACGTCCCCTAAGCCATTCCCGGTTCCAGCGTCGGGTTTGTGCCTGTCTGTGGATTGGTGGAGTCCCCGGGGAGTTTCTCAGCGGGGGACGAGGCGTCATCCCGAGGTTCCGGTGAACAGTCCGCCAGAGTGACTCCCTGCATAAGGGCGTCGAACTCCTCCTGCTCGATGGTCTCTTTCTCAAGCAGCACCGAGGCAATGTAGTCCATCTTCTCGCGGTTCTCCTCGAGCAGGCATTTCGCACGCTGGTGCTGGGAGTCGATGATGGAGCGGACCTCCTGGTCGATGCGCTTTGCGATCTCCTCTGAGTAGTTGCGGTCCTCCATCAGGTCGCGCCCGAGGAACGGGTTTCCGTGACGCTTGCCCAGGGTCAGAGGGCCGATCGCCTCACTCATTCCGTACTCACACACCATGGCGCGCACGATCTCCGTGGCGTGCTCAAGGTCGTTGCTGGCGCCCGTGCTCATCTGTCCAAACACGATTTCCTCTGCCGAGCGTCCGGCCAGCAGACCGGCAACCTTGTCCAGCAACTCTGTCTTCGTGGTCAGGTACTTGTCCGTGGCGGGTAGCTGCATCGTATAGCCAAGCGCCATTCCTCTCGGCAGTATGGAGACTTTGTGTACGGGGTCCGCCCCCTCCAACATATTCAGTACCATCGCGTGCCCAACTTCGTGGAAGGCCACCATCCGTTTTTCTTTTTCGCCGATGAGCCTGCTGCGGCGCTCCGGCCCCGCCACCACGCGGTCGATGGAATCGTTGAAATCATCCATGGTAATCTGCGTTCGCTCTCGCCTTGCCGCCAGCAGCGCCGCCTCATTCACCAGGTTTGATAGATCCGCCCCGGAAAAACCGACAGAGCGCCTGGCCAGGTTCTCCACGTCCACATCGTCCGCTAGAGGCTTACCGCGCACGTGAACCTTAAGGATAGACTCTCTGCCAACGGCGTCCGGGTTGTCGACGATAATCCTCCTGTCGAAGCGTCCAGGGCGGAGCAGCGCCGGATCCAGAACGTCCGGCCTGTTGGTGGCAGCGATGAGAATCACGCCCGTGTTGGGATCGAAACCGTCCATCTCCACCAGGAGCTGGTTGAGGGTCTGTTCGCGCTCATCGTGACCGCCGCCCAGCCCTGCGCCGCGCTGCCTGCCGACCGCGTCGATCTCGTCGATGAATATCAGACTCGGCCGGTTCGCCTTCGCAGTCTCGAAAAGGTCCCGCACGCGCGATGCGCCCACACCGACGAACATCTCGACAAAATCCGAACCGCTGATGTGGAAGAACGGCACTCCTGCCTCACCGGCAATCGCTCTGGCAAGCAACGTCTTGCCGCATCCGGGAGGTCCGAGCAGCAGCACGCCCTTTGGTATCTTCGCGCCCAGGGCCTGAAACTTTTTGGGGTTCTTCAGGAACTCCACTACTTCCTCGAGTTCCTGCTTCGCCTCCTCCACGCCAGCGACATCTTCAAAAGTCACTTTCGGCACGTTTTCGCCGAGTCGCTTCGCCTTGCTGCGGCCAAACGACATCGCCTGGTTCCCGCCGGACTGCACCTGCCTCGAAAAGAATATCCACAACACGACTATGAACGCTATCGGCAGTAGTATGGTCACCAGGAACGACAGAACGGTGTCGGATATCAGGGGCCTGTCTATTGAGTACTTGACGTTGTTGGCCCGAAGCAGGTCCTGGAACTTGGAGCGCTCAGTCTCGGAAAGAGGGTCCAAGTCCGTGAAGAACTTGTCACCCACCTTGGTTTCAAAGCTAAACTGGTCCTTCTTCAGCGTGCCGCGAACCACTTCCTGCTTCTCAACCATCTTCCAGGCGGCCGAGTATTCCTTCTTGACAGGGTTTCCGGAGCCGTGACCAAACATACCCTGGCCTCGAAGCAGAAACATCAGAGCCAGAATGAAGGCTATTGCAGCAAAGTTCTTTGCGTAACGATTCACAAGTATCCTCCGGCGGCAGTGTGACACCGCCTTGCTGTAATTATACCACTAGCCCCGAATTCCACACAAGCACCGGCCCCGCGCGAGTGGCGGTTTGGCCCTGAATCAGTAGTGGGTATCATCAAATCTATTGCGCTTCGGGACAAACGTCCGCGAAGCATAGCAGCACCGGCCCCGCACGATCGGCGGTTTCGCTCTGAACCAGTAGTGGGTATCATCACATCATCAGCTTGCCCTGAACCTGATTCAGGGATGGATGGCCAGGGAGGTACGTTGTGTCCAACTATGAGTATCTGATAGTCGGCGGAGGAATGACCGCCAATGCTGCCGCAAAGGCAATCCGGAGCGTGGACGACAGTGGCACGATAGCCATAGTCGGCTCCGAGGAAGATCCGCCGTACAAGCGGCCCCCTCTCACCAAACAGCTATGGAAGGGCAAGCCGATCGACAGTATATGGATGAAGACCACCGAGCTTGGCGTCGATATGATATTGGGCCGAACTGTCGTGTCGCTCGATCTCGCGAACAAGAAAGTGACGGACGATACAGGCGTCGAGTACGGATTTGGCAAGCTTCTGCTGGCGTGCGGCGCCTCTCCCCGGACGCTGCCTTTTGGCGGAAGCGCGATCATCTACTACCGAACGGTGGCGGACTATCGTCGTCTGGCCTTACTCGCCGGCCGTGATGGCAAGTTCGTGGTAATTGGAGGAGGATTCACAGGAAGCGAGATAGCCGCCGCGCTGGCAATGAACGGCAAGCCGGTCACTATGGTGTTCCCTGAGCCCACAATCGGACACAGAGCGTTTCCTGCCTCACTCGCCCAGTACGTAACCGATTATTACCGCGGCAAGGGCGTCGAGCTTCTCACGGGTCAGGTGCCCCTGAAGATAGAACAATCGGGAGATGATATCCATGTAGTTACCGAGAATGGAAAGGACCTCCAGGCGCTCGCGGTCATCGCCGGTCTGGGCGTCACACCAAACGTCGAACTCGCGCAGAACGCTGGTCTACCGGTCGACAACGGCATAGTCGTCGACGAGGACCTGACCTGCGGCCACCCGGACGTTTACGCGGCAGGCGATGTCGCCAACTTCCACAGCGTGCTGCTTGACAGGCGAATGAGAGTTGAGCACGAGGACAACGCCCTCAAGATGGGAAAGGCTGCTGGCCTTGCGATGGCCGGTCACGGCGAACCGTTCCGCTACCAGCCGATGTTCTACTCTGACATGTTCGAACTTGGCTACGAGGCCGTGGGCCAACTCGACGCCACTATGGAGACCGTGGAAGACTGGAAAGAGCCTTACAAAGAAGGAGTGGTCTACTACCTCAAGGAAGGCAGGGTAAGAGGAGTTCTGCTTTGGAATGTCTGGGAGAAGGTAGATGCGGCAAAGGCTCTGATAGCCGAACCTGGACCGTTCACACCTGCTGATCTGGCCGGCCGAATAACCTCTTAGGAAACCGGCAAGTCAGCCCAGGCCTGGATATGCTCGCCGCTTCCGCAGTCGAAAGATGCCTTTGCAACGACAGGGCGCGCCTGAATCAAGTTCAGAGTCAAGGCGCGCCCTGTCGTGGCCTTGCACACCGGTTGTCTTACGGACGACGGAGCAGGAATACCCGCCCGGACTCGATAGAGTCGATGCTGATGACGGCTTTGCCGTTGCTGACCCGGCAAGCGTAAGGATGCAGCCCGGCATCGTCAACCTCAAAGCAGCGGACCTCCCGCAAGAAGTCGGGCAGTTGGACAGTGACGTTCACACCGCTGGCAGGCTTGATGGCCTCCGGCTTCGTCCTGGATGCCGGAATGTGGTTCGCTGCGGTAACGACAATCGCGTCCGGCCCACACAGCAGAGCTCTGGTGGAAACCCGTTCCTTCATCCACGGCTTCTTCAGCTTGTGGGGAGTGTCCTCCAGGTAATACCACGACCCCGCTTCGGTAAGCCCGGAATCGTTAGTGACTATGTCGGCTGGAGTGCCAAGCAGTAGCTCCCTCTCAATCTGCTTCGTCAGTTTGTTGATGCGGATATACTCGGGCCGGATGTCCGGAAGGTAGTTTGCGCCGAGCATTCCGCTGCCTTTTCCCCAGAACCAGCTATTGATCCCTTTTGCTCCACTGCCCACTGCCTGCACGGCCATTTGACGGAACTCAGCCGCTGAAGGCGAGCGCCTGAGTCCATCGGGATGCGGCTGCTCGCTGTACGCTTCATCAACATAGGCCTCGAGGCAGGCGTGGATGGGTCGGGGAGCCGCCGCTTCACGCAGAAGATCGTACTGCTCCCTGACGGATGTCCAGTCGGCGCCATAGAAGTTCGCGGGATACGGGTCCGTGCTGGCAATATCCGTAAGCTGTCCATACACGAACCAGTTCATCGGGCGAGTGGTGCCGTTAGTAATGATATACGTGGCCACCTGCGGCAGCCTGCGCTCAATGTCCTCCATAGTGCCGGATTCGACCATCTGCCTTGCGTTGCGGCCGAGACCCACGGCGTAGCCCTGACCAGTGAACAGAGGGCCGAGCGCCTTCACTTCGGCACCGTGCTTCTGGGCAAAGTCGGGGTGTATGTCCTTGGCGTCGGGTTCGTCGAACAGATAGGTGTAACGCATTCGGGCGTGTTCGCCGCTGGCAGCATCACCGTATAGATTGCCGCTGTAAATACCGAGCTCCTCGGCTCTCGAAAATGGCAGAGTGCTCCACACGAAGTTCATGTCGACTTCGCTCACTTCTTCTTTCGATGCCGGATTCCAGTGAAAGCCGGTGCGCATGAAAAGGGAGGGAAGCACACGGAACTGTGCGGCCACGGTCCTGCCGGTGCTTGTGGTCACCTGGGCGATGTGATAATCTCCGATCTTGAGCGGCTCCGGAAGCTCAACAATGGCCAGGCCAACGTTTCCAGGGAAGCTGGCGCCGTAGATATTGGCGCCGCTGAGCAGCTTTCCATCCAGAGAGACACTCGTGAGACTGCCGACCGACGCAGTAGTCCGTCGTGCATAAACGTATACTTTCCGCTGATCGGCATCGGTGGTCACGTAGTCAACGCGCAACCCCGGCTCCTTGTAGCCGAAGACAGCCTCGAGGCGCTTGCCATCACTGGTGCCAACAGAGATTTTCGCCCTTGAACCCGCGGGGTGGCGGCGAAAACGGACGTATACCTCTCCACACTCCCCAGGAGCAAGCGTCTTGGGTCGCACACGATACCACACAACGCCCCGGTCGTCCCATCTTCCATCAAGGAAGTCGACATAACTTTCCTCTATGGGTTTGCCGTTCAGCATAACCTTGTCGATCTGCACAACCGAATCCGAGACGTTCTGCACAACGATGCGACCGCCGCCAAACTGGGCATAGTAATTGCCCTTGTGGAGATTCTGCAACGGCTGGAATATGGCACCGTTGGCGGATGGTTTGGACAGACCCTCCACTTGATTGGAATCCGCGGGCGGCTTGGGGTCGGGCGTGTAGTATGCGCTCAGCAACCGAAGCGAACCGGTTGCAGGCGCGTTGCCAGACTCTGCACCAGCGGTACAGACGACGTTCAGCAGCAATACTGCGAGCAGGGGCATTATGAGTGTTTTCATTGGTCACCTCCAGTGGCGACTTACAAAACGTGCAGCGGTTTTGGAAAGCACCAAACTCTAGCACGGCGGGCGTCGCTGCGTCAAGACGCAATCTATCCTTTGACGCTTGCCAACGGCTTCAACGCCACGACGATCCGCACCAGGTCTTTCTGGCTTTGCATAACGGCGTCAATGTTCTTATACGCGCCCGGTGCCTCATCGAGTTTGCCCATAGCGTTCATACCGTGAACAATTCCGCCCAGTTTCTTCTGCTCATCACTGAGACTGAGAACCCGTATCGCTTCCTTTCGACCCATCGCTCTACCGGCGCCGTGCGAGCACGACTCAAAGCTCTCGGGATTCCCCAGGCCCACTGTTATGTAACTTGCGGTTCCCATTGAACCCGGAACAATGCCCCGCTGGCCAGCCGACGCCTTTGTTGCTCCCTTCCGATGAACCAGAACGTTCTTTCCATAGTGATGCTCGAACGCTGCGTAGTTGTGATGGATGTTCACTTTGTCGGTAATCACTGCGCCCGTGGCACCGTGCAGACACTCGGACAGCCTTTCCATCATGCACTCGCGATTGGCTTGCGCAAACCTCAGACAGAACGACATAGCGTCGAAGTACTCTTTGCCCTCCGGAGTGTCCATTGGAAGGAACGACAAATCCTTATCAGGAAGGTCCGATCCCCAGCGCGCACACAGAGCCTGAGCCTTCTTGTGGTAGACATTGGCTACCTTCAGTCCGAGATTACGGCTGCCCGAGTGGATCATCAACCACACGAAACCGTCACTACCCAACTGGACTTCGATGAAATGATTGCCACCTCCGAGTGTGCCGAGTTGCCTGCGTGCTGAGTCCAACTCCTGGCGGATGATGGGGATATCGGGCGCATCATCGAATCCGTTCCATTTCTGCGCCACTTTCTGGTGGGTGAAGCCCACAGGAATTCTGTCCTGCACAGACGCGACGACTTGTCGAAGCCTCGCAACATCAACTGAGTGAATTGACGTTCTGGCAGCGATCACGCCGCACCCGATGTCGACGCCTACGGCATTGGGAATGATGACGTCATATGTCGCCATTACTCCGCCTATCGGCATTCCATAGCCGGAATGACAATCGGGCATGACGGCAATCCACTTGTGGACGAAAGGAAGCCGTGCAAGGTTTCTGGCCTGTCGCAAGGCTCCATCTTCGATCGTATCAAGCCACATCTTAATCGGGACTTTCCCCGTATCATCGACAATCATCTTGCTTGTTCCCTCGCGTGACCCAGGGGTGCGTCAAGTCACGACAACTATCAGCATGCTGACACGTTGCACCGCAGTTGTCAAGACTCGGACAATCGTGAAGGACACTGGGCGGTGTGCGCCGAAGGGGTGTCCATCTCCTGCACATCTGGCAGGATGCTTCTTGGGCAACCGTTGGGGGCTCTCATCAGCGGGAATAGTCGAAGGACGTTTGAAAGGACGTTTGAGCCGTGGCAACCCACACTGCCCGGTCGAAAGGGAGCTTGTCCCGATCGTAGTTGAAAGTAGTTGAATAAGGTGGTGGATCAACCCC
>CAYSLA010000040.1:0-24409 GCA_964431685.1 uncultured bacterium | reverse complement strand
ACGCCTCCAAACAAGCCACGCGGCCACCCCCATCATCAGGTAGAGAACTGTCCACACCGGACCAAAGAGCCACGACGGCGGAGTCCAGTCCGGCTTGCTTATCTCCCTGTACCAATCCCCAACCGATGGCATCGTGAAAAACGAGCCGATCCCTGCGACTGCGAAACACAGCAGAATGAAGAATGCCAGCCCCAAAGCCTGTCTAAATGGACTCATAGTACGAACCTCCGTCCTCCACACGGCGGATATAGCTCCGCCAGTCAAATTTGCGCTTCGTGGCCTCCGTGGACATGTACCTAATCTTACCAAAAATCGGGCGCTCACCGAAAGCCCTGTCAGCCTTGCCGAAGATCGACCAGGCTATATTCACGTAGCCGTTCGGGTCTCTTCCATCCAGGGCGTACTTGTCGTTGAGATAGATGCATCGAGCAAGCGCCTCTTCCGGAGCGGGCGACCACCGGAGTATCGACTTCGCCCACACCATACGCATGTATCCGTGGATTCTCCCGCATTGAATCAGTTCCGTCTGCGCTGCGTTCCAGAGCTCATCGTGCGTTGACGCGGACTCAAGCTCTTCGAGTGCGTAGAGCTCGGGACGATCGTCAAGACGGTGCGCGTCAAGGGTCTTGCGCGCCCAGTCAGGCGCTGCGTCCAGATTGTCATAGTTCGGGTTGTAGAGACAGAAATTGATGCCCAGCTCTCGCCGGACGATCAACTGTTCTAGAAAGGCGTCTATGCACTCACCTGGAGCATCGGCGGACTCCACTGCAAGCCCAATCATTCGAGCGGACACCTGGCCGAAGTGCAGATATGGGCTCAGATCGCTGGTAACCGACACGCCTATCTGATTGCTCTCGCCTGCGTAGCGGGGCAAGTTCTCCTGGATGAACTCCCGCAGCTTGCGCTCGGCCTGCGAAGCCCCACCAGACCTCCCCCTAGCCCCCTCCGAAGCGGAGGGGGGAGGTGTTCCTTTGAATAGCTTTGTTGGAGCGACGTCCTGATCAACACTCAGGCTGCGTGCGAGGATCCCGGGGTCGATCTTGCGGATATCGAGGGATTCTCCGAAATCACAGGTCCACCGGTGTTCAACGGAGTTGTCGGCGGAGCCAGTGAAGTAGTCGGGAAGCGCTCGCTTGATTTTGGGACGAAGAGTGTAGGCCCCCCACTCCTCCTTACCCGACACGCGCGCGGGAACGACTGTCTCGGCGTCCACCTGTATGAGTCTTACGTCCAGCCGGCTCGCCGCGTGCGACCTCCAGGACCTGCCAGTGTTAAGATAGTCTTCATCAACCACAACGGCGCAGGCCGTGAACTCCTGGGCCGCGCGCACGATACCGTCCTGCGGATGCTCGCGCCTGATCACAAAACCAATGCCGCGGCTCTCCAGCTCGGCAGCGGTTTCGCGAAGCCCCTCCAACATGAACTGAAACGCTCTTACGCTCGCCATCGGGTACGCTTCGTGCAAGCCGAAATAGACCAGCACCGGCTTCCCAAGATCGTTCGCCAGTTGCACCGCGCAATTCAGTGCCGGATTGTCGGCTGCCCTTTGTGACCTCTGCATCCAGTAGACGACGCAGAGTCCGCCAGGGTCGACGGGCCTGTCATTAAGGTTAACGATTCTGTCAACGAGCGTGTTGTCCATTGATGAAGCCAATCGCCAATAGCTCCGACTATCAGAGTGTGCCTTAGCTCGGCTCCACAGGGCACGTGGGCGCGTCAGGCCAGGTCTGGGTCGATGACATAGTCTCTGTGGCAGAGCTTATCTGTGAGGGCGTGCCCATGACGATAAATTCGTCGCCTTCGCGAACAACAAGAGAGGGGCTGGGATTGGCGTGAAGGTCCTCGCCGGCGCGTCTGACAGCGAGCAGTGTCACTTCGCAGGTCTGCCAAAGGCTGATGTCGCAGAGTGACTTTCCTACACAAGACGAACCTGGCGGGACAGTGATCTTTGCCATTTCCGTCTCCAGCCCGTCGGTGTGAACAACCAGATCGAGGAAGTCCATCACGTCCGGTTTTATCACGGCGGCGGCCATTCTTCGCCCACCCAGAATGTATGGCGACACAACCATGTCAGCGCCCGCGTGGCGCAACTTGTCCTCATTCTCTTTCAGAATCGATCTGGCAACAATGTACAGATTGGGGTTGAGGACCCGCGCGGTCAGAACGATGAAGACGTTATCCTCGTCCGAAGCAGACACTGCGATCAAGCCCTTCGCACGCTCGATTCCGGCCCTGAGCAGCATGCTGTCCTCGCTGGCTCTTCCCTCAACGTGAGTTATTGCTCCATCGCGCAATTTGGGCAACTGCTCCGGGTTGGATTCAACCACCACGCAAGGGACTCCGTGTTTTCCGAGGTCCTTTACTATCTGCTGGCCCATCCGACCGTATCCACATATCACGTAGTGATCAGTCATCGTCTCAATCAGTCTGTCCATGGCTTTCCTCGCTACTTGTTCTTCTTTGGTAAACATCAAATCTGCAGCCTGCACGGCGGCATCGGCGTATGGATCCAGTATGAGATCCGTGTGCATATCGGCTGGCATCTTCGTCCCAGACTGGCCGTAGGCCGCTATGGCGGTGTACCCCGAGTAACCTGCTTGACGGAGGCTGGTAAGCAGAGAGTTGTTGACCTCATCATCACGTATTGAGCTGACAACCCACCTTATGTGTTCCAGGTGAAGCGCGTCCGCGACGTCGACGTCTTTCGCGTCTCCAAAGACCGCGTACCATCCCCGCTCCCTCCAGACTTTGACAGCCTGGGGGTCAAAGTCAACGCCAAGCACGCTCCTGCCTCTAGCCTCGAGTTGTTCGGCTATCCCCGTTCCGTAGCTACCGAGCCCAAAAACGAGGGTGTCGGCTGAATCCGATACGTGCTGCATATCATCTCGAGAGTCTTCCCGATAAGGCACCTTTCGCTCAAATACCCCCAGGTACTTTGCGAGCCGACTGTAGAGGTTCTGTGAGTACAGGATCAGGTATGTGGACAGGCCTATCGTGATCAGCCCAACCAAAGTCACCAATCCTACAGTTTCGTCGCCCAAGTGTCCGAACTTGGCGCCCATGGCTATCAGGATCAGGGAGAACTCACTGATCTGCGCAACCGTCAACCCGGCGAGAAAGCTGGTGCGCTTCCTATACCCCATCAGCCCCATAATGACCATGACAATGATGGGATTGCCGACAAGAACAAAGATCGACAAAGGAATCGCCGACCACACCTGAGCACCCAACAGGCTCATGTCGAGGCTGCTTCCCAGCTCAATGAAGAAGAACAACAAAAGAAAGTCTCGCAAGCTGACGAGCTTAACACCCATAGTATCCCGGTAAGGAGTGGACGCCAGAGATATTCCCGCCAGAAACGCGCCTATTTCCTTGCTGAATCCGAGCATTTCTCCAAGATTTGCCAGCGCGAAAGCCCACATTATACCGAACAAGACGAGCAATTCAGCTGTTCTGGCTATCAACGGAAGCATCCTGGGGAGGATAAATGTACTCAGAACCCACGCGCACGCCAGAAATCCCGTTCCCTTGAGGGCAATGAGCATGATCTGGTAGGCCGGGTGTCCAGACTTGCCGCCCGAAAACGCGGATAGCCCAATCATCGCCAACACAACGACGATGTCCTGGACAATCAGAAATCCAAGAGCGATCTGTCCGTGCAGAGACCCGGTCTCTTTCTTATCGGAGAGCAGTTTAACGATGATGATCGTGCTGGAGAATGTCAGAGCCACAGCCACGTACATCGATGTGACGGCATTCATCCCCAACGCTAGCGAGATGAGGAATCCACCAACCGACGTGAACAACACCTGGCCCAAGCCCGTGGCGAGAGCAACGCGCCCCATTCCGCGGATCAGACGTATGTCGAGCTTAAGTCCTACGATGAACAGCAGCAGTGCCAGGCCCATCTGGGCCAATGCGTGTATCTGCTCTACTGATCTAATCCAGTTGAGGCTGGATGGGCCGACTAGAATCCCAACGGCAATGAAGCCAATGATTAGAGGTTGGCGGAGGCGGACCGCGAACATTCCCACGAGTGTTGCCACAAGCAGGAGAATCACGATCTCGTCGAAGATGTCCGTGTACGCAATCACCGGCATATGCGATTACTCATAGTCCGCAGTTCTCTGTTGCTCCCGGTTCAATGACCTTATGCCGAACTGCATAGTGCAGACAAGCATGCTCCGTAACCTACGGCTTCAATATACAACAGGAAGCGCCCCGGCGTCAAGAAGGCGCATCGCCGGGAGGGAGCAATCGTGGCCGGCGGACTTGCTTCACATCTCAGCCACTGCTGCTACGGTCCCGTATGGCACGTCGAACTGCACCGCGCCATCTTCCTTGAGGAAAGGCAGGTCGAAGGATTCTGCTCCGAGTGAGTGCAACGTCACCTTTTGCACGCGGTCGATATCTGCGGTGCGCACACAGACTGTCCTGTCCGCCAGCGTTCTGCCGGCAACGGCCGGGTTTTGGCCCACTATGCTCGCGACAAGCGATCCGCTGGAACTGCGGAAGACGCCGCCGTTCAGGCCCGTGGGGAAACTGATCGGTTTGGGGTCGAACACCCAGCGGCGGCGGAAGAGCCTCTGCAGAAGCGGCACATACATCGCGTAGAGGTCGCTCGAGGCAGCAGCCTTGGTGTAGCTGGTGAAGCCCGCGGCATAGAGAAGGCACTGCTGGAACATACGCTCAATATCAGCATCACCGGACTCGTACATCAGGAAGAACAGGGGTTTCGCCAGACCGTAGTATTGGAAGTGGTCACACAGCCAGCCGGACCCTTCTGCCATAAACCCGTCGATGTACTTCATTATGCCGATGCCGAACCCGCCGTTGGAAATGATCGCTTTGTGCGGATGCAGCAGCGACGAGAGGTGCTCCAGATGGGGGAAGTAGTTGAATCCTGTCATGTAGACGGGGCGGTTGTTCACGGCGGAAATGCCGTCGCCGTGAGCCGTGTCCAGGAAGTTGTAGCTGGGCTGGTCAAGGAATATCCCGTCCATATCCGGGTAGCGAGTCACAATGCAGTCGATCTGCCTCACCATGTCCTTGCCGAATGGAAGCGCCGGGTCGGAGTTCATCAGGTACGTCCCAGGCCATGCACTCGACAGATTGCCGTAGAGATCTCGGATTCTCGACCCATCGAACGCAGGATCAAGCAGCTTCTCATCGCCGTCGCCGGTCACCTGCAGGTAGAGCATAGCCGCAGCGCCAACACTTTGCAGGTTGCGTATCGTGCGGCGAACCATGTCTGAAGTAATGATGGTCTCATTGTCTCGATCATGGCCGCTTCGCCACTCGCTAATCCCTTCGGGGCAGTAGTTGCCGTAGGCAGGATAGTGAGCGTGGACTTCGTGCCACTTCAGCCCCAGCCGTGCCATTGCCTCAGCGTCCTCGACCGAAACGTCGAACGTGCCGGATACGTGTCCGCCCCAGAGCCGGTCCACCATCGTAGATCGCGGCTCGAAGTACTCCGTGAACCGCTCGTAAAGCCATCCGAGGGCAGGACGCCACGCACCGGGCGTGCCGCGCAGCAACAGGCTCGCACGGGCGGGCCGGCCGGGCGCGAGAGCCATCCAGTCAAACTGCGTTTGCAGGTCTGGGTCTCTGTATCCACTGATGAACCGAAAGCGCGGGGTGCAGAAATCAAACGGCATAGCCAGCAGTAAGCCCGCATTCTCAGACTCTATGTATGAACTCAGGGCGGGAATGGTAATGCCGCTGGTGACCTCGCCATACTCAAGCGCTATCTCGGCAAATCTGTGCGGCGCGGACGGCATGTTGTCCTTTGCCGCCCAAAACGACACGGGATACAGCGGTTGCGGCCAAGGTATGTTGTAGCTCACGGCGCATGAACGAAACTCGCCCGAATCGAGCATGACTTCCGCATTCCAGGAGATGGCTCCGCCATCAAACGCATACGTCTCCTCAAGAAGCCACGGTGCGCCCTGGAACACCTTCTTGATACTAAGCGAGCCGCCCTCGTCCGAGAATTCCACGCGCTGAAGGTCTCGCCGATCGAACGTCTTGCGCAGCAGGTCGTCGCGGACAGTAACATCTCCCGGATGCTCCGTCCAGTTGAACTGCTTCTGGGCGTCGATGCAGAGCCCGGAAAGGCTCCCGGTCTTCTTGTCTATGTCCAGAATCAGATTACCGGCCACAATCTGCCAGCCAGTGGATGTCTTGGTAATGCCGTTCAATAGCTTAGTCTCCTCATAAGAACTGTAGTCAGAATCGATCAGGCACCGTCGTTCGCTTTCGAGTAGACGTTGGCCCGCACACCTCGTCTGGCCGCCTCCAATGCGGCGTAGTACCGTGAGGGCTGCGGCTTACCAACCCACACCAACATGCCATCATCAAAAGTGAGGAGCCTCGCCTGAGGGTCTTCGCCGCTTCTCGGCACGACCTTGTCCAAGCCGCAAAGGTTCTCCTGCAAAGCAGCAACGGTGATCGACTCGCCGGCAGCCAGACTGAGTTCAATGTAGTCACCGGCCTGTACGCTTGGGGCTCCGTTACGGTCTGATTGCGTCCAGACCGATTTGCCGGACCACGGGTTCTTCAGCCTCCAGTTCACATCGTCGAGAGCCTCAACACGCACGAACACCACTTCGCCGCCTGCTCTTTGCGCAGAAACAAGCGTGGGGCCTTCCGCCCTGAGATCGACAAATGACGCATCCTTGTCATCCGGGAGCGCCGGGAACACGCGTATGATGCCGTTGTGACTCTGCAGCAACATCTCTTCCACCATCAGCAGATAAGTGGCAGGACCCTCGAAGGCGGGGAATATCGTATCTCGGCAATCAAGGTTCTCAGTGACGCTTTCCATCAGCCGTCCGTTGAGAATCTCCGGCGCGTGCAGCGGATCGGGATCCATATCGTGGTAGATGCTCTTTTCAGGGATCTGCTGGATGTTGCGTTCGCTCAGCTCGCTGTTGGCAAGGATAGCGGCGTTGTGGCCAATCAGGCCATTTGGTTTCACGTTTGTCTTGAGCAGCGACTCAAAGTAGTCCCAGGCCTGCTCTTTCAGGCCAAGCCTGCACGAGGGAACGCCGAGGTGGTAGACGATCCCGGAATAGCCGCGTGCCCTCCATCCGCTGTTGCATCCGTAGTTTCTGTGCCAGAACTCCGATTTCTCCAGGTCCCGACAGCACATCTCATGCCACTCTGGGGCAATCTCCGGATCGAACTCGCCACAAGGGAACAGAGCCGCCAGCGTGCGCAGATGGTTTATATGATTGGCCGGCAGGCCCTTTAGCGGGACTATCTCCCCGTCGGTTGTCGGGTAAGGCGGGTAGTGATCCAGCACGTGCTGGCAGCGATCGCGCAACTGCTCATCAACGCCAAGTGTTTCCGAAGCGGCGATAGTCGCCTTCAGGGTGTATTTGAGGAACGACAAGGTGTCGATGGGGTCGGGGTATTTGACGTACATCAGCTCCGGGTTCTGGCTGATCTCAAGGTGATACAGGTTCTCGTCTTCGTGCCACTGGATATAGCTCACGAAGAACGTCGCTACCTCTCGCATTATCGGATATGTGATCTCGCGCAGGTACTGGGTATCTTTGGTGTACAGGTAGTGCCACCACATAAACACGCACCAGTACGGCCCGGCGCCCTGACAGAAGCGGTAAGGCCCGTTGGTGATTTCTTCTCCTGTAGGGTCCGCTGAGTTGCTGAAGAGAGCGCCCGGCAGTTCATAGAGATCCCTTGCACTCTTCATCGCTCCGGGGAGTTCCTGCAAGAGGGTTTTGAACGATCCGTCCGCCAGTTCGGGATGGTTCGCGCGGAAGACCGGCATCACCGGCAACTGCATGTTGTAGTCGTTCGTATAGGAGCCCATCCAGGGCAGTAGTTGGGTCGGCGTGTCCATCGGCCCAAACCACAACCCGCACAGGCCGCCGACCGGAGTGCCACGCAGAACCGTTGCCAAGTTGTACAGACTAACATACCACAACTGCTCCAGAATCGGCTCGTGAAGCGCCACATAGCTCTTGGTCCAAAACTCCGCCCACCATCGCCGGTGCTCCTCGGCCAGTCTGCCGGTGCCCTTGTTGATGGCGTTTGCGAGTCTTTCGCGTGCGGCGCTCATCGGGTCGTCTGAGTCCAGACTGCTGACCACCGTAAGATAGATGTCGAAGTCGCCCGCCACTGGCGCCACAGCGTACTCCCCTTCGATCCTGCTCTCAACTGCCTCGGACGGCTCGATGGTGAACCACCACTTCTCCTGCACAGTCTCGCGGAAGAGATCGCCATAGGCCGATCCGCCGGTCGGGACTATGCGTGCCATCATGACATAGCGGAAACCATCGTGGAACGGCTGGTCGATCCAGATGGAGTCTCCCTTGGCGCCTTTGATACACGTGGGCATCTGTGCGTCGGGAACCCGGTAGAGATCGACCATATTGTGGAATGCGGTCATCGCGGATACGTCGCGGACAGCCGCAACCATGATGTCTTCTTCCGCCGAGATGAAACTTGTGATGCGGGGATGCGAGAGATGCTTGTCAAGGTTCGTGTGCAGTGTGCCTTCGTGGAGACTAAGCCACTTGCTGATGCGGTGTCCCGGAGCGTAGATGGAGTCGAGCCCGAAACGTATGCGAAGCTGGCCGCACGACTTCGGACAAGAGTAGAGACCCAGGCCGGAGATGTTTTCCTTGTTCATCTCCTCCAGGTAGTTCTTGTCCTGGGCCACAATCTCCCTCATCTGGGCCATCGTGTGACGCTTGAACTCCGGATGACGGTAGTCCCACACGTCGGTCTTGTTAATCACCCACTCCGGGTGGAACGGCTCATAGGCAAGCGCACCGAGCGAACCGTTGCCGAGCGCCATGCCATCCTGCCATACCCGTGCCTGCATCTCATAGACCGGGTCAAACTGCCTGAGATACTTGCTCCAGTCGATATTCATGTTCATTTCCTTGGTCTTCCTCCGTGTGAAATCTGGTCGGCCGGGCTCAGTCTCACCCAGCGTGCGGCTTCGGAATACGGGTGCTTAGCTGCTGCACTGACAGATGGCGCAGTGTCACTGGGCCAATCCCGAGCCGAACTTCTCGTTGCCGGTCGCGCTCTCATCAAGTCCTCCGGCATCTATCCAGTCTTTGATGCTGCCAATCGAGTCCGCCATTGTGTAGCGCGGCTCAAAGCCGATAACTCGTTTTGCCTTTTCCATAGAAAAAGATATCTCCCCTCCCTGAGCCATACTCCACGGGAAACCATATTCTACTTCTATCCCTGGCACAATCGTCCGCACAAGATCGGCAAATTCGCTTCCACGAATCGGGCCCGGGCCGCAGCAGTTGAATATCTCAGGAACGGCTGCAGCGTGCTCAGATACGGCAACGTGCATCCGGGCCGCATCACGTAGATCCACGTAATGGCAGAGCTCGTCCATTGAGAAATGCGGGATCTGCACTTTCCGGCCCTCGGCCAACTTCTCCGCGAACTCACGCCATCCCCTTCCGCCGCCTCTGCCCCTCGGTCCGACTACCGCTGTTAGCCGCAGGACAGAGACCGGCACTCCGTACTCATGGTAGTACGTAAGAGCAAGCTCCTCCTGCATTCTCTTGGTAGTGCCGTACATGTCCTTCGGCCGGCAGGGATGATGCTCGTCTACGGGCATATAGTCCGGAGGATTGAACTTGGTGGCGGGATACCACTCATACGCCGCTATGCTGCCCGAAAGCACAAACCGCTCAGTCGCCGACTTTCGTGCGAACTCAAGCATGTTCTGGCACCCATTAACGTTGACCCTGACCATCTGCACCGGGTCGCCCGTGTCTCCGGGGAGAGAGGCAATGTGCAGGATGGAGTCGAATCGCTTGCCATAAAGTGCCCTGTCCAACGCCTCGGCATCCGTAAAATCGGCCTGAATGAACGGAACTTCAAAGTCGGGCATTGTCCGGCCAAGAACCGTCACGTCCTTTCCCAGTTCCAACAACTGCCTTACCACTTCGCGCCCCACGTAGCCAGTGGCGCCCGTCACGAGGAAACTCATCATCTTTAGCCCTTCCATGGCACGAATCAGGCGTACCTACCATACTTCTTGACGCAGTCGATAAGCCACCGGTAGTTGTCCAGACTCGCTTCATCAGTAATTGGCCCGTCCAAACGGTAGATGTATCCGCCGTCGGGGAAGACCGACAGTTTGTTCTTCACTTCAGTCTCAATGTCATCCTTCGTGCCGTAGTAGAGCACTCTTGCGTCTATGTTGCCTTCCCAGACCACGGCGCGGCCAAACTGCTCGCGCAACTGGGCAAGGTCCATTCCTGCCTTGACTTCAAGTGGGTCTATGATATCCACGCCGGCGTCGATCATTGGCGGGATAAGCGCAGTCATGAGGCCGTCCGTGTGATATAGCAGGTGGTCTCCGAAACCGTGGACATAGTCGCAGACTCGAGCCAGATTGTCCGCCATCAGTTCGCGAAAGACCCTGGGACTCACCAGCGGCCCGTTCTTGAACGCGATGTCGTCCGCGTAGTACACACCGTCCATCCTGACTCCGGCCTGGCGCACGAGTTCCAGCATTCCGATGTTGAAATCGGTGACAACGGTGTATATGTCAAGCGCCCATTCCGGGTCGGCCACAGTCATCTCAAGGGCCTGCTCGATTCCCACCATACCGACCGCTCTGCCAAAGAACCCGTCGAGTACCACGCAAGACCACGCATGCCGTTTCTCGCCAATTTCGGTGAGCCACTTGAGCGTGCTGTCCGGCACCCGCTCAATGTCGGGAACAAGCCGGTCTTTGACGCGGTCCCAGTCCTCTCTGGTCTTGATGGTCCAGTCCAGGACGTGCGGAGTGGAGTTCACGTCAGGAAGCACCTTCTGAATGGTCCCGTCGCTCGTTCTGACAATCCGCGCGCGCCCGTCGTCCTCCAGAACTTCCTCCGGCAAACGGAGGGACTGGTCGTAACCGGTGCCGTCGATACAGTTGTCGAAGAACTCTAACGGGAATCCCCCCGCCGCCATCCCTTCCTTCTCCCATCGCTCGAGCGCCCAGGAGAGAGGCGCATCCCTCATCGGGACTTCGTCAGGCGTATGCCCGTTCAAACATGCAAGAACTCTTTCACGTGGCGTCAAAGTGTGTCTCCCATTCTATGATCTTTGGGTCGCAGTTGAGGGTTCAGGTTGCACTCCAGAGGACAAAGCTCCCAGGGCTCAGAGCAGTGTCGCTGATCGCGAAAGCGTCGATCTGGCCCTGCCAGTTCCTTGCGGTCGACCAGTACCAACTGCCGATGTTAAAGTATCCCGGAACCACGAACAGGCCCTGCGTTTCCCATCCGGCAGGATAGGAACCAGTTGCGTCCAGCGTGCCGTTGATCCATAGCTCGGTCCGCTGACTGGCGTCTCCAGAACCCCGCACCACTACGGCAATATGGTACCATTGACCCGACTGGAGCGCCGTGGTAGAAGAGATATCTCCGTAGCCAGGCATGTTCATAGCCAGGTGCACGGTGCCGGTGTTCTGGTTAACATAGAGTCCGCTGCCGTGCAGCCACTGCGTGCCATCGTGGCAGGACGCATCATAGATGTAGGATATCCCCGCCAGACCAAAAGCACACCCTGAGAGGTCAGGCTTCACTATCGCCTCAATCGTGAATGTATTGGCGATCGTGGGGCCGGCGGTGCCGGGGAACCTGTACGGCTCGCCGCCGAACCGATAACCCTGTTGGTTGGGCCAGGCGGCCCCCAGTGGTTGCTCCAACACGTTTCCACCCTGAGGCCCTGCGGCGCCCGGAGTAACGATATTGGTCGGCCCGTCCAGTAGAGTGCCTGTCACACCTGCCGGCATAATATCCCCGGGACCCGCCACGTACGGGTTGGGCGCGGGAGTGGCCGCGGCACCGTCAAAATGAAACCGGTAGACGGCCGCGGAGCCGAAAGTCATGTTGACCGTTTTCCAGACACCCGGCTTACCGGATGTGACACACAACCACCCAAAAGGCGAACCGGAGACACCGGTGCAACTGCGATTCCGCACGAAGTTGCCGGCGAGCCATCTGCCGCTAGTCGGCACGGAGTCGGCCTCCTTCGGACCACTTAGGTATGGCCTCATCTGCGTCGGCAGGTCGAACTGCCCAGGCGACGCCCCGGCAGAGTTGCCGTCGACCAGGAACGTTACGTAACCGGGGTGAGCACTGTCGAAATAGGTGTTGAGGTCCAGAGTGCTGCGCACCTGCACCGCCTGGGGCATATCCGTAAACCCGGTGCAGTCTCGTATCGCGATCTGGTTCGGAATCTCTTCACAGTAGATTGCGGCCTTGCGACCAGGATTGCCCGCAGCGTATATCTGACAGTCGTAAAGAGCCACTATGCCGGGGACTATGGGGTAGGTGTAGGCGTAGTGGAAGTAGTTCACTATCGGGGTGAATCCGCCGTACTCTCCTCCAAAGCGGCACGTGCGGCACTCAACAACTCCGTAATTGTCTATCCATCTCTGATCGTTTCCGGCAGTCACTGTGGGAACACCGTGCATGTTCTCAACGAGGAGACACCCGTAGTTCTCGATGACTGCCTGATTTGTCATATATGACGCTGACTCTATAAAGCAGTCATACACCTTGGCCAGATCACAGTGGTTCACGAAGACCTGATTACAGTAGGTGAATACGCAATCCCTGATGTCTACCTGTGTGGAGTTGGAGCCCAGTTGCATCCGCACGGCGCAATCGGCGGCGCGCTGGAAATGACACTTGTCTATACTGACCTGCGATTGGTCAACATTGCCCGTGAAGAGGCTCAGATGACACTTGCCGCCGACAAAAGACATTCCCGAGATTCGCATACGCCATACGCTGGAGGAGTAGAGGATATCCTTGTTGCTTTGGGTCTGGTAGAGTATCGCGCCTTCACCAAGTATGTCCGCCGCGATAGCTATGGCGTCGCTGATGACATACTTGCCCGCAGGGAAGAACAGTATCGGAGTACTGTGATACATCGGGCCTCCGGGCCACGTTCCACTTGCACTTCTGCTGTAGGCAGCCGTCATCGCATTGCGGATTGCCACGGTGTCGTCTGTTACCCCGTCGCCCTTCGCACCATACGCCTTCACGTTGGTGTAGGTGCCAGGAAGCGGGGTCTGCCACGTTCCGACGCCAGCAGCGTCGGACGTGAGCACCCTGCCCGCGGCGGGAGAGGTGCGAAGTTTGAAGCTGTCCATCTGGACTTCGCCCGTAACGTTGACAACCCCGCCGAACTCCGCAGCGTTGCCAGTGCCGGTGGTGGTCGCCTTCAAGGCAGGACCGGAGCCGCTGGTCCTCGCTTCCAGCGCGGGATTGGCGCTTCCGGCGTTGTCTATGCCGAAAAACCCCGCCGAGCCAGTGCCGGTGTTAGAAAGAGAGAACTCGGTAGCCAAGGTAGACGCACTCGCCGCAAACGGCAGGTCAAGCATCGAAGCCCGGATGGCGTATGCAGAGCTGACAATCCGTGTTCTTGGTGTCAGAGGTTCTGCGTTCACCTCGACCTGGAGCCAACTGTTGCCGGTCAGGCTGCCTGCGGCAAGGGGCACTGCAGAGCCGAGCAAGACGTTGAACAGGCCGCCAGTAACCTGCACGTTAGTCGGCGGATTCCCGGTGGCAGGTTCCTGCCAGATAAGGTTGCCGCCAGTCTCCTGATCATACAGTAAGAAGCGCATGCTGAACATACCGTCCGGCACGGGCTGGCCAGTCAGCTCAGTCAGCTTCCCCTGGTACGACACCAGTGGCGGAACACCTGCCAGACACATCGATGTGCCTGACACCAGCGCCGATAGAACCAAAAGAATTGAGCGAAACCAATAGTTCATATTAGTACCCTGCTAACATTGTCCGCGCCGACTAAGGGCCAAAGGTCATAGTCGCGGTCTTCCAGGTTCCCGGTTCGCCGGACGCGGTGCATATCCAACCATAGGGTGATCCTGTGCCGGAGAATGCCCGGTTCTTGACAAACGTCCCAACTCTCCAGTTGCCTGTGGTCGGCACGGCATCGGCCTCCACCGGGTTCACTTGGTGCGGCCTCATCTGCTCAGGCAGGTCAGCCCCACTTCCAATGTAGGTATATGGGAATGAGTTGGACTTGTCAACCAGGAACCTCAGACTGTCATAGCACCAGACTTCGGCGAGATCGAAGTAGGTGTTGAGATCAATGGTGCTTCGCACCTTTATTCCAACTATATCAATGAAGCCCCTGGAATTGGTGATTATGAGTTGGTTTGGAATTTCCTCGCAGTATATTGCGGCCTTGCGGGCCTGATTGCCAGCCGCGTAGACATCGCAGTTGTCAAGAACCACTGAGGACGGTATCACCGGGTACTGGTAGTTGTACTTCACCCAGTTCACGACTGCCGTGAAACCGGCAAACTCTCCCCCAAACCTAAAGTTGCGGCATGTGAGGCCACCGTAGTTGTCGATCCATCTCTGGTCATTGCCGGCGGTCACAACCGGAACGCCGCATATATTCTCAAGCTGCATAGTCCCGTAGTTCACTATTGCCGCCTGGTTCATCATGTAGGGAGCTGTCATAATCCATGAGTCGTACATCTTCGCCATATCACAGTGGTTCACCAGGACCTGGTTGCAGTAGAGGAATACGCAATCCTTGACGTTCAATTGCGTGGAGTTGGAACCAGGTCTTATTTTGATGGCGCAGTCCGAAGCACGCTGGAAATGACATTTCTCTATGCTGATGTGCGATGAGTCAACGTTATTGGTAAACAGGCTCACGCCGCATCTGCCGCCGACAAAGGATAATCCGGAGATACGTGTACGCCAGATATTGTCGGAATAGAAGATATCTTTCGTGCCTGACGTCTGGTAGATTATCGCGCCCTCGCCCTGAACGTCCGCCCCCAGGGTTATGGTGTCGTTTATGATGTACTTCCCCGCCGGGAAAAACACCACCGCGGCAGATATATAGGTTGGACCTCCCGGATAGGTGCCGACCATATTTCTGGCGCCTGCCGCCGTCATAGCCGCACGGATCGCGACTGTGTCGTTGGTAACACCATCGCCCTTCGCGCCGTAGCTCTTCACGTTTGTGTATGTGCCGGGCAGCGGGGTCTGCCATGTGCCAACTCCCGCAGCATCCGAGGTTAGCACACTGCCGGCTACCGGCAGTGTGCGCAGCTTGAAGCTGTCCATCTGAACCGTACCGGTGACGTTGACGATGCCGGTGAACTCAGCGGCATTTCCAATGCCGGTGGTAGTCGCCTTCAGAGCGGGGCCGGAACCGCTCGTTCTGGCTTCCAGCGCGGGACTGGCGCTTCCAGCGTTGTCTATGCCGAAGAACCCCGCGGAGCCGGTGCCGGTGTTCAAAACAGAGAACTCGGTGGCCGAGGTGGATGCGCTCGCGGAAAACGGCAGGTCAAGAGTCGAAGCCCGGATGGCGTATGCCGAGCTGACAATCTGTGTTCTTGGTGTCAGAGGTTCTGAGTTCACCTCGACCTGGAGCCAACTGTTGCCGGTCAGGCTGCCTGCGGCAAGGGGCACTGCAGAGCCGAGCAAGACGTTGAACAGGCCGCCAGTAACCTGCACGTTAGTCGGCGGATTCCCGGTGGCAGGTTCCTGCCAGATAAGGTTGCCGCCAGTCTCCTGATCATACAGTAAGAAGCGCATGCTGAACATACCGTCCGGCACGGGCTGGCCAGTAAGCTCGGTCAGCTTCCCCTGATACGACACTAGCGGCGGGACGCTCGCCTGAGAGACGGTCCCCGCAACCAGCATAAGGACTACTGCCCATAACGCAAATCGAATCATCATTTCACTAGCCTCTGTTCCGCAAACCGTGTTAGCGCTTCGCATTTCCTGCAAAGAAATCCACCATCCTCTGGGATTCAAAGAACTCAGGTACCTCAGCATGTCCCTTTCCCTTGATAACCATTAGCGTGACCGGTCCGCCCAAAGCCTTGTATCGACGTGCAAGTTCTTGAGAGTTCGCTTCGAGTGGAACCACGGCATCGCTGTCACCGTGCATCAGGAAAATCGGCACCTTGCCGGCTGCAAGAGGGGCAAGCCTGTCGATGGGATTATGCTCTGACAGATGCGTGCGCATCTGCTCCTCCGACATCCCGTATGCAGTGGACGCCGTCGCCAGTCCCGGATAGCTGGCGATATCACACACCGGGTATGTCCCGCCTATGCACTTCACCAGTCCGGGGTGCTCAGAAGCCCAGTTAATCAACATAAGGCCGCCGCGGCTCTGAGCCCAGAGACAAGCCTTTGGCGAAAGACCAAACTTCCCAGCGACGTAGCTGTGGAAGTCCGTAAAGACAGCTCGTCCCTGCGGGTTGCCGTATGACTCACCCACTTCTACACCGCAGATGGCTATGCCGCGATCCAGTAGCCGCTTGCATATCCAGGCGTTCGACTCAGATGGGTATCCGTCCTTGAATGTCGGCGCATACCACACCCAGGGCACTGCTTTGCTTCTTTTCTCCTCACTGGGCAGAATGGCAAAGCCCCAGTGACCGTTAACGTCGAACTCCGCTCTGGCGTATCCATACTGCTCGGACGAGGCGTTCTCACGGGGCTGACCGCCATTCGCGGAGACCGCGGCGGCAGCACCCAGACACAGCATCGCACACAGAAGGCCAAAATACATTTCGTCTAGTCCATTACCGTGTCGACAGAACAGCACATCTGCCGGTCTACGGCCCAAACGTCACATTCACGGTAGTCCACGTGCCCGGTTTGCCTGATGCCGTACACAACCAGCCATACGGAGAACCGGCGGCGCCGGTGCAGCTCCGATTCCGCACAAAAGTCCCTGCAAGCCATCTACCGGTAGTCGGTACGGAATCCGACTCTCTCGGGTTGCTCTGATAGGGCCGCATCTGCATTGGCAGGTCGCTCTTTCCCCAGCCAGCGCCGGCATTGTTTGCATCGACAAGGAAGGTAACGTAGCTGGGCTGCGCGTTGTCAAAGTAGGTGTTGAGGTCCAACGTGGGGCGTATCTGCACAACCTGCGGCATGTCCGGAAAGCCACTGCAGTCTTTCACAGTGATCTGGTTCGGGATTTCCTCGCAGTATACCGCGGCCTTGCGGGCCTGATTGCCGACTGCGTACACGTAGCAGTTGTCAAGAACCACGCTGTTGGGCGCTATAGGGTAGGTGGAGATGTAGCGCGCCCAGTTTATGACCGGCGTGAACCCGCCAAACTCTCCTCCGAACCGGACAGTACGACAAGTCACCGTCCCATGGTTGTCGATCCACCTCTGGTCGTTGCCGCCAGTCACAACGGGAACACCCAGTATGTTCTCCATCAGGAGAACGCCGTGGTTCACAACGGCAGCCTGATTCATCATGAATGGCGACGTGTACAGCCAGGAATCGCAGAACCGTGCCATGTCACAGTAGTTGACCAAAGCCTGGTTGTTGTAGATGAACATACAGTCTCTGATGTTCAGTTGCGTTGAGTTGGATCCCGGCTGAATCCTGACCGCGCAGTCCGAAGCGCACTGGAAATGACATTTCTCTACGCTGATCTGCGAAGTATCAACATTGCCGGTGTACAGGTTCAGATGGCACTTGCCGCCGACAAACGACAATCCGGCGACACGAAGCCTGAAGACACTGACAGAAGCGAAAATATCTTTCGTGCCTTTCGTCTGGTAAAGTATCGCACCTTCGCCAAGCACATCCGCCTTCAAATCAATTGAGTCACTTACGATATACTTGCCTGCCGGAAAGAAGAGAATGGCGTTGTTTACGTAGGTCGGGCCTCCTGGATATGTCCCGCTGGCACGTCTGTTGTATGCGGCATCCATGGCATTGCGGATTGCCACTGTGTCGTCAGTCGTACCATCACCCTTCGCACCGTAGGCTTTCACATTCGTGTACGTGCCGGGGATCGGTGCCTGCCAGGTGCCGACTCCAGTCGCATCCGATGTGAGGACACTGCCCAGAGCAGGCGCTGTGCGGAGCTTGAATCCATCCATCTGAACCGCACCGGTGACATTGACGATTCCTCCGAATTCCGCTGCGTTGCCGCTGCCCGTGGTGGTTGCCTTCAGAGCCGGGCCGGAACCGCTCGTTCTGGCTTCCAATGCAGGGTTCGTGCTACCTGCGTTGTCTATGCCGAAAAAGCCCGCGGAGCCGGTGCCGGTGTTCGACAGCGAGAATTCGGTCCCGGCGGTCGAAGCGGTCCCAGAGAAAGGCAGATCGAAGGTTGAGGCACGGATGGCATACGCCGAGCTGACAATCTGTATCCTCGGCGTCAGAGGTTCACCGTTCACCTCGGTCTGCAGCCAACTACTGCCCGTGAAGTTGCTCGCCGTGAGCGGAACAACCGAACCAAGCAGAACCGTAAACAGCCCTCCAGTCACTTGTACGGGGATCGGGGGATTCCCACTGGCCGGTTCCTGCCAGACTACGCTTCCGGCAGTCTCCAGATCATATAGCAGGAAGCGCATGTTGAACACACCGTCGGGCACAGGCTGGCCCGACGTATCGGTCAGCTTGCCTTGATATGATACCAGTGGCGGAACGCTGGCCGAGCACAGCACCGCACTCGACAATAGCACCACCACCGCCAATGCAACGAAACGCAATCCATATTTCATTTCACTATCCTCCAGATTCTTCGTCCCGTAAACAGTCATACATTCGTGACCGCAGAACCCGTAAGCCGCTCCGCGTGTCCAGACGCCTACCTTACGCCCTCCGCCGCCAAAACCCTGTGGCTCGGAGACTTCAAAGCATCTCTCAGGGCCTCAAGATAGCCTGCACCATAACGCTCCTCGGGAAGAAGGAACATTCCTTCGGTCCATTCGTTCCAGGCGTTCAGGATGATCACTTTCGGTTCGCTGCCATTGCTCTCGGCCTGTTGGAGCGCGAGGCTGCAGAGCCTGCCGAACTCCTCCGGAGTATTGCCTTCAACGATCGGCTCATAGCTCAACGCGCGGAAATCGTATGGCAAGGTCACTCCCCGGTGCCACCTGGGAGTGACGTCGCAGCCCATAGTCACTACGGGATGATGCGGCAGTCCACCATTCTCTATCTGACTCCATACATACTGATGAGACTCGATGACATCCCTGTACTGCACTATCGGACGATCGTTGGTCAAGGTCTCATAGCCCGGCGTGCGCACTATGTTATAGGCAAACACACTTTCAAACCCGATGTCACGAGCCTCGGGCACCAGATCCCATCCGCAGCAATAGTCGTTCATTCCGCAGCATCCGATATTCGCGGTGAAATATATGCCCGGCAGGCCATTCTTCCTGGCGCGCTCGTCCATGCGGTCAAGCGCCTTTGCCGCCTCAACGTCCCCTCCAAGCTGCGAGCTGAACTGTACTATGTCGTATAACACGAAATTCGGTCGCCCATTCACATTCCAGTAGTTCGGCTCAAAGAAATAGTGTTCACAGCAGTAGTCCACAACCCGGTCCAAGTCTTCGGAATCGTGCCGTATTGGCAGCCAATTGAGCGGCCCGCTGCCAACGACGCCGCCCATTCCTGGAATCCCTGTTGTTGCCGGCCAGGCTCCCCAGTTGTGGTTGGCCCACATGAGTGCAAACTTCATCCGGTTTCTGTTCCTGGCTTGCAGGAAGCCCTTTTCCAGCGCCTCCTCCATTATCTTGACCCCGGAATACCAGTACCAGTCGAACAGAAACGTCGTTATGCCGTGGTCTGCTGCCAGGTCGATTTCCTTCGCCGACCACTGGGGATCGCTCTCGTCGAAGTAGCCCCACGTTGGCACCTTGGGCTGATGGTGTCCGGGGTACAAGGGGCGAGCGCTCTTGACGAGTTCCCACTCAGAGAAACCCTTCCCATACCACGACTGATAATGATCGTTCGTGTGCCAGCTCGGGAAATATATGGCGACGACTTCAGGTTTATGACTCATATTGCATGTCCTCTCAGAGAATGTAATCCGGCAAAACTCGATTCCTCGCGCTCGTTCGGAATGACAGCGTCTTTGGTGTTTCGGGACTTGAGTGGAGCTCGGCGGAACGGAAGTCCCGAAACTTGCCAAGACTGTTGCTTTCGGGATTTCCGAGTTGGTTCTCCACGTTGTGCGTATTGCACACGCCATGGTCCAACCCTCAAATCCCGAAACACCGACGGTGTCTTCAATGTCATTTCGACCGCGGGGAGAAATCTCCCGCCTGGAACTGCCTACTTCGTGCGCTCTCTGACCACACACGTTTCGGGAGAAAGAAAGTATGGAACTACCGCCGCCTGAATATTGGAAAACGGCAGTAGATCGTCTGACAAGTCGAATCCTAATACGTCAGTTACAAAGCGCTTTCTTGCCTCTACACGCTCCCACATCTGCGGGTAGCGCTCCTTTAGTTCAGACCGCAGCGCCGAATCTGCTGTGGCAATCCCATCTTCCGCAAAAGCTCCAAGATGAGCCGTCGAGAGAGTCGGGAAGAAGTCCGCCTGCCAGTACATTCCACTCGCAACGCGCTGCGTAGAGCCTGCGGCAGACAGACTATGCGTCCACTCGTCGGTGGCAATCTGGTGACCGGCGTTTAGTCCGATCTTGAAGCCCAGCGGTATCAGACGATCATTGACCGCCCTGTGCAGTTCATCGCCGGTTGCTCCAATTCGCAGCGCATTATACCACGCAGCCACAGCCGCCGCATAAGGAATTGCCGCGGCCTGGGCGTAGTCGGAAGCCATAGCAGGCAAATCCTCACTGCCTCTCGCTACCCATCCGAAGCGGCAGGTGTTAGAGCCTTTATATGACATCGTCATCAGAATCGGATCGCCGATATCCAGCCGGCGGCAAGTGGCGCTGGCCATTCCGTGCCTGACAAACATTTCGCCGGTTGTGCAGACCGGGTGACAGCAAAATGCCAGCCCGTTAGGACGCATGCCGGCAAACGCCTCGTGCTCGGTCATTCCAGGGCGCAGTGCCCGTATTCCGTCCAGCAAGGCCTGCGAGTTGCAGGTTGAAATCCACTCAAAGTCCGCCAGTTGCTCCGGCTCGTGCACGCTTCTGAGACCGGTCTCACTATCCATGAACATGGCGCCTTCATTTGTGACCCGGCCCCCCGGCTTGATGGCGCGACGCAACGCGGAAGCGATGAAATCAGGCAGGTCCAGACATTCCTGCGCGTTCGGAAACTCAGACTCCGAAAAATACTTCCATCCGGCCTCTCCAACTGCACCGCACTGCCCGAGACCTGATTCTCTCAGAAGCGACTCCAGACTTTGCAGTTGGTCCCTGGGCTGGCCAAGCAGGCTGAACGGCTGGTAGAGACACCGCTCCACGTCGAGCCGGGCTATGGTGGAGTAGCCCATCCCCTCGTTTCCAACGAACAGAGTGGGACGGCCCTCCGGCAGAACTACTAGAAGAGTCTCCTCGAAGCGTGGATCGTAGTTCGTTAGATACTGTATGTTACCGTAGTGCTCGCGATCACCATAGACCACGAGCGCATCGAGTCCCCTCTCGTCCATCCGCTTGCGCACGTGCGCAAGTCTTGCCGAGAAAACTGACTCCGGCAGCTCCGGTCTCGGTTCGCCAGGATATCCGATATCAGGCAGTTCGACTGCCCTGAGTGTAAACTTCGATCCATCTGTCATTCCAAAAATGTTCCTGCCATTGACCACAATAAACTGTCCGCGACGCTCTCACTCGTAGGGCGTGCCGGATGAGCGTCCAAACGCAAACTCTCTCTGCTCCTGGGTGTATCCGGCGAACCCATCTCCGAACGCGGTGTGCTGCACTATCGGTATCTCAGCCTGCGTAAACTGCCTGCGCCAGGCCGCATGGCCGTCCATGTACGTGATGTTATAGCCGCCGTTGTGGCGGGCTCTCGTGGCCCAATAGAACCACGATGGCCCACCGAACAAGGTGCCCTGTATCCACCCGCCTACGTACCACTGGCTGCGTGGCTGCGCGTCTACCACAAACCAGCATTTTGACGGCGTCTCTATCGGAGCTTGCCGAGTGTATCCTTCCCAGTACAGCGCCCATTGGTTGACCTTGTAACTATTCTCTCCGTCCGCCGCTCTGGGCGGGTTGCCGGAAGAGTCACCGAGGTCGCTCGGACATATCCATGCACCATAGGTCTTGGTGTACGGATAGAGCGCCGAAAAATAACATGTCGCCTTTCTGAGCGGCTTGCTGGTGATGTTATCCGCGTCTAGCAACCTTTGGTCATCGTTGTCGTCAAAGTACATCTGCGCCGCGGTGCCGATCTGCTTACAATTGCTCAGGCAACTGGCCTGTCTGGCCTTTTCCCTTGCCCGCGCAAACACCGGAAAGAGAATAGCCGCCAAAATGGCAATGATCGCGATCACTACAAGCAGCTCTATTAGTGTGAAACCGCGCCTACACATTTCCGTGCCTTTCAAACGATCTAGTTTGTTCTGTTGTTTCGGGATTCTGGTCTGATCAGGACTAACAACATATTCCCATCCGAAATCCCGAAACATCTTCTCGAACTCAGTCGTATGGCCCGCCGGTCGAGCGTCCCCACGCAAACTCCTTCTGCTCACGCGTGTAGATATCCCAGTTGCTCCAGCCGGTGCTGACGCTCTCAACTATTGGTATTTCTGCCTGCGTAAACTGCCTGCGCCAGGCCGCATGGCCGTCCATGTATGTGATGTTATATCCGCCGTTGTGGCGGGCCTTAGTGGCCCAATAGAACCACGACGGCCCGGCAAAAATGGTCGACTGTATCCACCGGCCCACATACCACTGACTGCGTGGCTGAGCGTCTATCACAAACCAGCACTTCGACGGCGTCTCTATCTGGGCCTGACGAGCGAGCCCAGGCCAGAGCAGCGCCCACTGGTTCACCTTGTAGCTGTTCTCACCGTCCGCCGCCCTGGGCGGATTACCGGAAGCGTCACCGAGGTCGCTGGGACATATCCACGCCTTGTAAGTCTTTGTGTACGGATACAGCGCCGTGAAATAGGCGGTTGCTTTGCTCAGCGGCTTGTCGAATATATTGTCTGCATCCAACAGCCTCTGGTCGTCATAGTCGTCAAAATACATCATGGCCGCGGTGCCTATCTGCTTGCAGTTGCTCAGGCAACTGGCCTGCCTGGCCTTTTCTCTGGCCTGCGCAAACACTGGGAAAAGAATAGCCGCGAGGATTGCTATGATAGCTATGACCACGAGTAACTCAATAAGTGTAAAACCGCGCCTAGTCATGTCCGTGCCTTTCAATTGATTACGTTCCGTTGTTTCGGGATTCTGGTCTGATCAAAACTAACAGCATAGTGCTATCCGAAATCCCGAAACATTCTGCATGGTCTGGGGAGAACTCCAACCGTTCTCCCCAGACCTGGTTCGGCTCACTATATCGCTATTTGCGAACCCGCCGGCGGAGGGAAACAAGCCCCACCAAACCGGTGCCAAGCACCATCAGCGTTCCCGGCTCGGGAACCGGCGCAAACACGAAGCTTCCGGGCGCGAGCGCTGCATTGCTGATGGCGAATGCGTCGATCTGGCCCTGCCAGTTTCTTTCAGTCGTCCAGTACCAACTACCGATGTTGAAGTAGCCTGGGATCTTGAACAGGCCTTGAGTCTCCCATCCGACAGGATAGCCGCCGGTTGCATCAAGAGAGCCGTTAATCCACATTTCAGTCCGCTGAGTCCCCGGATCTCCAGAGCCATTCACCACAACTGCAATATGGTACCATTGTCCAGACTGCAGGGCAGTGCTAGAGACCATGTCACCATAACCGTACATCGCAAACGACATTGAGACTTTGCCCGTGTTCTGACTCACAGAAAGGCTGATATCACCCGGCCCGTAGCCATCGCCCATGTTCTCGGAGTTCAGTATCATCGAGTTATCTGACAAGCCAAATCCCGAATTGTAGAAATACGGATTGACCAGAACCTCCAGCGTCCAAGTATTGGAGACTGTCGGTCCGGGCGTCTCAGTGAACCTGACACCGTCGCCTCCAAACCTGTAGCCCTGCTGGTTGGGCCAGCCTGCACCAAGCATCTGAGAGAGAACGTTGCCACCCTGCGGACCGGCTACAGCCGGAACCGCAATATCGTGCGGATTGTCAAGTCCAACATTGGTCATGCCCGCCGGGATTATGTCGCCAGGCCCGGCCAAGTAGGGACTCGGGCCCGGCGAGGACGCGGGGACATCGAAATTGAGCCTGTAGATAGTAGCGGCCTGCGCAGAAACGCATCCGACTACAAACATCAGAGCTAGCACTAACAAACAAGTGACTTTCATCTTTTTCCTCCATTATTATGGTTTTTCGCGCGCGATGCTCGGCTGTTCCTGGCCCGGGTTGGACGGGCCAGGGAACAAACCGAAACCTACTCTACTGGTATGTAATTGCGAGTATTACTCTTCCGGTCACTCCGGAAACCAACTCGCAAGAACTAATGCCAGTGACTGTGACGTAACTGCCGTTCGACGGGATTCCCCCACTCGCGACAGTCACTTTCACAGTCACATCCGAGCCGTCGTCAATGTAGAAGCTGTTTCCGCTTCCGCCACTGACTC
>CAYSLA010000039.1:0-25072 GCA_964431685.1 uncultured bacterium | reverse complement strand
AACAACGGTTGGTTCGGCGTCGGAGAGGCGTCCTTCAAGCTACCGTCCTCCGACGGAGCGTGGATCGCGTGGGTGCGCTATCTGGACAACGGCGCGCGCCTTCTTGAGATCACAATCAATGGCAGGACCACCCAGATGCCGCTCAACATGAACAGGAGATACGTGAAGATCGGGGAAGTCGACTCCAGGGATCTGAGCATAACTATCAGAGGAGTCGGCAAGTACGCGGTGCAAGCGGACTCGATGATATTCACCTCTTCCGAAACGCTGGACCCTAACAGTCTCAGCCCCGAGCAGTTGGATGACCTGCCAAGGATAACGCCGCCGCTCGGATACGCGAAACAGTTGATGGCTGATCACCCGGACTGGAGCCTCGAACAGTGGATTGATGCCGTGCGGAAGCACTATGGACTGCCTGAATCCGCGGATGTAGAGATGATCGACAAATACGGCAATATCCTGCTCGATGGAAAGCCGTTCTTTGGTTTGTTGATGTTCCATTCCAGCTCCAGCGACAAGCGCCTCTTCGACGTTAAGGAGATCAACGCCTACCTTGGAGGCGCCAACGACACGTTTGCAGAGCGCGGGATAGTCGCCATCGCATCCTATGACTCTGCCTGGCGAGCCTATGATCTCATTGCCGAGGGACTGAATAGAAACAGACATCCTCGAACTCTGATGCACTATATCTGCGATGAGCCAGAGAATACCCTGGTCAGCGTAGATGAACTGAAGAGGCTGAACGCACTTGTGAAGGCCGCCGACCCGACCAAACCGACGCTCATCAATGTGTCGCCCACTTTCGCCGCCAATTCGGCTGTATTGACCATCCCGGATGTTGTTGGATTGGACATCTACCCCATTCCGAACGGCCGAATCTACGACGTCGGCAGGCTGATCGATCAGGTGAAGTTCTCATCCGGCGGCAAACCTGTGGTATCCATCGTGCAGACGTTCTCCTGGGCCGCGTATGGCCGGACGGGTGCGCGGTATCCAACCCCGGCGGAGGTCCGCGCAATGACCTACATTTCCCTGGTGCACGACGCAAAGGGGCTGTGGTTCTACGAATGGCCTGCTCCCACGATGTCCAGCGAGACCAGCATCGCCGACATCCAGCCCGAACTCTGGGCAGACATGCGGAATATGTTCCGCGAAGTTACCCACATAACGCCCGCGCTGTTCGGCCCGCCTGTTGAGCTGCCAGCGGCCGTATCATCTGACGCGCCAAAGGGCAGAGAGCCGGAATTCAAGATGGCTGTCTCCGCCGACAGAAAGACCGCCTATCTGGTCGCTGTTCATCCCTGGGACTCCCCGTGCAAAGCGATAGTTGACTTTGGCAAAGGACTCATAGCCGACGCGGCCATCTCCGGCGCGGCCGTCAGTATGGCCTGTGTCTCTACGGAACAATAGACGGGAATGCTGGTATATATCAAACACAACATAACCAACTCCTATGCGGAGTCCATAAACGGAATGATTCAACTACTAAAAGCCAATGCACGAGGCTTTCGAAGATTCGAGAACTTCAGGGTAGCCATACTGTTTAACTACGGCAAACTGCATCTCTACCCACAAGAAATCTCATAGAGCCTTGAATTATGTCGACTGCAGCCAACGTACGCTCAGATCGTAGATCGTTGACGGACTGATTCATCCTCCGATATACGCCATCACCTCACCGAGCGTGGGCATAGCGGTGATTGTTCCTCCGCAGCCGACACACCGATCCGCGACGGCATCACGTGCCAGGTGGGACAAATGGTGAGCGTAAACAAGGGCAAGTGGGACCGTGCCATTCCCATCGAGGACGTACACAGTTTTAACCTCAGGTGGCTCACGGAATGCCGGCGCGTTCTCAAACCAAACGGGACCATATTTGTCAGCGGCACATCGCACAATATCTATAGCGTTGGCTTTGCTATGCAGACGCTAGGCTACAAGATACTAAACGATATTGCCTGGTACAAAGTGAACCCGTCGCCCAATCTGTCTTGTAGGTACTTCGTACACTCCACTGAGACGATACTGTGGGCGAGACTCTCTCCGCGCGCGCGGCATACGTTCAACTATGAGGACATGAAGGCCGAAGGCGATCCAGTTCCGGGGAAACAGATGCATAGTCTATGGCGTATACAGCCACCAACACGACATGAAAAAAGATACGGCAAACACCCCACGCAGAAGCCAGAGGCGTTGTTGGAGCGCATTGTTCGAGCTGCGTCGAATCCAGGCGACGTCGTGTTGGATCCTTTTAACGGTTCAGGCACCACAGGCGTGGTTGCCGCACGTCTGGGGCGTGCCTATGTCGGCTTTGATATAGAACGAGACTTCCTCGCTCTATCCACGAAACGAATACAGGATGAGTTACAGGGCGCCTAGGAGTCCGTCCAACTAATCCATCAGCGCGAGGTTGCCGCTATGTCCGTGGGATAGTCGGTTCGGACTTTCGTTAGTCTTTTTTCAAAGCCCGCTTTGCATTTTGTCTCGAATTGTGCAGTGCGGGCTCATTTACGCAGTGATCATTAACATGTCGACCCTGTGGGCCGATTCGATGTGCTTGCCCATCGGTTTAGTACCGTACCGGAACAGTTTCAAGAGGTTGTGTGCCGCGCACACCAAGCTCCATTCTGCGTTACAGGCGTCAAGGCCTCGCATTGAGAACGGAAGCCCATGCAGCTCTTTATCTGACCGAATACAGGTTCCACGGTTTCTTTGCGCAAGCCATACCTGGCTCGTCCATTCTCGGTGAGCACTTTTGATTTCATTCGTTCGCGAGTCGGCGTATTCTCGAAAACCGGCCCTCGCGAAACGCAAGCTCAGCAGGAAGCTCGTCGCCGCGCTTATCACGGCCAAAATCCTTGTCTTCCTGCTCGTCTGTTCGCTCAGCCAGATCGACCAGCTTCGATATCTCAGAGTCGAGCCTTGCCGATTCCTCTTGCATCCGACTACAGCTCATCGCCTTGTGTTTTGAAGCGTTTGCTTTCTGCTTCGTCCCATCCAAAGCCATATGCCCCAGGCGCACCATACCAGCATTCTTGCACAACGCCAGAACACTATTGAAGAGCCCGACCAAAGCACTCAGATGAATCTTCCGGAAATCGCTTATCGTACGACAATCCGGCCGATTCTCAGCACTAAGCACACGAAAAGCAACATCCTCCTCCAGTCTCTTCGCCATCTTCCGGGAGGAAAACACGCCAGTGCAATACGCATATACAAGAACATTCGTCATCATACGAGGATGATAAGGAGGACACCCGCGCTCCGAACGCTGATATACACCCTCGATCTCCGAAAGATCCATCGCGTCAATGGTATCGCTGATGAAGTAAGCCAAGTGCCCATCGCACAGCCAATCCCTCATTGAAGGAGGCAACAGACATTACATGCCTGGGGCTATTACTCGGACGGACTCCTAGTATCAGGAGTGTCTGTCCGCCGTTTAGTTCGGTTGAAGGATATCCTTTCGTCGGTGCTGAACATGTAAACTATCACTGCCACGGCAACAATGGGAGTACACACGATGAATCTGACACCGGGCATAGCCCTGAACGAGGACGACGGTCACTACTACGGCACGCGAGCCGGACAGGCTCTCGACGCTGAGAAAGTGGCTTCATTTGTAGACCAGTACGCAGGCACTCAGGTCAGGGAACTGGTACTGAACCCCAACGCGCAACGCACCAGCTACGGCTCAAAGGTATGGGATCCGATATGGCTGGGCTACGATCCCGATGGACCCGACGATCAGCCTTTGTTTGCCAGCACTGCGCCCGAGGATGTCAGCAGACCACGCGGATGGGTACACACGGCGTGGCAGCTCCACGAAGACGGAATTGATCCCTACAAGCTCTGGATCGAGCGAGCCAGAAAGCAAGGGATATCGCCGTGGATATCCATGCGGATGAACGATGTCCACTGTGTCGACGACGAGAGGTCCTTCATACACAGCGAATTCTGGCGGAACAATCCGCAATTCCGCAGAGTGCCTTATGCATTCATCAACTGGATGGACAGAGCGTTTGACTATGGGCACAAGGAAGTCAGAGAGCACCATCTGAAGCTCGTCCGCGAATACGCCGAGAGGTGGGATTTCGACGGCCTTGAACTCGACTGGATGCGGTTCGGTTTTCATTTCAGACCTGGATATGAGCAGGAAGGCTGCGAGATTCTGACCGAGTTTACCCGCGAGGTCCGCAGCATTCTTGACGAGGCCGAGAAGCGGGTTGGCCACCAAATCAAGCTCAGCGCGAGAGTCCCTTCGAGACCTCAGAACGCCATCGGTCTGGGAATGGACGCCGTCGCCTGGGCAAAGGAAGGCCTAATCGACAGTCTAGTAGTCACCCCATTCTGGGCCACGGCCGAAACGGACATGCCTATCGAGCTGTGGAAGATGCTGCTGGAAGGAACGAAAGTAGAACTCGCCGCCGGACTGGAAATACTTGTGCGGCCGTTTCCAACCTACGGACAGAACCAAACGAATACGCTGGAGACGGTGCGGGGGATGGCCGCCTCGTACATACACCGAGGCTGCGACAAGATATATCTGTTCAACTATATGGACAGCGAAACTACGATGGACGACACCCAGAACTACCAGACGCTGCTCAGGGAGATCGGCAGCCTGGAGACCATCGACGGCAAGGCCCGACGCCACGTGGTGACCTACACGGACACTTGGGCGGTTGGCGTCCCGGCCGCATACTCTCTGCCGGCGAATATCGCGGCTGGGAATAGAGAGGCTTTCAGGGTCCATACAGGCCCCGCAACGCCCGGCATGAAGGCAAAGGCCGTTTTGGGAATCATCGACGGCAGCTCTGATCTTGCGGTCCGCTGCAACGGTTTCGAATGCGCATCACTGGGAGAGATTGCTCTTTCTGCGCCGATACCGAAGTTCCCTACCCATGCGTTCGCTATCCCGGACGAGGCTCTGAGAGCAGGCTACAACGTCCTTGAGGTCTTTGCCGGGGCCGACTCAAACATTGGCTGGGTGGAAATCGACTTGGAGTAATGTCCAGAAGGCCGGAATACACGTTGGGACTTGACATTTTGCGAGTATTTGGCTATACTGCCAAATGACCAATATTTCCGGGATGACACTATCGCACTTCTGGTGTATAGATCGAGCTTGGCATCAGAAGGAGAAATCTACGACAATGCCAGTCAGGAAAGCACAATCACAGATGAACCGACGAATCTATGAGGAAAGAGCAAAGATTATCAAGTCGCTGGCACATCCCAGCCGCCTTATGATGGTGGACGCGTTGGCAGATGGCGAGAAGTGCGTCTGCGAGCTCAGGGAGCTGGTGGGATCGGATATGTCTACGGTCTCGAAACACCTGACTGTGATGAAAGAAGCCGGAATTGTGGACGACCGCAAAGTGGGACAGCAGGTGTTCTACAGCCTCAGAGTCCCGTGCATAGTCAACTTCTTTGCGTGTGTCCAGGCTGTGATGAAGTCCAACGCAGAAGAGAAGATGGAACTGGTTAGCTAGACCATTCATAAGAGTATCTGATGAGCCCGGAAAGGGCTCGTCTCTTTTTTGGGGCATAATTGGCCAGTGTGCCAATCAGCCAATAGTGTTCGATATGACCAAACGGGAGTTACCGCACAAGTGAATTGGAAAAGTGAATGGAAACCCCTCGCAGTCATCGCGGGCGTGTTCGTAGCATTCTTCTACCTGCCCGTGGGCAGAGAGCGATTCGACAATGCAGTCTTCGAGTCGCTTCATCTGGCCAAATGGTACGCTCAGGAGCACGTTCTGCTGTGCCTGATTCCCGCGTTCTTCATTGCGGGGGCGATTGCAGTATTCGTCAGCCAGGCGTCCGTGATGAAGTATCTTGGCCCGAATGCGAAGAAGACTCTGGCCTACGGTGTGGCGTCGGTCTCAGGCACCATACTTGCGGTGTGCTCCTGCACAGTTCTACCGCTTTTTGCGGGTATCTACAGGATGGGGGCCGGACTGGGGCCGGCGACGGCGTTTCTTTATTCCGGCCCGGCGATTAACGTCCTTGCGATTATCCTCACCGCCCGCATTCTTGGGCTCGAGCTCGGCATAGCCAGGGCCGTCGGAGCAATAAGTTTCAGCATCATCATAGGTCTGCTGATGCATCTCATCTTCCGCAAGGAGGAGATGAAGAAGCTTGAGTCGCAGATGGCAATGGCCGAGCCTGAAGTAGACCGCCCGCTTTGGCAAAATGCTGTTTACTTTGCATCTATGGTAGGTATACTGGTGTTCGCGAACTGGGGTAGACCGTCACAGCCAGTGGGCATGTGGAGCGCAGTCTACTCAGTGAAATGGGAAATCACCACTTTATTCGCGCTGGCGCTAGGTATTATCCTTGTGCGATGGTTCTCTGTTGGGTGGTGGAAAATGGTTTTTGTGGCCGTCACTACCGCTATTGCTGCACTTGCAGTCCCCAGTGAGCCTCTTGTTCCTTTCACAGTGGCGATCATCGGGCTGTCGACATCGCTGAGCACCGACCGCGGCAAGGGCGGAGAGTGGATGAGCTCCACGTGGGGTTACGCGAAACAGATAATGCCTCTGCTGTTCTTTGGCGTGCTGGTGGCTGGGGCGTTACTGGGCAGACCTGGGCACGAAGGGCTGATACCGTCTGAGTGGGTATCGAGATCGGTTGGCGGAAACTCAATTGGCGCTAATCTGTTCGCCTCGGTTGCGGGAGCATTCATGTATTTCGCGACACTGACTGAGGTACCTATCCTGCAGGGTCTGATGGGTAGCGGCATGGGCAAGGGGCCGGCTCTGGCACTGCTTCTTGCCGGACCAGCACTTTCTCTGCCAAACATGCTCGTGATACGCAGCATTATGGGGACACAGAAAACAGTTGTGTTCGTATCGCTGGTGGTAGTAATGGCAACGATCGCCGGAGTAACGTACGGCACATTCTTCTGAATTGGAGGTTTAGTAATGAAGAATCTTCAGGTCTTGGGCACCGGATGCCCAAAGTGCAAGAAGCTCGCAGAAATGACCGAACAGGCCGCAAAGGAACTCGGGATTGAATACGAGCTGACGAAGGTGACTGAGATTTCCGAGATTATGACGTTCGGAATCATGCTTACTCCCGGCCTGGCAGTGGACGGTGAAGTAAAGGTAGCCGGCAAGTTGCCGAGCGTAGAAGATATCAAGAAGATGATTGCGTAGACACACAGATAATGGAGGCACTTTGATGACGAAAGACAACTGCTGCTGCTCCGGCGGCACCACGACCATTCTTGCGTGTTCCGGCGGATCGAACGTCGGACAGATAACCAACGAGGTTGCCAAGCGCCTCGACGTTGCCGGGGTAGGCAAGTTCTTTTGTCTGGCCGGAGTGGGCGGACAGATCAGCGGAATGCTGGCATCCGTCGAAGGTAGCGACCGGGTGTTGGTTATTGACGGCTGTCCAGTGGCGTGTGCGAAGAAGATCTTGGCCGCCGCTGACCTTGACGGCTACAACTATGTAGTCGTTACCGATCTTGGCATCGAAAAGGCTCACGACTTCACGCTCTCTGAGCAAGACATCGAACGTGTGATGTCGGCGTGTAAGGCATCCCTGGCCAATCCACCGGCTAAGGAGGTGCAACAGTGAAACAGAGTTGGTGGAAGATCGCGGTAGTACTTGCCCTCGCGGTTGCAGTGGCGGCTGTTGTAGCAATGAAGAACAAAGCACCCGCCACCGACAACATCACAGCCAACGATACTGGCCTTACCGCCCCGCTTGGCGACGGCGCAACTGAAAGCTCTTCGGAGGCCCGGATGGATGAAGGGTCACCGCACAGCTCTCCGGCCGATGAATCAACGACCTCGGGTTCAAAGAACGCAGCCGAGGAACCCGTTGAGAAGTCACAGGCGAAGGCTTCAGAGAAGAGCTCCGCGTCAGAGGCCAAAGCCGAGACTCCTAAGACCGCGCCGGCGGTGAATCCCAGCCCAAAGCCAGCCTCAAACTCCGTGCAGTCCAGCAGGCAGCTACCTAAGCTTCTGGACCTGGGGGCCAAAAAGTGCGTGCCGTGCAAGATGATGGCCCCAATACTGGACGAGCTTACAGAGGAGTACAAAGGCAGGCTGACCGTGGTGTTCATTGATGTCTGGGAGAATCGGGGGGAAGCTGAGAAGTATGGCATTCAAAGCATACCTACTCAGATATTCTATGACGAGAAGGGCGAAGAGTTCTTCCGGCACGTAGGGTTCTTCTCGAAGGAAGACATTCTGAAGACATTTGCTGACCACGGGGTCACACTTACGAAGTAGACGGAGATAGTCCATTGAAGACTTACGTAAAGATCATCCTGGTATTGGCCGCGTTGGCAGTCTGGATAGTGCTGTCGCAACAACAACTACTCTCGAGACGTCACCCGATGCCTGCTGGCGGATGTTGCAGCGGGGGTAGCTGTTCAGTTACGCCGCCCGCGAATTCAGCTAAGTAAATCGCGAATGTGTCACGTGGGTTTCCTGGCCAAAGACAAGATGACCGCACATCTAGCCAAGATGGGAGTTAGATGACTTGGAGCAACTTTGGATAAGCCTGACCAAGGCCGTTGAAGGTTCGGCTGTTGTAGCGCTCAGCGCTTCTTTCACCTGGGGAGTTCTGAGCATAATTCTAAGCCCTTGCCACTTGGCCAGCATCCCTCTGATCGTTGGGTTCATCAGCGAGCAAGGCGCATTGACTACACGCAGAGCATTCGGCATATCCGCACTCTTCGCGTCCGGGATACTGGTCACAATAGCGCTGATAGGGGTCGCGACGGCGGCTATGGGGCGGATAATGGGTGATATCGGCGCGTATGGCAACTATGCGGTCGCCGTGATCTTCTTTGCCGTGGGTCTGCACCTGCTCGGTATAATCCCTATACCATTCTCGGGCCCCGCTGGCGTCGGAATGAAGCGCCGCGGCCTGCTTGCTTCATTCATACTGGGGCTGGTGTTCGGCATAGCCCTTGGACCCTGCACATTCGCCTATATGGCGCCAATGCTTGCGGTCAGCTTCAAGGCCGCGGCTGCAAACCTGCCCTACGCAGTGCTTCTTCTCGCTGTATACGGCGTGGGACATTGTTCGGTAATTGTTGCTGCGGGCACTTTCACCGAAGTGGTCGAACGGTATCTTCGCTGGAACGAAAAGTCAAATGGCGCTGTCATTCTCAAGAAAGTATGCGGCGTTCTGGTGCTGTTGGGGGGCGTCTATCTGATCTATGCTGCCAACTAGCGTCGTCGATGATGCTCGATCGCGGCTGGTCTGTTCGTCCGGCGACCCTGAGGTACTACGCTGGTCGGAGCCGACCGTCGAGGCGAACCTAGCGGTTAATGAGCGCCTCGCTCAGAAAGCTTCGCGGACAGGATGACGCGTTCTGCGCCTCTGGTGGGGCAGCAATCCGACTGCAGTATTGGGGTGCGGTGACAAGCCCGAAAGTGCTCTTAATCTCGACGCGTGCATCCTCCGGGGAGCCGGCCGGGTGAAGAGAGTGACCGGCGGTGGGACTGTGCTGCAGGCTTCCGGGGTGTTCAACTACTCCTATACGGTCCCCGGCCCTGGACGCTTGGATACGCAGCGCGTGTTCGAGCAACGCGCGTAGCTCGTGGTCCGTGCCCTGGCTCAGTTCGGTGTTAGTGCCCAGCAACGGGGCACGTCGGACGTGGCGGCGGATGATCTGAAGATATCGGGAAGCGCACAAGCCCGCAAGCGGAAAGCCATACTGCTTCACGGAACGCTGCTGGTGGACGTGGATCGTGAACCCATGGAGGCAGTGTTGAGGAATCCTCGAAAAGAGCCGAGCTATCGTCAGCGCGGTCCCACGGGGACTTTGTCATCACGCTCGCTGAGCTTGGTGTCCGAGCCACCAACGCCGAGGTGGAGACGACATTTGCTACGGTCGCCCAAGATGTGCTCTGACTCTCGGAATCATTCGCACTTGACGATTGTCGCGAATCCATGTTAGTATATGCGCAGACACTTAATCAGAGGTAACTGCGCCTTGGGATCACGTGAGCTGGCAAGGATATTCCGCGTACTGTCAGTGGATACTCGCATCCAGATAATCCAGTTGCTGAAGGAAAAATCGCTGTGTGTGAATGCGCTGGCGCATCGCCTCGGGGTAACGCCGGCGGCGGTGTCTCAGCATCTGCACATTCTCCGCGAGGCCGATCTTGTCAAAGCAGAGAAGAAAGGCTACTTCGTGCACTACACAATCAATGAGTCCAGGTTGCTCGAGTGGCGGGAGATCACTGGCAACCTGCTGAACCGCGATTCGGAGTAAGCGCGTTATCCCCAGAGCAAAGGAGGTGAATGACATGTGCGAATGCAGTAAGTGCTGCAAGCCGGAGAAGCTGAATGGCAAACCGGAGCAGTGTTCTCCGGAGCAAGTGAAGGAGTGCCACGGCGATTCCAAAGAACATCCGTGCACGCAGACAAAGGACGATAAAAAGTGATCTGGTCGAGCCGGAATCCGCGGTATCAACAGCCGCTGCATTCCGGCTTCATACGCCGTCTTTGAGAGGGTGAACGCTGTGAATCGAGAATCGTAGGAAGTGCCAAACGAGTTGCCAAGCCATTATCCAACCGTAGCTCAAAACATGCTCTATTACGTCGGACACCGCAGTGGAGTCTGGATGGACTTGGGATCAGGATCGGGCGGGGTCGGTCTGGCTCTGGCCAGGGGGATTCGTGGCGTGGTGATATTGGCGGACCTCAATCCTGACGTTTTGACTGAGGGACTCAACACTGCGACGGCAAGCGGACTGCACGATAAAGTGGTTGCGGTTGTGGGACCAGCGGAGAGCATACCTCTAACCGGACTGGACTTGAGCTGTGAGCTTCGATGATCCTGACATACATCTGATTGAAGCCTTCCAGCGCGGAGACGAAAGCGCATTCGCCACCCTCTTCGAGCGCCATCGCGCGCGTGTTATGAATGTCGCATACCGTTTCCTCGGTGACAAGGACGCCGCGCAGGATGTTGCGCAAGAGGTGTTTGTCAAAATCTACACTTCACCCAAAGCCTACCGTCCTGACATGGCATTCCAAGCCTGGCTCTATCGCGTTGCCGCCAACGCGTGCTTCGACGAACTGAGAAAGCGCAAGCGCTCCGCGATCATACTGCCGGAAGAGACTGCCGAATCAGTCCCCGATCCGGCAGCATCGCCACAAGCGCAGGCCGACTCGAGCGAGTTGGCGCGGGAAGTACGATCGGCTATAGCATTCTTGCCGGAAAACCAGCGGATCGCGGTAGTGCTCCAGAGGTACGAAGAACTTTCATACCAGCAGATAGCTGATGTGATGAAGACTTCGGTGGCTGCCGTGGAGTCTCTCCTCTTTCGCGCCAAGCAATCCCTCATGCAGAGGCTATCATCGTATGTCGAGGACGAACACTGACCGAATCCCGCTGCGAGAATTCGCACAAGGCAAAAAACTCGACTATGCACCGCAAGTATTCACGGCGACGCTACGTTATATAAGTGGTAAGGGGACTCACATGGATTGCAGAGCGGCGAAAAGACTCATACCGGCATTCCTGGATGGCGAGCTTCAGGCCAGTAAAGCAGCTCTTCTGAACGAGCATCTGACTGAATGCAGTTCGTGCCGCGCGGAGATGGTTGCTCTGAAGCGAACGATGGACACCCTGGGCATATGCTCGTGCATGGAGCCTACCTTCAACCTGACGGACATCAAGGCTCGCGCGGCTGAGAGACAGACCAAGCGCGAATGGTTCTCGCTTGCGCCTCATTGGGCAACAGCACTCGGGGCTGCGGTCGCGATCTTAATTGGCGCGGTAGGAGGGATCGGCCTTAGTACAATGAATCAGCCCTCTCAGCCTCCGGCCATATCAATAGCGGTTTCGGATGTCCTGAATCTCGGAGCGTCTGACGACCCCCTGGCCGATCTGATGGTAGCAAGTACATCGGAACCATCAACGACCTCAGACAGTAATTGGCGGGAGGACAGACCATGAAACAAACTTATCCTTTCCTGGCGCTGGTCATTCTGGCGGCGGCTGTCTCGTTCGGCATATCGAATCGGTACCGCGCGCAACCGTCTTTGCCTCGACCGTGTTCGCTCGAATCTCTGTCAGGCTATCTCTCGCTCAGTCCCGAGCAGATGCGTGAGGTTGAGCCGATGTTCGCGGAGTTGGCAAAGAAGCGGGCGAAGACCGTCAGCAGGAGAGATGAGGCGGCAAAGCATCTTGTCAAGGTGTTGAGGTCGGAGAATGCGAGTAGAGAGCAGGTCGATCAGGCTCTCAAAGCCGTTGATAGTGAGCAGTCAAAGCTTCGGAGCTTGACGGCACATCACCTTCTGCGTTTGACAAGCGTGCTCAAGAAAGAGCAGAACGATAAGCTGTTCGAGCTTGTCAACCGCAGACTATGCATTGGAGACTGCAGGTACAACCCAAACGGCCAAGGCGTGGAGCGATAGCGCCATAAGAGATGTTATCACTGCCCAAGCCGCTCTCTCTGAGCCGATTTCCAGTGCAGTTGAGAAGAAATGAAAGGATATAATCGTAGTAATGATCCACTCAAATGCCTTGGTCCTCTTGGCAGTCTTCTTGTGCTGCCTGTCTCCGGCGTTTGCTGGAGACCAGCCAAGCACCAAAGACCTAGCTCTCGACGAATGCGTCTCCGTTGCCTTATCACAGAATCCGAGAATTCTCTCAGCCACTCAGCGTGTAGTTGGGGCGAGAGAAAGGGTAGCGGGTAGGCAGGCTGTCAAATTGCCTCAGATTGAATTCCGCGCAGAAGCAATGAAGTACGACTGGCTGCCAGCCAACAAACGCAACATCCTCGGCGGGACAACAACTGACGTCTACAGCGCGCTGAACCTAAGTTTGCTGTTGTTCTCAAACGGAAGGGCCGATGCCGCTATCGATTCGGCAACCGCGCAACTCTATGCTTCTGCTGAAGAGCTTCGTCGGACGACTCAGGACGTTGCGTTCGATGTAATCAAGTCATACTACAATGTTCTTAGGCTTGAAGCTATCCTCTCTACAAGAGAGGAGGCAGCCAAGCAGATGGAACACTATCTGGTTGTCGCGAGAGAAAAGCAGAACATCGGCAAAGCTCCGAAGCTCGACGTTCTTCGTGCCGAAGTCCAACTGGCAGACGTAACCCAGTCCAGGCTTCTGGCCCTAAGCCAATTAGAAATATCGCGCCTCGAACTGCTAAACGCGATGGGGATTCCCGACGACGGCGTTGTGGTCAATCCAATCAAGGACGATATCCCGGCTGCACAGTTCGCTGAGTACGACCAGTTTGTCGAGGAAGCATTCATGATCAATCCGGAGTACCTAAGAGCCCAACATCTGACGGAGGTCGCAGAAAAAGACGTGAGAGTAGCTCGAGCTGAGTTCGGACCCAACCTCGGCCTCGTCGCAAGCTACAACAGGGAAGGCAGCGACTTTCCGGACATTAGCAACTGGAACGCAGGGCTCGTGCTCAGCATGCCCATATTTGACGCAGGTAGAACAGGAGCCAAAGTCGGAGAGGCAAGAGCCATCCTGGAGCAGAACAAATCAACATTGGAACTGATCAGCCAACGCATAAGGCTGGCAATCCGCTCCGCCGTGCTCTCGACCCAGGACTCGGCAAACCGGCTCATCGCCACGCGAAAGAGCCTTGAGCAGGCACAGGAAGCGCTGAGCATCGCTCAGGAGAAGTACGCGGTTGGAATGGGTTCGACTACCGAAGTCATCGACACACAAGTTGCGCTCGTTCAAGCCCGGACGAACTACGCTCAGGCACTCTACGATGGCAAGGTAGCCGTCGCGGCGCTGGAGCTTGCCGTTGGTAGAGACCCCGCTCCAAAGAAGAAGACCGTCCGCAATGCAGAAGGATTAGACGAACTATGAAGAACGGCAGACGCAGAGCATACGGCATAGTTGCCCTCATAATCTTAGTGGGTGTAGGTGTGGCTGTACATCGGAGATACTCTTCCGAACGGAACGAATCCGCCCAGGAGAAGAGAGTGCCTCTCGTGGCGGTAGTGGCAACACAGTTGGGCTCGATTATGCAGACTATCGAGACCAGCGGAACGGTTGAGCCTGAGAACGCCATATCCATTGTCCCGAAGGTTGAACAGCGGATAGTGTGGATGCCAATGAGGGAAGGTGACACTGTCAGAGCAGGTCAGTTGCTGGCCCGGTTGGACAATTCTGAGTCCGCAGACCTGTTGGCCGCCGCTCTGGCAGAGGTCTCAGTTGCCGAGGCCAGGTTGCAGGACGTGCTGGCTGGCTCACGCCCGCAGGAGGTCGTGGCTGCCAAAGCTGCTCTTGCCCAAGCTCAGTCCAACGCAGGCCAAGCGAGAAAGGACCTCGAATACACGAAGAAACTCTATGGAGCAAGTGGAATTCCTGACCAACAGCTTGATGAGGCGCAGAGCAGGTACGACACAGCTCAGGCAAATGTCGAATCGGCCGAGGCAACTGCTCAGGACGCCGAAGCCGAACTGGAACGGCAGCAGAAACTGCTCAAAATCGGTGGAGTATCCCAGGAAGATGTGGACAAGGCTATGACGCGCTATGACGTAGCAAAGTCGGCACTCAACTCCGCCAAGTCTGCGCTCAGAGCTGCGAAAAGCAACCTCGCGCACGTTAGAGACCTGAATGTGGCAGTAGTCCCACAACAGAAACTCGACGAGGCCAAAGCTAGGTATACGTCCGCGCTTTCGGCAGTGGACTCGAGCAAGGCCCGGCTTGAACTTCTCACTGAAGGGGCAAGCGCGACGCAGATAATGGTGGCTCGTAAACAAGTGCGGCAAGCCGTGCTGAAAGCCCAGACCCTCAGAACCCAAGCCAGATACACAACAATAACCTCCCCGGTAGACGGTGTAGTAACCGATGTGTCTCTCGCAGTAGGAGACACGGCACAACCCAGGCAGCCAATCATGACTATTGCCGAGAACGGCAGAACGTTGGTGAAGGCTGCTCTTTCCGACAGAGAGGCTGGGAAGGTAAAGGTTGGCCAATCTGCATTCATCCCAACAAAGCCAGGTGCTGAGCCACTGAAACTCAAACTCTCCAGAGTATATCCTTCAGCTGACGTCTCGAGCCGTCTGGTTCCCATAGAGATTTACCTGCCTAAGGAATCGAGACTGTCCCTCGGCTCATTCGTTCGCATCAGGCTCGTCGTGGCAAAGCACGACAATGTGATGGTTGTGCCATCCGATGCCATTCTTAGCAAGCCCAACGGAAAGAGTATCGCGTTCGTGGTCGAGAAAGACACAGCCCGATCTCGAGCCGTGGTAACCGGTATCGAGTCCGGCGGCAAGGTCGAAATAACTTCAGGGATTAACCCCGGGGATAAACTGATAATCAGAGGCCACGAAATGCTCAAGGACGGGGCTCAGGTCAAAGTGAAACAGCCGAAGCAGCCGATGGGGGCCAAGGGTACCAAACAAGTCGCAAACGGCGAGTCCAAGCCTGGAGGCAGCACGCAATGAAGCTATCAAGCTTGGCGATTGGCAGACCTGTCTCGGTGATAGTGCTCGTCTTGGCAGCATCGGTTCTGGGTGCGATTGGGCTTCTTAGGCTGCCGGTTAATCTCCTGCCGGATATCACATATCCCATGGTCAAAGTGCACGTCAATTGGCGTGGAGCTACACCGGAGGAGATTGAGGACAACATAGCGACCGTGGTTGAGAGGCGCATGGCCACTGTCGACGGCCTCGATTATTTGGAGTCACAGTGCACTGAGGGTATGTATGCGCTTCAAGTCAACTTCAACTACAACGTTGACCGCGACGTTGCATATCAGGATGTCCTTGCAAAGATGGGCGTTGTTCGGAGGCTGCTTCCTGAGGGCGCGGACGAGCCATATATGCTGAAGGCGGATCCCTCACAGCTTCCAGTTGCCGATGTAATCGTGACTGCCACCGATATGGACATAACGAAGCTGCGCGTGTGGGTAGAGAACTACTTGCAGGATGAGTTCTCAACGGTTCACGGTACCGCCGGGTCGGAAGTCTCGGGTGGCAAGGTCAGGGAAATCCGCGTGAATCTGGACCAGAAGAGGTTGCAGTATTTTGGGCTTACGGCCGATCAAGTCGCGCAGAGACTCAAGGATGAGAATATCCAATTGATGGGCGGCAGAGTCACCGGCGAGCGCCGCGAGTTCGTCGTGCGCACTATGGGAGAGTTCTCGAAGGTCGGCGAGATAGGCAGTGTTATCGTAGCTGCGAATAAGGCGGGGGGTTCAGTTCGGGTAAAGGACGTAGCTCGGGTGGAGGATGCATCCGATGTCCAACGCGTCATCACTAAGCTGAACGGACAAGAGGGCGTAAAGCTCTCGATACTCAAGCAGGCAGAGGCCAACACCGTTGATGTCGAGCGTGGAGTTCGAGAGAAGATGGCCGAGCTTGAGGATTCCCTTCCCGAAGGCGTCAGCATGCGCATTGTTTATAACCAGGCAGACTACATTAAGGCCTCGGTTGCGGGAGTCAGAGATGCTGCCATTTTGGCCGCTATACTCGTTATTCTGGTCACGGCGTTCTTCCTGAAGGGGTGGAAACGCATAGCGATAGTCGCCCTCACTATTCCACTCACGGTGCTACTTACCCTCTTCGTCTCGCAGCTTGCCGGATTTTCCATTAATATATTCTCCCTCGCCGGGCTTGTCATAGCCATCTGCCTGATACTCGATGACTGCGTGGTTGTGATCGAAAACATCACCAGGGTGCGAAGCGAAGGAGGAAATCAGATCGGGCTAACGGAACTCGGCGCTAACCAGGTAGTGAGCGCGGTGTTGGTCTCAACTATCACATTCCTCGCGCTCTTCGTACCGTTCCTCCTGATTCCCGGCCTCGTCTCCTTGCTGTTTAGGGAGTTGATACTAACCATCGCCATCGCGGTCTCCATATCCACGGTTGTAGCGCTGACTGTGACTCCGACCCTCTACAAGCTCTTCTACAAGGAGGAGCATCCTGAGATCGAGCGAGATTCCTGGATAGAGAAGCTATCCAACGCGTTTATGGGTAGATGCCTCAGCGCCTATCACACAGGTGTGAGTTGGAGCACGACGCATCGCAAAACGGTTATCGCTGTGACGCTGGCGTTCTTCGTTGCAGGGTTGTTCTTCCTGCGGCAACTTGGTTCGGAGTTCCTGCCGGAGATGGACGACGGGCAGATAATGATCAAAGTCAAGATGCCGACAGGCTCTGCGGTCACCGAAACAGCTAGGGTTGTAGCCAACATTGAGGAAATGGTGAAAGGCCTGCCTGACGTACAATACTACAACAGCCTGGCCGGAGGCAAGGTCTGGGGACTTGTGACAACCGAGAACTCACACGAAGGCGAGGTCAACTTGCAACTCGTTCCGAGGAGTGAGAGAAGAATGGCGACAAACGAGTACGTAGAATGGTTGAGCCCTCAGGTCAGCAAGAACGCTGGTGTTCCTGGCGCGAAAATCAAGGTCATGCACACCAAAATCAAAGGCATAAGGACAATCGGAAGTGAGGATATCGAAGCCGAGGTCTATGCCCCTCGAAGCGAGGAAATGGCGGATGCATACGAAGTGTGCACGCAGGCAATTAGAGAAATCAGGGACACGCCGGGGCTGGCCAATCCGGATATCTCCATTGATGTGTCCAAACCTGAGTATCAAATTGTTGTGGATCGCGATCTGGCTGCGGATTTGGGAATTTCGGTTGGGAAGATAGCCAGTTCGGTGCGCTCAATGGTGGATGGCAATGTAGCCTCGTCATTCAAGGATGGAGGTTATTACTATAATATCAGGACTGTGATATCGGCAGACGAGGTACGCAGCAAAGAGGATCTGGAGAACGTTGCCGTCGCGGCGCCCGGCGGCGGCATCTACTACCTGAGAGATGTTGCTTCTGTCATTCCATCAGTGGGGCCGGTACAGATAGACAGAAAGGATCAGGTGCGAGTTCTGAAGGTCACCGGCAGTGCTCAGGGAAGAACTGTGGGTGAGGTCACATCTGATATCCAGGAGAAGCTGAAAGACTTCGCGCTTCCTGCTGGCTACACGATGAGGTTTGGCGGGCAGTCGCAGATGATGGCAGAGACGTTCCGCAGCATGGGGCTCATTCTTCTTCTGGCTCTCTTCCTCGGATACGTAGTACTTGCTATTCAGTTCGAGTCATTTCTGGAGCCGTTCCTTATCGTCATACGGGTGCCCCTTTCGCTAATAGGGTTATCGTTGGCGCTGTATCTGACCGGCACGCCGGTCGGCGTAACCGTAATGATAGGGATAGTGGCCCTTGCAGGAATTGAGATGTATCACGGTGTTGTACTTCTCACGCTGGTGAATCAGCTCCGGGAACAAGGCTACTCCCCCGGAAAGGCTGTGATCGAAGCCGCTGCTGTTAGACTACGGCCGATTCTGATGACCTTGTTTGTCGGTATCGTAGGACTGATTCCACTAGCAGTGGGACTTGGCGAAGGCACCGAGACTCTGCGACCTATGGCAATAGGCGTAATCGGCGGTCTTCTCTTCTCGCTGCTGTTAACCCTGTTCTTCCTGCCCGCGCTGTATGTCTCGATCTACGGAACAGAGCCGCAAGACTCTGAGCAGCCGAGATAGGTCGCCAGACAAGGCGTAGCAGAGTTGACACGCTAGTACGCAGGGTATATAATATCAGCATATCAACATATACTGATGTATGGTTCAACTATGGAAGACGTATTCAAGGCTCTAGGCGATGTAAACAGGCTCCGCATTCTGGGCATGCTCGCGGAAGATGGCGAGACGTGCGTGTGCGTGTTTACTGAACAACTTGGAATGGGACAATCCGCAGTCTCACATCATTTGGCCTCGCTCAAACGCGCTGGTCTGGTTCACTCTCGCAGGCAGGGCCAGTGGATTCACTATTCCCTGAATGTAGACGCCATCAAGGATGGGCCGTTGGCGTTTCTCAAGGAGTTGGTCGATTCTGCTCGTCAGCCCGCAGACAAGGACGCTGCCCGAAAGTGTTGTTAGCACAAGAGTCGACTCTGAAATCACAATCAAGGAGTATTGCATATTGAAGAAAGTCGTTTTCGTCTGCATCCACAATTCCGGTCGAAGCCAGATGGCGGAGGCGTTTGCGAAGAAACTCGGCGCGGGCAGGATTCTGGCAGAGTCAGCCGGTACTCAGCCGGGCGGCGCTCTTAACCCTCAGGCAGTTGCGGCAATGGAGGAGATCGGCTACGACATGAGCAGTCACTACCCGAAGGTGATGACGGAGGAAATGGTGGAAACCGCAAACAAAGTCATTACCATGGGCTGCGGGGTTAACCTCGATGACATCGACCACGGGGGCGCCGTGTGCCCTGCAGTGTTTGTAGAGTCCGAAGACTGGGGCTTGGAAGACCCCAAGGGCCAGACCATTGAGAAGGTCCGTGAAATCCGAGAGCAGATTAGGATTAGAGTAGAGAAGCTGATCCAAAACATAACGGCGGGTGAGGATCAACGATGAGCGAAGGAATCACCAAGAGGCTTTCATTTCTCGACAGATACCTTACTCTGTGGATATTCCTGGCGATGGCGGTCGGGGTGGGAACAGGCTACCTGGTGCCGGGGACCGCGGGGTTCTGGAACCACTTTTCCGTAGGCACGACAAACATCCCTATAGCCATCGGCCTTATCCTGATGATGTATCCTCCGCTTGCCAAGGTCAGGTACGAGGAACTGGGAGAGGTATTGCCGGAACTACAAGATACTGTCGCTTTCTCTGCTGCAGAACTGGGTCATAGGCCCTATACTGATGTTCCTACTGGCGATAGCATTCCTGCGCGGATACCCGGAGTTCATGGTCGGCTTGATTATGATCGGCCTTGCCAGATGCATCGCTATGGTCATCGTGTGGAATGAGCTGGCGAAAGGTGACACCGAATACGCGGCCGGCCTTGTGGCGTTCAACTCCATCTTCCAGGTGCTCTTCTTCTCAGTATATGCGTACATTTTCATCACAGTGCTACCGCCGGTTTTCGGGCTAAAGGGCAGCACTGTCCAGGTAACCATAGGCGAGATCGCAAAGAGTGTGTTCATCTATCTTGGCATTCCGTTTATCGCCGGCATTCTGAGCAGGATCGTCGGACTGAGAACAAAAGGTCGTGAGTGGTATGAGAAGCGCTTCATCCCAAAGATCAGCCCCATTACTCTGATCGCGCTGCTCTTCACCATCGTCGTGATGTTCTCACTGAAGGGAGAGACGATAGTGCGGCTGCCGCTCGACGTGGTCAGAATCGCCATACCGCTGCTCATCTACTTCGTGGTAATGTTTATGGTGAGCTTCTATCTGGGCAGAAAGATCGGCGCGGACTATTCCAAAACGGCCACACTTTCATTCACTGCGGCGAGCAACAACTTCGAATTGGCCATAGCCGTCGCGGTGGCAGTATTCGGCATAGGGTCGGGCGTAGCATTTGCAGCCGTTATCGGCCCGCTCGTCGAAGTTCCGGTACTGATCGGCCTGGTAAATGTGTCCCTCTACTTTCAGAAGCGCTATTTCCAGAACACCGGTTCAGGTCAAGTGCCGCAACAGGGCTGTTAGAAGCCGCGGCATAAGGGATAGACGATTGGTGGAGAGATTCTTCACTTCAGTCTGAGTTTGGGAGGCAAGCAGTATGCAGTCAACAGTTTTCACGGACATACAGTGGGACGAAAAATGGGACGATGAGATTGGGCTCTGGTGGCAGGACGGAGGACACACCGCGCCAATTGCCCATCTGCCTCGAGTGCATGCAGGCACGACTGCCGTAAAGAGGCTGTTGCTTGCGGCACAGACCGGCCAGATGGAGCAGATCGACTCCCACAAGATACTCACAGCCCTAAGTCAGATGTTGTGCGAAGAGGACGGACGCCTGAAAGGCTGTTTCCGGTGGTACTGGGAAGAGGAACGCCCGGTCGACACAAACGCAAGCTTCTTCACAGGGCTTCCTTTGCTGTTCTTGCGCATCTGCCACAGCGACCAGCTTGACGACTGGTCAAAGGCGAAGATCGAGGATATACTTCGGCGTCTGGAGGTCTGGTTCCGGTGCGTGGTTCAGGAGAGACACCCCTACTACCCAAACAGTTTCCTCGGTGACCTGGTCTGCGAATGGCTGCTTGTCGAGACCCTTGGCCTGCGAGATACCGAGTATCTGGAAAGCATAATGCTCGAAACGGCGAACTATTGGCTAGAGCAACACTGGGGCTGGGGAGAGCATCTTAGCGATGGCTACTCAGGGGTGTGCCTGAACGAGTTCTCCGCACTGCTCCTGTTGAGCAAGCGACTGCCCGAACAAATAAGAGATAAGTACTTTCAGCTATTCTCGGAGCTGTTGGCGCTGGAAGATCGTTTCGACGGAAAGCCTAGAGTGCCTGCGCTGCGGTCGTACGCATTTCTCACAAGCCCAAAGCACGTCAACTACAGGGACAGGGTGCGTCCACACACCGAAGAGTCCGCACGCGCGGCGTTCCACGGCGGCCTGTCCCTGGAACCGACGCTCTATGCGCAAGGCTGGCACCAGTCGGCGCCTCCAAGGGCTCCAAAGTCTGAGAGTATTGAGATTCCCTGTTTTGATGGAGTGACGGCGACCGCAAGGGTTGAGGACGACATCCGGATGGGAAGCGTAAGCCGGTTCCCGCTGATGATGTCGGCTGAGCATCCTGACTGGGGACTGGGGTGGCAGTGTTTCCCTGCCTGCTTCTGGAGAAATGAAGGAGACTGGGCATTCCTGCAATGGGAAACCAGAGAGGAAGACAGAACTCGTTGCCACCCGGCGGAGCACATGAAGACGGCCTATCTCGGAAACGCGCTGAGTCTGGCCGTGTATCCGCCAGTGGTGGGCCGCACCTACGCGATCCAACACGCAGGGAATCTGGTTGCTCTGCGCGTCATGACAACGGTCCCGCGGACGTGGGAGCGACTAACCGACCGGATGAGAATTGTGGAGAACCGCGCGCAAGTCTCTGAGGCCAGATTGGATGGCTGCTCTCAGATTCTGTTCGGATATCCGGAGAGGACAGTCAGCATCCAGTGCGTCCCGCTGACTGGCGCATCGATGCCGTCGCTCAACGAACACGATGGAGTGCTGGACTGGGAACTGAACTACACCAGAGAGGACCTCGCGCCCTTGCGGATGATCGTCACTATGTGGGCGATATCGCTCAATGGCAAGATCACCGAGCCTCCGAAGCTGGTACAGCTTCCAGAATCGCACTTCGTTCCACGCCAGAAAGAAGAGCGTGCGTGGGAAGTCACCTGGCAGTGGCCAGACGTGAATTGGCATCTGAACGTTGACCCGCTGAATCCTGAGCCACTTCGTGAGAACTAGCCGGGCTCAATCGAAATCGATAAACCATAGGAGTTATTGACATGACTGAATCAAAAGGATGCTGCTGCAGTTGCAGCGTAGCGACCGAGAGCGATGATATCAAAGCAGCGGTGAAGGCGACGTACGGAAAGGCTGCCGCCAATGCTAGCCGGCGTGAAACCGCAAGTTGCTGTGGGTGTGGAACAAGCAAAGACGCCATAACACGAGACCTCTACACCGAAGCGGAAACCGAGGGAATTCCAGTCGAGGCGCTCCTTGCGTCTCTGGGCTGTGCAAACCCGATAGCGCTTGCCAATCTCAATCCGGGAGAGGTGGTCCTCGACCTTGGCAGTGGAGGAGGCATAGACGTGCTGCTTTCAGCGAAGCGTGTCGGACCGACCGGCAAGGCTTACGGGCTTGATATGACCGACGAGATGCTGGAGCTGGCTCGCAAGAATCAGGCGGAAGCAGGCGTCGAGAATGTCGAGTTTCTGAAAGGCGAGATAGAGAGTATTCCGCTGGCGGACTGCGCAGTCGATGTTATCATCAGCAACTGCGTTATCAACCTTTCTGTTGACAAGGATCAGGTGCTCAGGGAAGCATTCAGAGTCCTGAAGCCCGGAGGAAGGTTTGCAGTGGCCGACATCGTGCTTACCAGGCCAGTATCAGACACCGTAAAGCAGCACATAGGCCTCTGGACCGGTTGTGTTGCCGGAGCTCTGCAAATCGATGAGTACAGGGTTATGCTGCTGCGGGCAGGATTCGCTGACCCCGAAGTGCAGGTAGTGAAGACCTACTCTCGTGAGGATGCGGAAGGCCTGGTGCCGGAGGAAGTAACCCGGCAGTTGGGCGAGCAAGGAACCACGGAGCTTATGAGCTCGTTCGTTAGTGCGTTTGTCAGGGCGGTAAAACCCAAAGGATGCTGTTGCTGCGGGTGAAATGCGGACGTGACTATTGCCATTGATGCGCCAAGCGGGTATACTGTAATTGAGTTGCGTTAAGCGCAAAGGAGACATCAAACATGAACAGACACTCTACGACCATTGTCAGCCTGATTGCAGTTCTATCGCTGTTGGCAGCTTTCTCGGCGTCCGCAGACCCGATAGCACAATTTGACAGCACGACGTTCGATTTCGGAAAACCAATGGAAGGCGAGAAAGTCAAGATAGTCTTCAATCTCAAGAATGCTGGCGACTCTGAATTGGAGATCACCAAAGTGCATGCAGGCTGCGGGTGCACCGAAGCAAAGGCGACCCAGAACAGGATACTGCCCGGCGAATCGGCGGCAGTTGAAGCTGTGTTCAATACCTCTGGTTACCGCAACGAGGTCAGCAAGACCATAACCGTAACGACCAACGACCCCGCCCACCAGTCCGTGGTTCTTACCATCAGGGGCAATGTTACTCCGATTGCGGAGTTGAAACCACAGTCATATATCAACCTTGGCGACATGAAACCCGGTGACGAGATTATTAGCGAGATCATCCTTATGCCCAAAATCGAAAAGCGGTTCAAGATACTCCGGGTGGATTCCTCAGCCAAGATCGCCTCGGCAGTCTATTTCGACAAGCGAAAAAACCGCGAGGGCAACTACGTGCTGAAGATCAAGGTTGTGGCACACAGTGTTGCAGGCAGGTTCTACGATCAGCTCAGCGTAGTTACAGACCTTCCAGGCAACCCTGTAATAAGATTCCCTGTGTACGGAAACGTGGTAAACGATGCCGTCAATGCGGGCGGCCCTCCCCAACCATAGTTCGCCCAGGAGCAGAATCCGCCGGTGGAGTCACACGCGTACGCTGCATAGCGACGCACGGGCTCGTACCGGCGGCTTTTCGTTTCTATGACCTAAGTTTCCACACGTCTGGCGTCATGTTGTTTCCGGCTACCATCCAGAGTGCATCGTCGTGTACAAACACACTGGCAGCGTGTCGAATGGGCCAAGGCGTGTCTGGTAGCTCGCGCCATTCAACCCCGTCGATCGAGCACCAGACGTCATTGAGATTCGTCTGATTCCAGCCCTCCATAACCCACAACCTGTTGTCGAATACGGCTACATCGTGATATTGCCGTGGCTTCCAGGGAGCGTTACTTGTGTGCAGAACCCAATCGACACCGTTGTCGGTGCTCCAGACGTCATTGTAGAACGTTCTGTCCGGGTATTGCGGGGTGTCATAGGTCCCGCCACCCAGAATCCACATCCTGCCGCCACAAACCGCAGACCCGCCAATCATCCCGCGCACCTGCCAGGGAGCCTCACGCGATACGCACTCCCAGTTAGCTCCATCTTCCGACCGCCAAACGTCATTGCTTAGCCTCTCTTCGGCGGGCGCAAACTGTGGGACCGTCTGTCCGCCCATCACCCAGATGTAGCCGTCTAAGGCAAAAGTGCAATGCAGTGCTCTCGGATGCCAGGGTGCGCGCTCCGTAACCAGTTCCCAATTCAGTCCATCAGAACTGTTCCAGACATCACCCTGATAGTGCCCTTGAAGGCAATCTCCTCCGACAATCCACATCTTGTCCTTGAAAACAACGTACCCGGCAGTATGCCTGGGCTCCCACGGAGCACTCAGCACTTCCAGTCTCCACGTTGCGCCATCAACAGAAGACCAGACCTCGCTGTTGCACTTCCGCGGGAAGTGCTCCTTGTCCATCGGATTCCAGCCCCCAAGCAGCCACATCCGGCCTTGGAACGCCAATGCCCCCGCACCATCCCGGGCAGCAAAGTCTGCCTGCTGGGTCACACACTCCCAACTGTACCTAGAACTATCTTCCATAGTTACTCCTTAACACGAACTGTCAATCAAAAGTAAGAGCTTAGTCTCGCGAAGTACTACGTCATGCCGGTCCTGAATCAAG
>CAYSLA010000038.1:6998-25481 GCA_964431685.1 uncultured bacterium | reverse complement strand
TGGGTGCCGGATCAAGTCCGGCATGACGTAGTACTCAGCGAGTCTGAGCTCTTACGAAAAGTTTGCCGGAGCGATGCAAGCCTCGAAATGTGGTATAATGACCTCAACATGACTATGCGAACGGAACGTGACTTGTTGGGCCCGATGGAAGTGCCGGCGGATGCATACTACGGCATACACTCGCTTCGTGCCCACCAGAACTTCGACATTTCGGGCATCTCTCTGCACCGCGAGCTGATCATCGCGCTGGCGGACGTCAAGAAGGCCTGCGCCGTGGCAAACCAGCAGACTGGCTATCTGGAAGCCCCCATTGCCGACGCCATAGTCGCCGCTTGTGACGAGGTGGCCGGAGGCGCCCTGCACGACCAGTTCATCACAGACGCGCTTCAGGGCGGGGCCGGGACATCGGCCAATATGAACGCTAATGAGGTGCTCGCCAACCGAGCTATAGAGATCCTCGGCGGCACCAAGGGCAAGTATGACACAGTCCACCCACTGGATCACGTGAATCTCTCTCAGTCAACCAACGACGTCTTTCCGACAGCGGTGCGGCTGGCGTCGATACGCCTACTGACCGCGGCAAGCGCCGCGATGGCCGATCTGCAGAAAGCTTTGCAGCACAAGGAAGCCGAGTTCGCGGACATCGTGAAAGTCGGCAGGACCGAGATGCAGGACGCCGTTCCCATTACCCTCGGACAGGAGTTCGCCGCGTGGGCTCAAGCGGTCCAGAGAGACTGGTGGCGCCTCTACAAGGCGGAGGAACGGCTGAGACAGGTGAACCTGGGCGGCACGGCGATCGGCACGGGCCTCAACGCGGACAAAGACTACGTGCTTCTGGCCGCGCGGATACTTCGCGACAACACCGGGGTTAACCTTGCGCGCGCAGAGAACATGATAGATGCCACCCAAAACTGCGATGTGTTCGTGGAGGTATCAGGGTTTGTAAAATCTGCCGCCGTAAACCTGCACAAGATATCTGCCGATCTGCGGCTGCTTTCCAGCGGACCGAGGGCCGGAATCAACGAGATAGACCTGCCCGCGCTCCAGGCCGGAAGCTCGATTATGCCGGGCAAGGTAAACCCGGTGGCAACGGAGGCCGTCACCCAGGCCGCGTTTCAGATCATGGCGAACGACCTCGCGATCACCCTGGCTGCATCAAGCGGCCAGTTGGAACTGAACGCGTTCGTGCCGCTTATGGCCCACAACCTTTTCCAGTCGCTGGAACTGCTCACGAACGCCTCGGATCTGCTTTCGGAGCGCTGCATACCCGGGATTACAGCCAACGAGGACCGCTGCAGGGAGTTGCTCGAATCGGGCTTCACCCTGGTTACTGCGCTGAGCCCATACATCGGTTACGAGGCCGCGTCGAAACTGGCGTGCGACGCCAGGCAGTCGGGCCGCACCATCAGAGAGACAGCCCTGTCCGAGGGATTGTTCACCTCTGAACAACTGGACGCAATTCTTACCGCAGAGGAAATGACCAGGCCGGGAATAGCCGGCGTGGACAAGATCGACGTCGGAGGAAGATGATGAAAGCAAGAACCGGAACAATAGCCGCCACCGTGGTTGTGTGTGTCGCGTTTGTCGCAGTAGGAGTGTATCTTGGAGCTAACACAAGATCAGGACTCAGGCTGTGCGCCACGCAGTCCGCGGGCACCGTAGGAGAGTGTGCGATGAGGAAACCAAATCCCGATCTGCCGTCCGTGCGCAAAGTCGCAGACGCCAACACCAGCTTTGGCATCGCTATGCTCAAGGCGCTTTCAACTGGTGAGACTCCGAAGAACGTGTTCATATCACCCCTGAGCATATCCACTTGTCTGGCTATGACTTCAAATGGCGCATCCGGAAACACACACACTGCCATACTGAAAGCGCTTGGCCTCGAGGAGGTCTCTGAAAAGGAAGTGAACGAAGGATCCGCGAACCTCGCCGCACATCTGAGCGGCCAGGAGGAAGATCGCCAGATGGTCATCGCGAACTCGATCTGGATGAACAAGCGCGCGCCCGCTGAGAAGGCATTCATCGACGTCTGCAAGACTGCCTACGGTGCGCAGGCATCGAACCTGGATTTCGCCAGTCCGTCGAGCGCCGACACCATCAACAAATGGGTGAGTGACCATACCGCCGAGAAGATCAAGGACATAGTGCAGCAGCTCAATGCCACGGACATAATGGTGCTGGTCAATACGGCATACTTCAAGGCAAAGTGGGCCAGAGAGTTCAGTGTGTCATCCACAAAGCCGCGTCCGTTCCATCTGCCTGACGGTTCATCGAAAGACACTCCGATGATGCGGCGGAGCGCGGACTTCAGATATATGGAGAACGACGATTTCCAGGCCGTGGAGCTGCCGTTCATGGGCAGGCCGTCAACTAGTATGTATGTGTTTCTTCCGTCCGAGAGCCTTGGTGTAACGGGACTGCTCAATATGCTGACACCGGACAACTGGGGCAAATGGCTTGCTGGGTTTGAGAAACGCAAAGGCGAACTCCAACTCCCAAGGTTCAAACTCGGGTATTCAAAGAGCTTGAAGAGCGCGCTGTCGGACTTGGGTATGTCCGTCTCGTTCTCGCCCGAGGACGCGGATTTCTCAAGGATGACGAAGATCAAGCCCGCGTGGATCAGCGAGGTAATGCACAAAACCTATCTGGACGTCAATGAGAAAGGCGTCGAAGCCGCGGCGGCTACATCGGTTATGATAGCCGGCACGGCCATGCCGCAGCCTGATGAACGAAAGCCTTTCGTGATGATAGTCGACAGACCGTTTGTCTGCGCAATTGCCGATTCGTCCACCAAGACCATCCTGTTCATCGGAGTGATAGCAGACCCAACCAAATGAGCTCACTAAACCAGACCCCTTCGGGAGAGAGAACCCATATAGCGATATTCGGGCGGCGCAACTCGGGCAAGTCCAGCCTGATAAACGCGCTGACTAACCAGAAGCTCGCCATTGTCTCGGATGTTGCAGGGACCACTACCGACCCGGTGTCCAAGTCCATGGAGATCCTGCCGCTGGGGCCGGTGATGGTGACGGACACTGCGGGGATTGACGACGTCGGTGACCTCGGCCGGATGCGGGTGCAGAAGACCCTCCGGGTGCTGGAGAGCACCGACGTGGCGATACTGGTGGTGGAGTGCCCGAGCGAGCCGGGCGAGTGGGAAGACGATCTGGTTGACCGCATCAAAGCGCGGGGAATCCCGCTCATCATCTGCCCGAGCAAAATCGACATTGCGCCGGACTGCGCGGGGGTGGCGAAATGGGCCACCGAGCACAGCCTGATCTGCGTGCCGGTCAGCGCCGCAACCCGCAACGGGGTCGAAGAACTGAAGAACACGCTTGGACAGATCGCTCCGACAAGCATTGAAGAACCAGCCATAATCGGTGACCTTATCGACAGCGGCGACATAGTAGTGCTGGTTGTCCCGATCGACAAGGCGGCCCCAAAAGGCCGGCTGATACTGCCGCAGGTTATGACCATCCGCGACATACTCGACCACGACGCGATCGCGGTGACGGTAAAAGAGCGCGAACTGCGGTCGTGCCTGGCCTCGCTAGACCGCAGACCCAAGCTCGTAGTGACCGACTCCCAGGCGTTCCTGAAGGTGGACGCAGACACTCCCAAGGACATCCTGATGACCAGTTTCTCCATCTTGATGGCGCGGTACAAGGGCGACTTGGCGCGGTACGTCGAAGGAGCTCGCGCGGTCGACAGCCTCCGCACTGGCAGCAGAGTTCTGATTGCTGAAGGCTGCACTCATCACCAGCAGGCCGACGACATAGGCAGCGTTCAGATACCGAGATGGCTCCGGCAGACTGTCGGAGGAGAGCTGGAATTCGGGTTCGCCTCCGGCAAGGACTTCCCCGCGGACTTCACGTCCTATGACCTGATCGTTCACTGTGGAAGCTGCATGCTCAATCGCCGGGAGGTTGTTTACAGGCAGCGAGTGGCGGCTGAGGCGGGAGTGCCCATGACCAACTACGGGGTATTGCTCGCCAAGGTCCACGGCATTCTGGACCGGGCTCTGGCCCCGTTCCCGATGCTTGGAACCAAGACCGTCCGCAGTGAAAGGGCAGACCGGCTGAGGCTGAAAAGGGTGACGGAATGAACCTGGGAGCGCCGGTGTCCTGGCCGGCATAGCGTCGAGCCATGAGAGCTAGTCAGTCGCATTGAGGATATCATAGACGTGCTTGCGGAACGCTTTGCTGGCATAGAGGCTGCTTCCATCAAGTAACTCATCAATCGCCGTGTGGAGTTCGGCCCTAGTGACAATGCCGAAGGTAAATGCTCGAACGACAACGCCCACGCTGCCGACCACTCTATGGCCTTGCGTCTCCAAAGCCTTGCGAAGCTGTAAGTCGTCGGTCAAAACGACGTTCGGCTTCAGTCTTTCTACCAAGACCGCCGTGCTTAGATCCGCTTTGTGCAAGCCAAATCCCTGAAGCCTGTCTCGCTGCTGGGCTATCTCGGGAAGAGTGACTCGCTCAACTCGGATGATCCCGTCGAAAAGCTGGGAGAACTTGTCGCGAACAAGGTGTCGCCGCAGTTCGGCTCGCACTTGAGAGGATATAGCGATTGCACCCACGCAATGTAGACACGTAGCGCAACCTATCTCCGCCAAGTGCAGTAATGGACCAGTGTCCGAAACACACCTGTCAGGCACCCTTCAAGCCCCACTCGATGTCCGCATCGATTGACTTGCGGGCATAATCCAGTTCTTCAACCGCATCTCTGCCCAGTTCGTGAATAGCCTTCTCGCGAACTAGATTGCCAGAGAGATAGGCTTCGGCAACCTGTTTCCTGTATAGCACGGCCAGACCGTCTTCCACGGCCTGAGCGACGATCTCAGCCTCAGCTTGCCCAGTCGCCCGAACCAGATAGTCCAGCTTGCGGCGCATATTCTTGGTTACCGGCATCGAGAGCACCTCCGTCTCACAGTCCATGATAGCACAATTGTGGCATCAACCCCCACTCACCGAACACCCCGACCCGGGAGCACGTGGAAGTGCTCCCCTACTCCACAATGATCTCCACGTTTGCCCTCGGGACGGTGACTTCTTCGCCATCGTCGAGTTTCGCATCCAGCACCCGCACGACTGCGCCGGTTTCAATCTCGCGTGGCTCCGGCGGCAAAGCGGTCACAGTCCCCAACCGTCCGAAGAGGGGTTCGCGAATGATTCGGATATATGTGCCGACCGAAAGCTCCTGAGCCGCAGGCTCCGTCACGGCTCCGGACAACTGAGATGCGTCCTTAGCTGCGATGACCTCCGGGCGGATGACTCCTGCGCGTATCTGCGTTGCACCATTGATGGAGACCTGCCTGCCCTCCAGAGACTGGAGCAAACTGTACGTGCGGGCAGCCATGCGGATGTCGCCAAAACCTTCCGTGACAATGACCGTTGTGACGATGTCCTCCTGGCCCGTAATCGCAACCCCGATGTCGTGACCCAGATAGGCGATCAGGTCCGTATCGACCACCGCGCCGACGACAATTCCGGCCACTCCGACCTCCGAGGCTTTGCGCAGCGCGTCTGCCGTGACTCCCGCTCCGCCAACCAGAACCTTGCCTGAGTGCTCGGGTGTGATAAGGTCAGGGGTGAGGTCTACTTCGTTAGTCTTCGGGGCACACGCCCGCGAAGTATGAGGACTACTCGAACCACCGACAACTACAAGCTCGCCTGAGCGCTCGCCGCCTATGCCGAAGATTCCCTGGACGAAGGCGCCGCGCGTCTCGACGACAACCCCCTGATCCGGCATGATCTCGGAGACCACGCCGTCAACATACGCTGTGACTTCCACCGGCAACGCAGGCATTCGCACGCCGAGATGGCCCGTAGCGTGAGAAACCAGCTCGACCGTTCCGTCGAACGGACTCTTGCACTCGGAACGAAACAACCCGAAGAACGACCTCGCCTCCGCTACCACTTGTCCCCTGGTCACCGCATCGCCCCGATCCACCCTCAAAGCCTTTACCGCGTCATTAGGTTCGAGGCCAAGTATCTCCGCCACGCGAAGGGTCTGGACTATGCCGGGCAGTTCAGTGCGCGCAACCACCGATGAGGGCGACACCGCCTCGCCAACCTTTACCAACACCTCGCCCTTGATCGGAAGCCTGCGCACTTTGCGGACCAGAGTGTCAGGACTGACTGCCAGCCCCGGAGTGTAAGCAGTTCCCATTATCGAGCCTCCAATCCGAGCGCACCGTGCCACCGGACCAACTGCGCTATCCGTTCAGAATCCGTGCGCGCAAGATTCAGCGGGCGTCCACGGCAGTCCACAATCAAACCGACTGCTCCGCCTTCCACTTTCGCAGTAAGCTCCTTGCCTCTGCCAGCCCCGACATCCAGCTTCCCAGCAGGAGTGATTACCGCGTCGACGACCTCGCCAAGACCCATCGGTATGAGTCTCAGTTCTCCCCCATTGACATCGTAGCGCTGCCCATTCAGATCGATCGAACACGCTGGCTCGCCAGGCTTTACCCTGCCCACGGGTGCGATAACACTGCCGAGTTTGATGAGGCAGTCCCTCTCGAAGACCTGTGCGGCCGCCTCGGGATGGACCGAGGATAACACGCCGAGCTGAGGCATCATGAATATGGAGTCAACTGCCAGCATCGTGATTCCTTCGGGTTGGTAAGCGTCCAGCATCATATACGCGGCCTCGACCCGCCTTGGGGCGTGGCTCAGCACTCCCCCGCTTCCGATGATCATATCCAGAGCCATCATATTCACCAGTGTTCCGCCGCTTTCGGACTGGTCCATGGCGTCACTGATCGATCGCGCCCTCTGGACTCCCTTTAGAGACCTGGCAAGAGTCTTGTGATGTTCGAAAGCCAGCCGGAGCGCTTCCCGTGCGATGGCCTGCTCGACCCGCAGACCGGCCAGCCACATGGGAATAGTAGTGGGCCGGATCATCTTGTTTCGCAAGCTGTTGCGCAGGCCGGATTCGTCCACCTCAAAAGGAATCCATCGCATGATTCCCCCTGTGCCTGCTTCCGCCAGGACATTGCAGATCGAATAACTCATTCCGAGGTTGGCGCTGACGGTGCGATTGTAGACCCCGTCGAACACGGAAAACAAATCAGTGGTGGCGCCGCCGATATCGGCTGCCAGTACGTTGATGCCCATCTGCTCAGCGATGGTCTGTATGATCTTGCCGACAGCGTTCGGGGTCGACATAATATCCGCGCCGACCCAGGAACTCAGCTTGGCGTAACCTGGCGCCTGCTGCATGACGTGCTGGAGGAAGAGCTCGTGTATGGCTTCGCGCGCGGGGTCGAGGTTCTCGCGGTCGAGAGTCGGGCGCAGGTTGTCCACGACCCGCAGGTCCACGCTGTCTGCCAGAACCTCTCTTACTCCGGCCACCGCGTCCTTGTTGCCCGCGTAGATGACCGGCAGTTTCACACCCTCGCCCAGCCGCGGTCTCGGGTCGGCCCCGATGAGCATCTCGGCAAGCTCGACCAGATGCCGAACAGTGCCTCCGTCGGTTCCTCCGGAGACAAGAATCATGTCGGGCCGAAGTTCTCGAATCCGCCTGACCTTCTCAAAGTCTTTCCGGCCATCGTCGACGGCGATAGCGTCAATTATGATCGCGCCGGCGCCCAGGGCAGCCCTTTGGGCACTCTCCGCGCTCATGGTCTTGACTACCCCGGCCACAGTCATCTGCAAGCCGCCGCCCGCGCTGGATGTGGAGAGATAGATATCCACGCCGGAGCCGTCATCGCGAGTTGGCGAGATGATGAGACCGTCAGGTCCGATAATAGTGCGACTAGCCAGTTCCTCAACCTCGCGAACCGCGTTCAGCACGCCAACGGTAACGTCGTCGAACGGGGACTCAACGGTCGTAGGAGCCTCGCCGCGAACCACAAGCCTGTACTCATCGCCCTGCTTGTCGATAAGAATGGCCTTGGTGGTTGTGGAACCGCAGTCGGTCGCCAGTATGCTTCTGATCTCAGCCATATTTGTTCGCTACACCGCAGTTAGATTGGATGCAAGATTGTAGCATGACGGCGGGTGAGAGGTCTATTCTGGAAGCGCCGACGTCCCCGTCGGCTTTGATGGGAAGTATGGGAGGAATGAGGCGGTGATCCCTACACTTCGCCGCCAGGAGTCGTCCGAGACCAGTGAGCCACGCACCCCCATATGTCACATAGCTCCCATTCGTCCCATAATTCCCATCACGAAGAGCGAGCGGCCGGCCCTATCTAGGAACTACCGGAAACTCCTTGGCAGATGCGCCCTTTCCGTTGGGAGCCCACATATTGCCATTGCCAAGACCCTTGCTGGCCACGTGAAGTGTGATGGGCCACACCACTACGAATCTGAATGACTTCACGTGACCATCCACGAACCCGCAGGTGATCTGAGTCTGTCCACTGTGTCTCGCGACGGGCGGATTCGTCGAGGAAGCCGCGGATACAGCGCAGACATTCTGTGTGGCATCAATAAGCAGGAGACACTCGCCGGGGGATGCGACCGCATCCGTTGCTTGCTGACCCAGATACCAGTTCATAGCGTAGTCGAGCCTGGGAGAAGCGCCACTGCCGGATGGACACTGTTTGACCTTCGTGTACTTCAGATAGCCGTCAATCGGGCCGGTTCGGGCGAGGTTTGTCCACGCAATGCGGGGCGAAGAGATCGGCTGGGAGGTCGCTCTGGCATCCGGAAGTAGCGCCCCACGGTAAGTGCAGGCCGGTGGCAGGGTCTCATCATAGTCCTGTGCGTACATCATGAACGCCTTGACGATCTGATTGACATTACTCTGGCACGTGGATTTCCTACCGTGTGGACGAGTGCGAGGTGTACCAAGTGGGAACAGAATAGCCGCCAGTATCACCATCGTCGCAACGATCCCCAGGAGCCCGAGGAGCGTTAAGCCATTGCATCGAAAGAACAAACGTTTCATTGCAGACACCTCGCTTTCTTAACGATCAGGTGTGCAGCGTGTCGGAGGGGTTGAGGCCGATCCAGAACCTCCCGGCTGTTGCAGCCAGGTTTGCTTACAATATTTCAGACCTGCACGGCGATCTGTATGTTCCACATGGTCCGTGAGCGTGGACTGTGCAATCAACAAAGACCCGGTGTTTGACACGGCCGGGGCCAGCGAACATAATTGGTACAGAAGTTATTCTGGACTGAACCAGGAGCGAAATCAAGTTGAGTCTGCCTCTAATGCCGACCGTGCCGTTCGGGGAACACGCCATCACCAGGTTGATCAGCGGCGGGAACCCGCTGTGTGGGAACTCACATTTCTCGCAGGAGCTGGATGGTGAGATGCGCGAATACTTCACCGATGAGCAAGTGGTGGAGTATCTGCTGCAGCTCGAAGCTGCGGGCTACAACACTCTGCAGGCTCGCGGAGACTACCACCGAATCCTGTACTGGCTGGAACTCGCCCGCAGACGTGGCTGCGGGTTGCAGTGGATCGCCCAGACTGCCTCAGAGATGTCCGATGTGTTTCAGAACATCCGGATCATCTCGGCGGCGGGCGCAATCGGCATCTACCACCAGGGCACCAAGACCGATAACCTCTGGCTGCAAGGGAAGATCGAAGAGGTTAAGCCGTATCTCTCCTGCATGCGTGATTGCGGGGTGCGGGTCGGTCTCGGCACGCACATCCCGGAGGTGATTGAGTACGCGGAAGAACACAGTTGGGATGTCGACTTCTACATGGCCTGCTTCTACAACCTCAGCCGGAAACCGAGACAGAGCGCACTGGTCGCGCAGGCGGCCAAAGAGAACTGCCCTGCCCCTCGCGAAGAGTTCGCCGACGCGGACCCTGCCGCCATGTGCCGGGTGATCCGCGCCACACCCAAGCAGTGCCTCGCGTTCAAGATACTTGGCGCGGGCCGGCGCTGCTCAACCCAGGATGACGTGCGAGCAGCGTTTGGGTTCGCCTACGGCAACATAAAGCCGATCGATGCGGTGGTCGTTGGCATGTATCCCCGCTGCGAAGATCAGATTGCGCTGAACCGCGAGTATGCGCTGCAGGCGATGGAACGGGTGGCTGGTTAGTATCGGTGTTTCCGGGTTGGGATTCGCGCACGTCATCCCCGAAGCCGATGCGCCCAATTCTCATATCCCTGCACCAGTGGTCTTGCGACTCTCGATTTCCCTCAGCCACCAGTAGTCTCTCCACCACTCGAACAGGATCGCGCCGACTGATCGGGCGTAGATGTGCACTGTCTCAGGAAGGTTGTCATAGTCCTCCGACAGAAACTCCATAAAGTCGCCGGGGACGTTATTGCGGCATCCGAGCACTTCGACGGCACGCTCGAACGCGCCTGGGTATCCAAGCTCGGCAAGCCCGCATAGAAAGTGAAGCTCTCTTCGCGGCCTCGCCCTGCCGCCGTGCACCGTGGCCAAATACGCAAACCCGAAACCCTCATTGCGGTTGAAATCCGGTCTGACATACGGCTGGAAGCCCGGCTCGGCCGACTCGGGATGCACTCGCCAGGTCATGCCCGGCTCATCGAATACCGAGAGAGCTTCCTGGCACCGCGCGAACCCTTTGTCCTTTATCTCGGACGTAAGATAGTCCGCGATCCGGTCGCCGAAAACATCGCGGAGCACGGCCAGGTCCCCTCCCCAACAGAACGAATCGTATATGGTGTAGTCCGGCTGGCGGAACAGTGCGAGCCCGGCCTCCAGATGATTCCGCCATCGATCTTCACCAGTGACCTGAGCAGCCCACGCGATCGCGGGAAGATAGTATGCCGCGGCGTGCTGCGTGGCGGGCTCCCAGTGGTGTATGAAGTTCTTGTAGTAGAAGTACTTGAAGCCCTGCTGCTCATACCACGTTAGCGTCTTGAGCATGATGTCCGCTATCTCGGCCCGAGTCTGGTCGTCGGCATATCTCATGTAGAAGTATAGCCCGCTGAACATGGGTGAGGCCTGGTCGGTTCCGAGCGGTTCGACGAATCTGCCCATTCCCTCAAAACCACCGTAGGGCCGCAGGAAACTCCCGATGCCGTATATCTGCGACGCGTAGTAGATATTGCGCAGAGACTCCCACGCCGACCGGGCTCGGTCCAGACAAGCCGCGTCACCCGTCACGCGGTACTTTCTGATGAGCCCATCGATGTAGACTCCGGTGCTTTCAACGGTATCTTCGTACGTCCACCAAGCCCACGGGTCGACGTCCGCTCTGCGAGGGACCTTGGTGTTGGTAATGAACTCGGGCTCGAAGGGCCTGCCGGTGGACACGTCGATGTATGCATACATCAGGCCCGACGGATCCCAGAACCCGGTGGAGTCGATGTAGCTATCGAGCTCGCCTGCGATGCGCCCGTATTGCTGTTCGAGTGCGTAGGGTGTATTCACGCCTGTCTGCCTCCATTGCGTCGATTGTGGTGCAGGCATCTTGCCTGCGTTGCGTACTCTGCAGGCTGGAAGCCTGCGCCACAATTGCTGTCATTCCGGAACGTCAGTGAGCAACTAACAGAACCCCTTGAGAGTCTCTGCCAGAATTTCTGCCTGGCGGTCGGCCTCATCGGTGTCGAAGAAGTTGGTCTTGAGCATCATAACTCTGGGCTGTATGGATTCCCACACTGGACACATCCCCCGTTCATACCTGGGCAGCTTGCCCGCATAGTGTGGGTAGCGCTCGGGATTGGAGTCCACAGCTCTGTTCAGGTTCGCGTAGACCGGTTCCAGATGCGACGGCTGGTAAGCCCCGTAGAACCCCTCGCCGCCAAGCTCGATATTCCTAGCGAGGACGTCTTTCCAGACTATATCATCGCGCATAATTCTGACCATGTAGGTCCAATACGCGTTCTCATAGCCCTCCGGAGTCTTCTGAGGCACGATCCAGTCGAACTGCCGGACAGCGCCTTCCATCGCCTTTGCGCTGTATGTGCGCATCTCGGTGAGTTCGTCTATGCGTTCCAGTTCCGCCAGTGCAACCGCGCACGCGATCTCCGGCAGCCGCTGGTTCCATCCTATGCTGTCGTGACGCTGATAGTCCGGCTGACATCGCAATTGTTCCGGCACCACATTTGCCCCAGGCTTGACTGTGAGGTCCTTGAAGCCAATGGTGGCGGCTTTCCTCGCGCCCAGAGCCAGGTCGTCGTCAGAGCAGATGAGAATGCCCCCATCGCCGCAGGTGAGGGTCTTTGACGACTGGAAGCTGAAGCTGGCGTAATGCCCCATGGAGCCCGCAATGCGTCCCTTGTAGGATCCAATGATGCACTGAGCGTTGTCTTCTATAACCACAAGATTATGCTGTTTCGCGAGCTCCATTATCGGGTCCATGTCGGCCGTCAGCCCGCCAATAGCCACGGGTATGATCGCCTTTGTGCGCGGCGTAATGGCCTTGCGTATGGCATCCAAACTGATTGTCCACGTGTCCGGATCGACGTCCGCGACTATCGGCACGGCGTTGCAGTGCAGAACCGCCGCCGAAGTGGAGAAGACCGTGAATGCGGGCACGATCACTTCATCGCCGACCCCAACGCCCGCGCCCAGAAGAGCACTTTGCATAGTTGCAGTGCCGTTGCAGTGGGCGATGCCGTACTTGTGGCCGAATTTCTGAGCGAACTCCTTTTCGAGCCGAGCCGTTATCCCGACCGAATGTGCGTTGTGGAACCCGAAATCCAGCACCTGCTTCGTGTATTCATAGGCCTTCGGGGCGACCCTCGGTATTGATTTGCGGGGATGCATTATGTTCCTCCTACCAGATTCTCGGACAATTTGTTGCCTTGTGCGCCGATTGTCGCAAAACTCTAGCACAGCGTGACTCGCATGTCCAACAGTCACGTGCGCTAGGGACGTTGAGTTGTCTCGGGATTCTGCACTGGTCAAGTCCCGTGGAACAGAACTTGCCGATCCGAAAGGCATCCAAAGCTCGTAATCTTTCTGACTGTATTCTTCGGGCTATGCCCCGGTACAGCGACATGCCGAACCATAGGTATCTGCGAGACTGTATACCTGCAGCGCCTGCCACTGGGCGTCGGTCAACGGCTCAGACGAGGTGACTTCGATGCTGATCGTCCTGCCTGGCATAAGGTGAACGTAGTTCTCCGACGCTCGGATTGCCACGCCGTCAAGCGCCAGCCAGGCCCACAGGGCCGGTTTGGCGACAGCAAGTGTCACGGTGGCCCTCTTGGCATCCTGAGGCTCAATGCGCAGGCTGATCTCGGGTTCCCGCAGGGTCAGATGTTTGGGTCGCGCGAAATGGACAAGGTTGGAGGAGACGCACTTGCCATCCACCAGGTATTCCAGATTGAGCAGAATATGGCGCGGGCCGGGCGTCGCAAGATAAGCAGACAGGTCAAGCGTCGCAATACGGGAGCTAGTCTGAGCGTCAATGGCCACAGAGTCACTGCCCGAATCAAGAGTCTTTCCATCCGTGTTCACGAGCGTCCATACCGCCTCGCCTGAAGCTGCTGTGCGCTGGTCGTTGGTAAGATGGACTTCAACAGTACCGGCCTCCAGGTCCTCAACGCCGGAGATCAGGATTGGCGCGAAGAAGCGTTTGGCCATATAGTGAAGAGCTTTCCAGCGTCCGTGGTAGTCAATGGATGACCAACTCGCCACTGGCCAGTTGTCGTTCACCTGCCAGTACAGCGTCCCCATGCCGCGCGGCATGGACCGGCGCCAATGCTCGACGGCGTATTTCATCGCCATCCCCTGCTGAACCTGGCTCAGCCACAGCATCATGTCAAAACGAGTGGGCAAGCGGAACCAATCCAGCATATACTGGATTATGGCGTTGTTGCCGATTGAGCTGCGTTGGTGGTGTTCCATCACAACAGTAGTAACATTGCGGTCTTCTTCCTCGGTATAGCCGTAGACGGTGAGCGGTTCCGGGAACGACTGGAATCCGAACTCGCTGTTGAACCTGTGCTCACACGTGCGGTACCACTCGAAAGGCTTACGTTCAAACCAGACACCCCACAGGTGCGCATCGCCGCACGTGGGGTCGTTGGCATTTACGCGGTTCGCACCCGGCGTATGCGAGCTGCTCGGCCAGTAGTCGTGCTCGGCGTCGAGACGCCCAACTACCTCCGGCAGAATCGCGTCAAACAGCCTGCGGTATGGCTCCCAGCGCATCAGATGCGGGCGTTCCGGGTCGTCGGAGACCAGGCCGATCATCTCCAATTCGTTGTTGCCGCACCAGAACGCCAGCGACGCGTGATGACGCAGTCGGCGAACGTTGTCCTCCGCCTCGGCCTTAACGTTGGCCAGAAACTCGGGATCAAACACCGGGTAGGACGCACAGGCGAAGACGAACTCCTGCCAGACGCACAGACCAAGCTCGTCGCAGATATCGTAGAACTCGTCATACTCGTACATCCCCCCACCCCAGACACGAAGCATATTCATGTTCGCGTCGACGCAGCTCTGGAGCAAGTCCCGTCTCTGGGCCGAAGTGGTGCGTGTGTAAATGGCATCGGTGGGAATCCAGTTGCCGCCTTTCGCGAAAAACGGAACGCCGTTGGCGGTAAACTGGAAGCTCTCACCCCACTGGTCCGGGTGACGATCGAGCTTGAGCACTCGCAGGCCAATTCGTTTCCTCCAAGTGTCGAGAACGGCGCCGGCACCTACTAGAGTGACCTCAATGTCATACAGCGGCTGATCGCCCAAACCTCGCGGCCACCAGAGATGCGGATCGTCAACCGTGATGAGAGCCGTACCAGCGCCTTCGTGCAACGCGACCTCGGCGCGGGTCACTTCCCTGCCATCGAACATGACTACAACACTCGCGGTCAGCGCGGCCGCGCCCGTGGTCTCGGCCTGCAAACCGATGGCCAGGTCGACGACTCCCGAGCGGGCGTGATCCTGGCGCACGTGAACGTCGCTCAGGCGAGCGGTGGAAAACCCAACCAGACTGATCGACCGCCATATACCACAGGTGATCAGCGCCGGTCCCCAATCCCACCCGAAATTGCACGGCATTTTGCGCACATAGCTGCGGCCGAAGATTTCGTGCGGAGCATTCTTCCATCCACCCAGGGAGTGCTCGGCCTCCTTCTCCTGCATGTACGGAACAGGCGAAGCGAAACGCACCTCAATGCGGTTCACGCCTTCGGTCAGCACGGGCCTGGCGTCAAACTCCCACGTTCGGAACTGGTTGTCTGTCTCCCCAAGGACGGTACCGTTCACGGTGACCGTGGCGAATGTATCCAGCCCTTCGCAGCGCAGGATCACGCGATCCTGGGCCAGCAAATCGCTGGAGACGGTGAAGTCCCGTGAGAACACCCAGTCAGCCTCGCCGACCCACTGCGCGGCCAGTTCATTGTCGCGGTAGAAGGGGTCTTCTATTCGCCCTGCAGCCAGCAGGTCAGCGTGAACACACCCCGGCACCTGCGCCGCAGATTCGTCTTTCGTGCCAACCTGCGCCACCCGCCAGGTTCCGTCTAGTAACAAAGTCTCCATGTGTCTCCAATCCTCGAAAAAACGCAATGCCCAGGCCGACAACCCCAACCCGGGAAAAGCGAAAACTGCTTCAATCACGAGCGATGCTAAGCGTAACCCTCGCGAACGATGGACATATAGTAGTCATAGGCCTCCGGAGGCACATCCGAACCCGTGGAAGCTGAACCCAAAACAACACCGCCCTCTTTGGCGACCTCTATGAGCGGACGAACGTGTGCTTCGATGGCCCTCTTGTCCCCACTGGGAAGAATCTGTGTGTTGCACACTCCCCCGAACATCAGCAGGCGTTTGCCATACTTCTGCCTCAGCCTGACAAGGTCAAGGCCGCTCCTGGGCTCCAGCGGATTGAAACCCTCAAACCCGGCGTCCAGCAACATATCCAGAACTGGCTCTATGTTACCGTCGCTGTGCAGGAAACAGTGCTTGCAGCCGGCCTTTCTCACCGTCTCGGTGAGCTTTCGATATCTGGGCAGAAGGTATCTTTCGAACATAGCCGGGCTGAACATTGTTGTGATCCGGTTCGCCATGTCATCATAGACCCAGAGCCCCGTCTCCCACGTATCTGATCTCCGCAGCGTCTCAAGCGCCATGTTGGTGCAGTGCTCCGCGACCTTGTCGAAAAGAACGTCGCAGAAGCCGGGATCGGTGGCCATTGCCATCAGAAGCCTGTCCTCGCGCATCAAGAACTGGCTGCGAATGCAGATACCGCCCACCTTCGTGAACACGCAGCTCTCCGACACCCGGTGGTCACTGTCGAACTCCGTTCTGACGGGGAACCTTTTCTCCAGGTTGGCTGGTTCGAACTCGAGCCGATCGACTTCTGAGAGATCGTTCATTACGGATTCCAGAGTCTCGGCGAAGTAGACATCTTTCTTACCCGTTCGGACGACTCGCCCCCACCCGTCATTGCGTATTTCGTAGTCGCCTTCGTCGCTGATAAGGCTCTTCTGAGACGGAAAGAAGCTCTCGTCCGCTACGCAGATGACAACATCGACGCCATAGTGCTGGGCCGGATCAACGTCGGGTCCAACGCCTTTGAACTGTCGCCACTTGTCGGGGAAATCGCCCCAGAAATTATCCCATACCGGCAATCGATCGACAGGCTGATAGCCAATCGCTGCCAGAACTCGCTCTCTTGAAGTCATATTGTCGTTTGAACCCCCTGTGATCACTGCCGAAAGACCCTTGGTTGCTGACACTTCGGGTCGCCCCAACAATAGCACACAGGTTTCTCGCTGTCAATAGGCACTGTTGGAACTATCTGTCAGTCTGCACTGGTTTGAGATGCCGATTTTCGGGGGAGGATATAGGCATAGAACCGTAGAAGTGTTCCAACATACGGCTGCGTCAGTTGATGGACCGCAGAATCTGCCTGATCTGGCAGTCGGACTCAATTGATGACTCAACAATGAACTTCGGGAGGCTAACGATGAGCGACAAGGTTATTAAAGCACTGAACGATGGCAGAAGCCGGGAGATCGCGGCGATCGAGACATACATGCTTCAGCACTATGAGCTCGAGGATGCAGGATATGGCAAGCTGGCTGGGCGGATGAAAGCCATAGCCATTCAGGAGATGAAGCATGCCGAGAAACTGGCCGAGAGGATTCTGTTTCTGGGCGGCGTGCCCACAACAAAGCCCGATGGAAAGATCAAGCAGGGCTTGGAAATCGCGGAGTCGCTTCAGGTAGACATCGAGCTCGAAAGCGAAGCGGTGGCGATGTACAACGCGTCTGCCAAGCTCTGCGCAGAAGAGAACGACATAGTGTCGAAGAGCATTTTCGAGGAGTTGCTGGCCGAGGAGGAGGTGCATCTGGACGAGTTCCAGAATACGCTCAACCACGTAAAGAAGCTTGGAAGCGCTTACCTCGCAACTCTGCTCGACTAGGATCCGTTGCCAAAAATGCGGAGGCTGGCTTCCCCGGTCAATGACGCGGGGGAGCGGCCTCCGGTGCTTATCAGACTAGCTGCTCGGCTGGAAACGTCATCGGAGCACTTACTGCAGAACGACGCGTCGGCCGTAGTCCGCGGCATCCCTCGCAAGAAGCGCGATTCTCGTGACATCGATCGCTTCTCTGGTCGAAACGGCGCATTCACGACCGGATTGAGTTACGGCAAGCACGAAATCGGCAAACAGAGGCTGCTCTGGGATGTCCGGTTCGATTTCACGCGTGCCGCCGGCGTTGGTGATTGTTGAACCGTTCTCAGCGACATCGAGACAGCCTTCCGTGCCCACGAGACGCAGCCGGTCGTCTCCGTGGGTGTTTGCTGACTGAGGCCTCAGATAGTCGAAACTCATCACTGCGCTTCCACCATTCGCAAGCTCAAACAGGCATCCTGCCACATCTTCCATCCCCGGATGCTGCGGGGCGTTGCAGTTGCGGTGATACGCGGTCACCGCGGCATAGTCAACACCGCTCACCCATCGGAACCAGTCAATTGCGTGAATGCCCACCCAGGGGATGATGCCCCCGAAAGTCTCCCGGCGGTCGTAAGTCGGTGGGCGCTTACCCAGCTTATAAGACTTCTGACAGTAGCCCGCAAGCGGCTCACCGATTGCGCCGGATTTCAGCAGCCGCCGCGCCGCACGGAAACAGGGGTCGCTGCGGAAGCTCAGCATCATCCCGATCTGCAGGCCCGTCTGCCTCTGAGCAGCAACTATGCCATCCAGCGACTCCATATCCAAGGCCAACGGCTTCTCGCTGAAGACGTGCGCCCCATTGCGCAAGGCGGCGAGAGTAACCTCAGAGTGGAGATGATAGAAAGGGTTCACACAAACGATGTCTGGTCGCTCGCGCTCGATCATCTCGTGGTAGTCCGCATACTGGGTTGGGCTGAAACGCGAGACCACGGGATCGCCCACAAGCACTGAGATATCCTCTTGGGCACACCCCGGCGCCAAGCCGCAGACGCTCACGTCCGAAAGCTGCGCCAAGGACTCGGTGATCATGTCCCAATGTCCGCTGCAACCTACTATACATATTCGTGTCATAGCCTATTTCACCTCAAGAACATCCGCGAGCCAGGTAAACGCTTCGTCCTGCATCTGGGCGTCAAAGACGTGCCCGACGTCCCAAAGCCTGGTCACGAGCTTGTCTGAAGCGCCCTG
>CAYSLA010000038.1:0-6898 GCA_964431685.1 uncultured bacterium | reverse complement strand
AACTCGGCTGCTCTCAGGTCTTCGTAAGCTATCAGACCCGCAAAAGACATCCCGAGGTGGAACAGGTTGGCTGCAAGTGCCTGCTGTCCTTCGTAGCCTCCACCGCCTCGGTCGCCCCAGTTGAGCATGTCCGTGGCGAGACACACGTAGCCGCGTCTTGCAAGCTCGTCACCAATGAATCGGCCACCATAACACGTATCTATCCATTCAAGGGCGGAGTCGTGTGTCGCCTGTGAGCAGCCAAACGGCCTTACGACTTTCTCCTTGCCGATATCGAAACGCGCACCGTGGTCGTGCAGCAGCAATACGGCGGGAAAAGGCCCCTGACCATCCGGGATCGACAGATAAGCAAGCACGCGGCTGTCGCCAGTAATACTCAGGACAACCTTCTGTGTGGTATAGCCGTCACGTTGTTCTTTGGCCAGCACACAGGGAGCGAACGCCCTGGCCGGAGGAGGCGCCAGCAAACACTCACGCACCTTTGCGCGTGCCTCGCGTTTCCAACGATCGAAATCACCGTGTCCAGACCAGGCAAGCGGAAAGTGCAACCGGCCAACCAGCTTCTCGTGGAAAGCAGGGAGAAACTCGCGCACACCCTCGCTCTGGTATGCGGTTGGCTCCGGAAGGCGACGGAGGATGCGTGCAAGAGGATCATCCTTACCGAGAATCAGAAGACGCTCTGCCTCCCGATGCTTCAGATAGAATGCCAATACCTCGGTAAAATACACCATCCCATCGGGCAAGCAACCCCCAAGGCCAATCTCTCCCTCATCATAGTCGCGTGTGTAGTCCCGATCCTCTGGAGACGCATACAACTGCTGTAGAGTCTGCCCGGGCTGCAAACTGCCGGTTGACCGCTCCCATCCGGCCACGGTGGAAACAAGCATCCCTGCACGGTTGAACCCCATTATGCGGGCTCTGAGCACTTTCTCGATGGCGTCCAGGTGCCGCTCCTGCGGTCCCAGAACGCGATCGGCTTGGACAAGCTGCCACGAAGTCTCCATGTTGCCCACGCCCAGGCAACTGGAACGAGGGTGAGGGTAGCGCCAGCCCCCCGCAGGGTCCTGGGCATCCGCCAGAAAGTCCGCGACGGCAGATACAACCTGGCGCAAGCGCGGCTCCTCAGGACACTCGGCCAGCAGTTCAGGCAGTCCTGACAGCGCATAACCAATAATGTATATCTTCGCGTAACCGTGTGGAACTCCGTCAGAATCGGAGTCAATGAACGGCGGCCTCGGTGTCTCGGGTTTACCTTCCTGATCAAAAAGACCGTTCGGCCAGAGCCTGCTGGTCAGCTCACGGAACAGCCGCAACCCCTGGTCGAGGTAGTGGCGATCGCCTGTATATCGATAGAGTCGGACGAACTCGCGAACGCTGCCTATGTCTCGGCACTCGCCGCGGTCAGTGTGCAACAACTCGCATGCCGCCGCGGTTTGCGCATCAAGCGCGATGCGCATACGCGGGTCGCCAGTCTCCTCGTAGGCCAGAAAGAACGAATCGAAGCCTTTCGTGCAGAAGTCGATCGCGCGGTTGGAGCGCCAGCAGAAACGCCCAGGATCGGCATCGGGCGGATGATGATCGACAGCCGGTCCGAAATTGTATCGGGTGCCGCCAGTGCACTGCGGACCCCACCAGATGGTGTAGTCGTGGAAGTTGTCGCACCAACCCAGAGCTGCTTCCAGCATGCGGCGGTCGCCCGTGCGCCAAGCCTCGAAGAATATGGGCGGGCAGTGGTTCAGCCGGTTCATTGCGTTTACTGCGGTTGAGCAGGAGTTCTCGTCGTATATGACCACGTTGCCCCAGTCATCGCCCTGCGCAACTCCGCGGACTATCAAGTCACGATGGTGAACCACTGCGGCGGCAAGCTCGGGCTGCTGGGTAGACGGCGACTCCCCAATGCCACTATACAGGGATTCCCAGACGTGCGGGGGCGGCGACACGGTATGCGGACAGGTCAACACAGGGCTGAGCCGCGCCAGATGCTCAGGTGCGATAACAACCTCAAACCGCTGCCATGCTGACGCCTGGAACGGGGTCAGGTCGCCGGGTTCCGACCGAAGATAGGTGTAGTGTGTGCGGTCGCAGACGTTGCGCGCCACCTTCACATAACCCTTGCGTCGATGAGCGGCGGCAGGGTGGTAGATCGTGTAGCAGGGTGAGTCGAAGTAGTACTGGCACGGTTCACCCTCGCTGAAACAGTGGGTGGTCTCACGGCTATCCGTCGGCCTCGGGTCCTCAGGTGTAAGCCGGCTGCTAAGGTGCCTGAAGTCCAGATGCCACCCGAGGGCGGGGGCATAGTCGTTGCCCGGCAGGTCCCGTTGGACGTGTCCGATGAGTACCACCTGGCCAAGTGCGTCAGCCCTGAGCTCGATGATACGCGGAAAGTGACGGTCGGGAATTGTGATTCGCTCCCAATGATAGAGACCATGCGATTCGACGATCTGGGTCTCGACGGGTAGTGGCGGTTCGCAAACAGATGGCGCGATCAGCCGCGCTCTTACCACAGGCCCGCCTTCCCAAGTCACGGTAATCTCGTCGTCTCTGAGGGTCCAGCCAACAGGCAGGCGCGAGGGCAGCGCTGGAACTGCCGCGGGATCGCACGCTTCCAGAGCGAACTCCGCAGGCTGGGTATCCGCGAACTCGTCTATCCACGTAACCAACGCTCTCCTCGCAGACCGAGGTGCGCCAGCCGGGTGCCAAGTCAGCACTCGCGTGCCTGTGCGCCGGGGGATTCCGTCCGAGCAAACTGCAAGCGTCTGGCCCTCTGGCAAGAAACCCGGAGGAATGGGCAGTGACGCCCTTACGATCTGCTGGCCTGCGGCCGCCGGACAAACTGTAACACGCAAGTTCTCAACCATTGCTCTTTACCATCGTAGTAGTACCAATCGAATATGAACACGTCGACGCCGTGATCCGCCGCCGCATCGATTTTTCGGGCCATCGCCGCCGGATCGGACTCATCTTCGTAGCCCCAGAGTGGCACTCTGGGCTGCTGATGCCCTGGGAAACGTGGTCTGGCGCACTTGATCAGGTCCCACTCGGTAAACCCAGGATACTTGGCTTCGTCCCACCGGACGTGTGGATGCGTGCAAGGATAGTAGTAGGCCGCTACGGTTACGTCCGCAAACGGCGGTGAGTTGTGGCTGGTCATGCAGACTGTTCCCTCTTCAGAAGAAGTAACTGACGGACATCCCGCTGTTCCCCCATCGTGTGTGCTGCGGTGGTGCGGCGCATCCTTGCCACATGATACACTAGTTCACAGCTTTTGACATCTCCACCAATGCATCCACAAGTTCGGTGTGTATATCGGCATACGGCAACTGGCCAAGAATCAGCGGCACCTGATCAGCGGCATAGCCGCCTCGGGCCGCCGCGGTGCGGTCAGGCGCATACCCCGACATTCCGTTAGTGATTCCCATGACCAGGACCGTAGATGAAGCCGTGCGGGCCTTGACTTCGTTCTTGATTGCCTGAAAAACCTCAAGAGGAGACGCAAGGAGTCTCACCGGACCTATCCTCATTGACTGCAGCTCGTCCTCGCAATTCATTGCCTCACCGCTCTCCATCTTCTCAACCCACTGTCGAAGAGAGAGGGCGTAGACTGTTGCCATACGCACATTGTCGTCGACTTCAGTAGCTCCTGGGGCTTGAAGGACGGCTTCCTGCTGGGCCAACTCTCCCTTGATGTACCCAATGTCAAGCGGCTTTCGGGAAAAACTGAAGTCTTTAGATGCCCAGGCGATAGACTCTGTTTGCATTGGCTTTGCAGCCGACAGTCCCTCTCTCACAGAGTTGGCGTAACGCGAGGCTATAACGTCCAGTGCAAGCAGGGCTTCGGCTTCCGGTTTGTGTACCACGCAAGAGTTCACGTCCCCCTGTGCTCCCTGAAGAAACAGGCCTACCGACCCGGGGTTCTCCCTCTCGAGCATGTTCGTAGCGACTCCCGCGTAGTCACCGTGTATGTAGCGGGTCAACTGGCAGCAGACCACGGGATGGCACCCGAAGTAGCTCAAGAAGCCCGCCAGCTTGCCGGAAGCAGTTCTGAACCCCATAACCTGACAGGTGGTGTCGGTGAGCTCGGGTTTGGCAGGTCGCCAATCGTCACGAAGAACCTCCTCGAGCGGAGGGGCATCAATATCGTATTCCCGGTTGAGCCCGATGCCTTCGCAGGGGACTTCAGCGTGAGACATCGTTACAGGCTCCATCCGGTCGATAGAGGACAGACAGGCACTTGCTATGCGCTGAGGCAGAACCTCGATATACGGATAGTCCGGCTCTCCCCACCCGTGACCACCGGTAGTGTTTGGCCCGCTGTGGCTATGAATGCAGTGCAGCATCACAGCGTCGCGTGCAACGCCGCTCTGGTCGTGGACAATCTCGCGGACCTTCCGCACCGTGTCTCGCGACACGCCGATCAGGTCGCAGCTAACCAGCACCATCCTCTTGCCGTCTTGCTCAAACGCCGCGGCCCTGGCCCAAAGTCTGTCCCTGACGGCTATCGAGCGCCTGTTCAGAAACGGGCCGAAGCCGTAGAGTTCGACCCCTACCCGCGGAGTGACATCCGATTTCGCAAACCCTGCTCTCAATTGGTCTTCCCTTTCTTCACGATATCAGATCAGGCGCACTTGTCTGCCCTGACGTTCGCAACTCACTGTGCAAAGTGCTTCCGCACTGCAGCAAGGTTGTTGTTGACCTTCTCGGCGGCCAGAATCAACTGGTCGTAGAAATCCTTGCTCCCCAACAGATTGTAGTGAATCATCACTACCGCCGTTTCGTTTACGGCCTTCTCAACGCAGGGCAGTTTAAGGTTCTTGTAGTCCTGCACGTCCGATGGGTCGCGATACGGCACCGGACTGGTCTGATGGTACAGGTTGAGCAGACCGCTCCTGTAAACAGGCGGATAGACATCCATGACTCCGAATCCCTCTGCTCCCAGTGCGGATATGTACTGGTGCTTAGTCACTCCGTCGGCCTTCGACGGGTCGAAGTGGAATGTCATCGCATAGTAGGCCTGCCTTGTCACTCGATCGTCGCGTCTGGCCGCTCTCAATGGGCCGCCAATCTTACTGAGCCTCTGCGACAGATAGCTGGCGTTTTCCTCTCTGAGCTTGGTCTGATCAGCCAGCCTGCTCAGCCCACCGCGAAGCAGCACGCACTGCATCTCCGTGATTCGATAGTTGTGCCCATAGACGTTGCCGGGGGTCATATCAGGCGCCCAACCAACCTGTTTGAGGGCAAAAGCGACGCGGTAGACCTCGTCGTCGTTGCAGGTGATTGCGCCGCCTTCCCCGCTGGGAAGCACCTTGCTCATCTGGAAGCTGAAACTCCCAGCGTCCCCTATCGCGCCCGCGCACTTTCCTCGCCACTGCCCGCCGTGCTGGTGAGCCACGTCTTCGACCACTTTCAGGTCGTGACGTTTGGCGATATCCATTATGGCGTCCATATCACACATGCATCCGTACAGGTGTACGGGAATGATGGCTCTGGTTCTGGGAGTGATCGCGGCCTCAACTGCCCTGGGGTCAATACACAGAGTCTCCGGATCGATGTCCACCAGCACCACATTGGCTCCGATATCCATCGCCGCCTGAGCCGTAGCTACCCACGTGAGACCGGGAACAATCACCTCGTCGCCCGGTTGCACACCCAGAGCCTGCAGTGCGCATTGGATGGTCACAGTGCCATTGGCAAGACAGAGGCAGTGTTTCGTTCCTATGAAGGACGCATAGTCGGCACAGAACGCCGTCTCATGTTCGCCCATCCAGCTCCACTTGCCGCTTCGGACGACTTCCTCCATCCACCGCACTTCTTGATCGCCCGCCACCGGCCACGAAGGCGTGGGTATCGTCACGGCAGGCGTTCCACCGTTCAGCGCCAGGGTAGTGTCCATCGATTTGTTCTCAGCCATTCTTGTCTCCTTGAGCCATCGCAGTCAAGTCATTTCCATAGGGACATTATAGAACATGCATCCGCACTTTCCAATACACCAGCGTTGCCATTTGTTAACCGATATTGCTATTATGGTCCTGATATGGATAATGGACTGTTTGCTCAGGACGAACTGCAGATACTCACCGACGTCCGGAACTGGAAGCTGGTCTGCCCTCCGTATATGGCTGAGGTCGCCCCGGTCTATGACTATGATCGCGAGCAGTGGATGCTGCAACACGTTGACACGCATCCACACATAGAGGTATTGTTCGTGCTGAGCGGTGAAGGATTGTTCGGCTGTTCGGGCAAGGCATATCCTGCCTGTCCGGGGACAGTATTTGTCATGAACTCATACGCGGAGCATGATCTGTACTACCCTGATGAGGTCTCCGCGTTTCAGCACATGTGGCTGTTTGTCTTTCATAACAGGTGCATATATCAGCGAGTAAGCCGCACAGAGGCGGGGGGGCGCGTCGCGGACAGGATTCAGACACTGGCCCACGACGACAGTTCACAGGGAGCGGCTCTGCTGTACGACCAGATTTCGTCGTCGAACAGAATTAGCGAGATGTTCAGGCTGCAAGCCGCGCTGAGCAGTCTAGTCTATGCGGTCGTCCGAAGAGGATATGAGAACCCTGAACCCACCACGCATGGTTCATTTCAGAGCCAGGTTATCGACGAAATCTGCCGGCACATAGAGGACACTGCCGGACGCGGCTCAAGTCTGGAAACGCTTTCCCGAATCAGCGGCTACAGCAAGTTCCACTTTCTCAGGTTGTTCAGGCAGCACACAGGGATGACTGTCCACGAATACGTCGACTCGTGCCGCCGTCGCAAAGTGACACAGATGGAAGCGGAAGGGCGCTACAAGAAGGAAATAGCCGCCGAGCTGGGTTTCTCCTGCCTGGCGGCCTATTCAAGGTGGGCTAGATCGAAGCTCCCGTAGGGGAGCACTTCCATGTGCTCC
>CAYSLA010000037.1:22148-25812 GCA_964431685.1 uncultured bacterium | reverse complement strand
GAGCCGCACCCTACGCGTTACTCGTCATCCCGAACTTGATTCGGGACCCACCTTCGACTGCGCTCCGGGACCGGGGGCCGCGCCAAGTTGTCCAAGGTCCTGCCTGATCTGTTCGACGAGTTTGTCGGGGCTGTCAAACACCATCTCCGACCGCAGACGACGCACGAATCCCACATCCAGCGTCTTGCCGTAGAGGTTGCCCTCGAAAGCGCTCAGATGCACCTCAACGGACAGCGTGTCGAGCCCAAATGTCGGGTTCGTGCCTACGTTGCACAACCCATCGTATCGCGTGCCGTCGACGATGCATTGAACGATGTACACGCCTTTTGCCGGCAGTTGTTGCCGTCTTTCACACTGAATGTTTGCAGTTGGAAAACCAATCGATCTGCCGACCTGGCGGCCTTGGACTACCACCCCGCGAAGCGTGAAATGTCTTCCCAGAAGCGCACTCGCCGCCTCAACCGAACCTGCCGACACAAGGGAACGTACGCGCGTTGAACTCACCGGCGCGCCATCGACTATCACAGATGGAACGACGTGCAACTGGGATCTGATCTCTCCAATCCGTGCTGCCAGATACCTGATATCCCCGGTGCGGCCCTTGCCAAAGCGGAAATTAGACCCGACAATAACAGCTCCCGCATTGAGTCTTCTTCCCAGCACGCCGCCCAGAAACTCCTCCGGCTCAAGTTCGGCAAAGGCGCGATCAAACTCAACAACAATGACTTCCTCCACGCCGATGGCGGCAATTAATTCGACCCTCTGCTCAAGGGTGGTGATGTAGTGGGGAGCACGCTCGGGGGCCAGCAGTTCCGTGGGACTCTTGTCGAAGGTCAGGACCTTTGATGTAAGGCCGGTCTTTCCGGCCACATCCAGGAGCTTTGTGAAGATCGCGCGGTGACCCCAGTGGACAGCGTCAAAGACACCCAGGGCTACCGCAGAACGTTCTGGGTTAACCGAAACACTATCGAGACCGTAGACCACAGACATCAGCTCACTCGTTTCCACCGCCATACACTGTCATTCCGAACGAACGTGAGGAATCTTCCTGCAGGGGATTTCTCCCTATGCTCGAAATGACAGGAGTGACGTTTCAGTCGCCGGACATGAGGACCTTCCTTGGCTTGATCCAGGCTCCGTCCGGCGCAGTATCTATGCTCCCTATGGCCAGCAACGCCCCGACACCGCTCACAATCTTCACCGGCACGCCTTCGACCGCGGCCCCGGCGCCGGCTTTGACGCTCATGCCGTGTGCGATCATCCTCGCGCCAGCGTCGTCGACAGCAACGGCAGGCATTTCGGAAATCGCCTCATCTATGGAAACCAGACTCCCCTCCAGGAGGTCGTGGTCTGCACAACGCTCGAGTTCGTCCAGGCTCAGCGCTCCGTCCAGTTCAAACGACCCAACCCTTGTTCGGCGCAGCGAAGCCATGTGCGCCGGATAGCCAAGAGCCTTTCCTATATCCACGCACAGTGTGCGTATGTAGGTCCCACTGCCGCAGCGCACCAGCATATCAGCGCACGCAACCACACCTGGGACCATCGATTCCACCACGATCTCTGTGACAACTACCGTGCGCGCCGGTCGCTCAACCACCCTGCCGGCCCTGGCCAGCTCATACAACCGCTTGCCCTGGTGCTTAACGGCGCTGTACATTGGAGGCCTCTGTTCAATCTCGCCCACAAACTGTGCGGAGGCTCGCTCCAAGTCCTCGAGTGTCAATGCGGACGCGTCGGCCTCCTCAAGCACAACACCCTCAGCGTCCTCAGTGTCGGTCGAAACACCGATGGCAATGCCGCACAGGTATTCCTTCACGTCTTTAGAGAGAAACTCGAGAATCCGCGTGGCCTTCCCCAGGCATACAACGAGCACGCCTGTAGCCATTGGATCCAGCGTCCCGGCGTGGCCGACCTTTCGCTGGCCAAATACTCGCCGAACTCTGTCGACTACGTCGTGAGAAGTGACACCCGCCGGTTTGTCTACGCTGAGGACGCCGTCCATTGCATGACCTCGCCCACCACTCGCTCGACAGCATCGTCTATGTCAGCCCGAATGTTGCATCCCGCCGCCGCCGCGTGCCCACCACCCTCGAAAACGCGGGCAATAACGTTCACGTCGATGTCGCCACGAGAACGAAGACTCACACGCACCAGTCCGTCCTCAATCTCCCGGAACAACAGCGCGACCTTTGGCCCCTTGACCGATTCGATGTGGTTTACGATCCCTTCGGTGTCCTCGTCGCTCGCTCCGAAGTCTGCAAAATCGCGATGAGTTATCTTCGCCCACGCTACAAAACCGCTCGGATCCTCTTCAATGGACAGGAGCACCCTTCCCAGGAGCTTCATGGCCTTCAGCGGTTTGCTGTCATAGACGCTTCGAGCTATGAATGCGGCATTGGCTCCGGCTTCAACAAGGCTCGCGGCGATCTGAAACGTCTGGGCAGTGGTGTTGGAGAACTTGAACGCGCCTGTGTCGGCGATCAGACCGGTGAGAAGCATCTCCGCGCAGATGCGGTCAATCGGCACGTCGTTGGCTTGCAGGAAGCGTACTACTAACTCGGCAGTGGAGGAGGCGTCCGGATCGACCACGCGTATGTCGCCAAACTCGCGGTGGGGGATGTGGTGGTCGATACATCCTGTAGCGGGTGAAGACTGGACGAACTCACTGGCACGCCCAACCCGCTCGGGAGACTCGCAGTCCACAACGATCGACAAGTCATAGGCATCAGACGGCGCATCCGTGAGAATGGTATCCGACTCCGGTATGAACTCGTATATCTCCGGAAGGCCGTCAGATGAGACAACCACGGCATGCTTGCCCATCTGCATCAGAACGCGTCGCAAAGCCAGCGCGCTTCCCAGGGTGTCACCGTCCGGCCTGATGTGACAGGCCAGCAGTATACGATCGTGACCGCAGATGCGCTTCCAGGCGGTTTTAAGAGTCCGTTTGCTTTTCATCAGTCTTTATCTGTTCCAGCAATTCCATAATGCGCAGACCTTGATCGGCGGACTCATCCAGCCTGAAACTGATCTGCGGCACGGTCTTCATGCTCACACGCTTTCCAAACGCCTGACGCACGAAAGCCTCAGCGTGCTTCAGCACCGCAAGGTTCTTCCGGCGGACTTCATCATCGCCCATGATGCTTACGAAGACTTTAGCGTGTCTCAAATCAGCCGTCACTTCAGCGTCCGTAACAGTCACGAAGCCCAGTCTGGGATCCTTGAACTCCCTCTGAAGTATGATGCTGACCTCCTCCTTGAGGAGTTCGGCAACTCTGTCCTGCCGTGTAGTCATAGTTATATTATCTCAATCTGAAAGTCAACGATCTCGCACAATGGGTTCGAGTCCAGATGCCCTCTCACCCGCTGCAGCAGCGACCCGATTATCGCCGCGTCATTGCCTACGCAGGCAAAAGCCAGGACCGCGTGCCTGTGGGAGTCCAGAAGGTCTACCTCGGCCGCCGCCACGCTGAAGCGGTTTCGGCTCGTCTGCAGAACGCTCCTGACAACCTGTCTCTTGTCTTTGAGCGAGTTGCTGTGCGCAATCGAGAGCTCGACCGTGAGCACACCCACAATCGCGGGATGCTCCATCCCGCTCGTCTGGGTATGAAGGTGCCCTGAAACAATGCTCTGCTCAGTCGCACTCTCGCAACCTGACTGGCCG
>CAYSLA010000037.1:8431-22048 GCA_964431685.1 uncultured bacterium | reverse complement strand
CTAGATCGCTCTGGCTATCTGCTTCTTCGTGTAGCATTCTATGATATCGCCATCCTGCCAGTCTTTGAAGCTGGGGATGTAGATGCCGCATTCGTAGCCTTCGGCCATCTCGCGCACTTCGTCCTTTATGTGTCGGAGAGAATCAAGTTTGCCCTCGTAGACATAATCGTTGCCTCTGCGGACACGCACAAACTCACCGCGAACCACCCGGCCACTCGTCACATAACACCCGGCCACAATCCCGGAGTTGGGTATCTTGAACGTAGCGCGAACCTCTGCTTCTCCCAGCGCCTGCTCTTCGAACACCGGCGCGAGAAGCCCGCCCATTGCCGCGCGAACGTCTTTGGTGAGCTCGTATATGACATTGTATATGCGGATCTCAACGTGCTCGGACTCGGCCATCTTTAAAGCTGGCCCATCCGCCTTGACGTTGAAACCGAGGACTATCGAGTTGGAAGCCGCGGCAAGCATGATGTCGGACTCGTTGACGTTACCGATGCCAGAGTGAACGATCTCAACTCTAACCTCTTCGTGTTCGATTTTCACCAGCGATTGACGAACGGCTTCTTCCGACCCCTGGACATCGCACTTGAGAACGACCCCCAGCTTCTTGATGGACCCGTCCTGAATGTGCTGGTAGAGGTCCTCCAGGGTAACGCGATTCTCCCCCGCAATGCGATCGCTTCTCGCCTGCTGAGCGCGTTTGTCTCCCAGGCTCCGCGCCTCCCTTTCGTCCTTTGCGGACTCCATCCTGTCGCCCGCCTGCGGCACGCTTGAGAGTCCAAGCACCACCACCGGAGTCGAGGGTACGGCCTTTACTATAGGCTCTCCCTTGTCGTCGAACATGGCCTTAACCTTGCCGTATGCCGCACCGGCAGTCACGGCCGTGCCGACCTTCAGGGTCCCGCGCTCAATGAGCACGGTAGCCACCGGACCTCGCCCACGGTCAAGCTGGGCTTCTACGACATTGCCGACAACCTTGCTCGTAGACACTTCTGCCTTGAGATCAGCCATCTCCGAGACGAGCAGTATCATCTCCAACAGCTCATCAATTCCCTGATTGAACTTCGCGGACACCTTCACCATAATAGTGTCTCCGCCCCATTCTTCAGGCATCAAGCCCTGGTCCGTGAGCTGCTGCATTGTTCGGTCGATATTCGCGCCATCCTTGTCGATCTTGTTGATCGCCACAATGATTGGAACTCCGGCATCTTTGGCGTGATTGATGGCTTCGATGGTCTGAGGCATAACCGCGTCGTCCGCCGCAACCACAAGCACTGCAATGTCGGTCACACTGGCGCCGCGGGCACGCATCGAGGTAAACGCCTCGTGGCCCGGCGTATCGAGGAATGTGATTTTCTTGTCTTTCCACTCAACCTGGTAAGCGCCGATGTGCTGGGTTATCCCGCCGTGTTCCGACTCGGTAACATTCGTGCGGCGTATGGTGTCGAGCAGCGTTGTCTTGCCGTGGTCAACGTGGCCCATAACTGTGATGATGGGAGGGCGAGGCAGAAGTTTGCCGGTCTGTTTGCCTTTGGGCTGTCCTGTCCCGAGCTTGGCGGCCGCCTTCTGCTGCCGCACTTCCTGCTTGGCAACCACTTTCACGTGGTATCCGTACTTCTCGGCAACCTTGGCCGCAACATCCGCACCTACCTGCTGGTTCACGCTGGCCAGAATACCCATCTCGACAAGACGTTTCTGAACATCGGCGGACTGGACTGCCAGTAGATCGGCGAGTTCGCGGACAGACAGGGCTTGTGGGATTTCCAAAGTGCGGGCTGACGTGACAATGCCTGGGTCCTGTGCGATCATCTCCCGCACGGTCTCCGCAGTCGCATCGTCCAGAACACTGGAGCCACTCGTTGCCGGAATCCCGAGCTCTCGCAGCACAGCCAGAAGATCAGCGTTGCCTATGCCGAGGCTCTTCGCTAGTTCGAATACTTTGATGTCCGCCATAAAAGAATGTACCTCTCCCTGGATTGACCGGCCTGCCGGGTATCGATCACGGAATGGGAAAGCGGTCTGGCGGTAACAAGGAGCGAAGGCTCACAGGGGAGCGACACCGCTGCCCGGCAGACGAAGCTTCAGACTTCGGCTGTGCCTTTGAGCGGACAACGAAAAATGAGATGCAGGGTGGAACGAACAAGAACTCTACTTGTCCCTACGTTTCTAGAGATCCATGGCCCACGTCCTCATGCACATTGTCTCGCTACTCACCATTGTCTTGGGCAAACACGCTTTCCAATTCCGAAACCACTACTTCGGAAAGCTCGCACTTCAAGGCTCGTTCCAGTTTCCTGGACTTGATCGCGCTCTTGAAGCAGTCTGTTGATCTACATAGATACGCTCCCCTCCCGGGCCGTTTTCCGGAAGGGTCGTATCTCACACTACCGTCGGACTCGCGCACCACACGCACCAGACCGCCTTTCGGCGAACAGGTGCGGCACGCCACACAACTTCGAATCGGGGAGCGCCGCTGAGAGCCGTCAGGCATTTCCACACCTACTCCGACTCGGTCTGGCTCTCGCTCTCAATCGGGTCAACCGCGGCAACATCCGCGATCTCCTGTTCAACATCTGGTTCAGCTATCGCGTGACTCTCCAGAGCAGCGACATCCCGGCCTTCGCTTTCGGCTTTTTCCAACTGCGACTCACTGCGGATGTCAATTCTCCAACCGGTCAACCTCGCCGCCAGCCGGACATTCTGGCCCGACTTGCCGATCGCCAGAGACAGTTGAGTGTCCGGCACGACGACCAGAGCGGACTTGGACTCCTCGTCCACCGTAACGGAAACCGCCTTGGCCGGGGAGAGCGCCTCGGAGATGAACTTCTCGATCTTCTCGTTCCAGCGAACAATGTCAATTTTCTCGCCGTAGAGTTCATTGACCACTGACTGCACACGCGATCCACGGTGGCCAACGCAAGCGCCCATAGCGTCCACCTTCTCGTCCGTCGAGTAGACAGCCACCTTCGTTCTCGCGCCGGGTTCTCTCGCCACCGATTGCACGATGACGATGCCCTCGGTAATCTCCGGAACCTCGAGTTCAAAAAGGCGCCGTATAAGACTTGGATGAGTGCGGGAGACCACAACCTGAGGCCCTTTAGGCGTGCGCCTGACCTCGAGCACATAAACTTTTATTCTCTCGTTGTACCGGTAGGGCTCGCTGGGAACCTGTTCGGCGGGAGGAAGAACTGCCTCGACCTTTCCGAGGTTGACATAGACATTGCGCTGCTCTCTCCGCTGCACTGTACACGTAACCACTTCGCCCACACGCTCGCCATACTCTTCGTAGACGTGTTCCCGCTCGGCCTCGCGGATTCGCTGCACGACAACCTGTTTGGCGGTTTGTGCGGCGATACGACCGAAGTTTTCGGGTGTAACTTCGATCTCTATCACATCGCCTGCCTTGGCTTCCGGGTCGTGATCTCTCGCTTCTGCCACAGTGATCTCTGTGTGCTCGTTCTCAACGACTTCGACTACGTTTTTGATGCAATACACGTGGAAACCACCTTTGGAGGAGCTCACGCGTACTTGCAGGTCACCCGTAACGGCATAGTTCTTCTTATAAGCCGTTTCGAGCGCTGACTCTATAGTGGTAAGGAGAACCTCGAGAGGTATCTCCTTCTCTTTTTCAATTTGTCGCAGTGCGTCCAGAAAATCCGCGTTCATTACCTGGCAATCTCCCGGTATCCTAAACTAGTGAAGAGTGGGCGGAACCCACTCTCCCAAATGCAGAAACCAGTTACCTAAGAGTATACCAGAGACCGCCGGCTTTTGCAACCATCCGAATTGCATCACCGAAAACGAGACGCAATGATTGGCAAGAATCAGTCTGTGAAAAAAGTTTGCCTGCCGTCGACTTGAGGTGATATAATGCGAGGTATGCTCGTGCGCGTACTAACAGGCTTGGTCTTAATACCGATCGCCGTGTTCCTGATCTTCGCCAGGGGCGGGTTGCCGTTTGCTATCGCAATCGGGGTAGTTTCCATCATAGGCGCATTTGAGTTCTACGGTGGAGCCCGGAAGGTAGGCATCAGGCCGGTAGAATGGGCCGGGGTTCTGGCCATAGCGCTTCTGGTCGTGTCAGCGCGAACCTACGAACGCAGCACCATCGGTTCGATATTCCCCGCAGTTATGACTCTCCTGCTCATCTTCTCTTTTGTCGTCGAGATGCACCGCAGAAAACGCTCGCCTTTGATCAACGTGGGAACGACGGTGCTTGGGGCGATATACGTCGGATGGCTAACCTCACATCTGGTCGCTCTGCGCAATCACCCGGGCACTGTGACCGTCGGCCCCTACACCAACGAAGCCGGAGCGTGGCTGGTCTTGCTCGCCTTTCTGTGCACTTGGGCGTGCGACACCGGAGCCTATTTCATCGGGCGCAGTTACGGCAAGACCAAGCTCGCCGCAAACCTGAGCCCCAACAAGACAGTCGAAGGCGCAGCGGGCGGGTTTGTCGGGTCGATACTGATATCGCTGATAGCGGGCTTTGTGATCAATCTGCCGTGGTACCACGCCGGGATTATCGGGGCAATGTCGGGTATTCTAAGCCAGGTGGGCGACCTGTCCGAGTCGACAATCAAGCGCGAACTCGGCATAAAGGATTTCGGCCGGATAGTTCCAGGACACGGGGGAGTGTTGGACAGGTTCGACAGCATGCTCTTCACCGGGCCGATGGTCTACTACTACGTTCTCATCTTCCTACAGAACTGGCCCAGTTGAGCAGTCTGCGCAATAGGGATTCCTTCTCAACGCTCTCCGCTGCGCACGACGCACAAGCCGCCGCCCTGCCCTCCACCTGAAAAGCAAACTTGCGAGTGGTCTTGCCGTCTGTGGAGGTACAGTCATCACGCAGATGATATGTGCCCTGCGAGTCCAGCAGCCTCTCTGCAAGAAATGGCTCATCCTGCAACCCGTTGGTCTGGAGCCTCAGCATCCCCAAGCCGTCTTTGCCGCCCAGATACCGCGTCGCGGCGAGGTTGACGACTAACACGCTGTCGGCCCCGGCAAATTCGCGCAGGGCGCCCGCGTAGACGCGAGCAGAAGCGCTCGTGTTGGCTATGTCGTCGACGAGAAGCACGCGTCCGCCCAAGTTGGCAGATGTGACGAAGAGATCCTGGGAGACGTACCGCAGCCTGGTCGTAAGCGCCGATCTTCCGGACAAGGCATCTACGGCACGCATCGGCGGTCGAGACTCTGACTTGAAGAAGACGGAGGTAGCGTCTCTGGCCCCAATCTCTGCGCAGAGGGTTTTCAGCAGAAGCGATTGCGGGCGCGAGGGATCCGGTCTGAGCTCGGCAGAGCTAAGAACACGTGCCACCCAGTCAATCTTCAGATGCCGCACGCGGGAACAGATGAGACCGGAGTAGAAACGGCAGATGCGGGTAATGTGGGGATCGAACCGCGCGGCGGGGTAACATTCTTTGAAAGCCTTTACCAAGCGGCTCTCAAAATCATCACGTCCCGGCCAGAACGACCCCAGACGTATTGTATCCTCGCAAGGATCAGACTCCGCAAGCTGCTCCAGATCGATGGTGCGAAACACCGGCACTGGTGCGGCTCGCATCGGCCTACACGTCGCCTATGATACGATTCTGATCGTCCACCAGCACAACTTTGCGCTCTACTGGCTCATCGGTGAGGCAGAAAGCAGTGATTATGACCTTGTCACCAGCGTTGCATCTGTGCGCGGCAGCTCCGTTAAGGCAGACCACACCGCTGCCCCTCTCGCCGGAGATTGCATACGTCTCGAGCCGCTCACCGTTCGTGACGTTCCAGACGTGCACCTGCTCACCATCAATTATTCCGGCGGCATCCAGCAGATCCTGATCTACGGTGACGCTGCCAACGTAATCGACCTCACAGGAGGTTACAGTTGCCCTATGTATCTTGCCCTTGCAAATGGAAATCAGCTTCAAAATCACAACCCCAGCTAGTACGCGCTTATCCACTACAATTATACTAGCTAGGCTCGACCGTATCAAGTGTGCTCGTTAGGCAGGCTCAGTTCGCGGGCCGCAACCGCGGACGATGACGGCACAGGCCGGTCCCTGATCTGTCATTCCGACCAGCGGGAGAAATCTCGGAGGTTTGGTATTCTGGTGCGCAATTTGAACTTTGGTGCTTATATGACGAAACAGTCTTGACCATCTCGGTTGATGTGTGCATAATTGAGTCCAACACGCTATCCCGCCTCGCGCCGGAGCGGCATTGCCCGTTCTTTCACGCGTGAATGTGCTGGGCTAACGCGAAGAGGAGGAACTATCTTGCTGATCGTTGCTGAAAGAATCAACACCAGCCGCAAGGTCAAAGGTGAACCGGTAATCGAACAGGCTGTTGAGCGCCGTGACGCGGAGTATATTGCGGGGCTTGCAAAGAGTCAGTTCGAAGCCGGAGCCACCTACATAGACATCAACTGCGGCACACTTACCACGGGCGAGCCCGAGGCTTTCGAGTGGCTGGCGAAAGTTGTGATGGAAGCAGTTGACGCTCCCATCTCCTTCGACACTCCAAATGGCGCCGCTCTCGAGAAGGCATTGGCGGTCTACGATCGATCGAAAGGTCAGCCAATGATAAACTCGATCACCGCAGAGACTGAAAGGTACAAGACAATTCTCCCGTTCGTACTGGAGCACAAAGCAAAGGTAATAGCCCTGTCTATGGATGACAGCGGTATCCAGCCCGATCCGGAGAAGAGGCTGACAGTCGCTCGCAAGTTGCTGACCGACCTCACTGCGGCCGGAGTATCTGTTGACGACATATACGTCGACCCGCTCACTTTCCCTATCGGAACCGGAAGCGACGTCACCGTATCTATGCTGGACATTATCCGTCAAGTCATGCAGGACTTCCCTGGCGTGCACACAATTGCCGGGATTTCCAACGTGTCTCACGGAATGCCCGCACGGAAAATCCTGAATCAGGCTGCCACTGTCCTGGCGCTGGGCAGCGGACTGGACGCGGGCATCATCGACCCGAATGACCGGTACCTGATGGCCCTGATATCAGCCACCGAGGCACTGCTGGGCAGAGACGATTTCTGCATGAACTACATCCAGTGCTCCCGCGACGGCAAGTTCGAGGGGCTTTGATAATATGGTCAGCGGCAGCCGATTTGAGCGGCTTCTGAGAGAAGGGCAGTTTGTGGTCTGCGGTGAAATGGGGCCTCCGCAGGGCGCGGACAAGAGTGCGATACTCAGGAAGTGCGCGTATTTCAAAGACGTGGTTGATGCTGTCAACCTCACTGATAACCAGACCGCAATCGTGCGAATGAGCTCGCTGGGCAGCAGCGTGTTCGCTATTGAGGGCGGAATCGAGCCGATCATGCAGCTCACCTGCAGAGACAGAAACCGACTGGCGCAGCAATCCGAGATTCTCTCGGCCTATGCGTTCGGAGTGCGGAATGTGCTCTGTCTGACCGGTGACTACCAGTCATTCGGAAACCATCCTGGGGCAAAGGGTGCTTTCGACATCGACAGCACGCAGCTCATACATGCCGTCTCTGAGATGAACGCTGGCAGGTTTATGAGTGGCGATGAAGTCAAACCGCCTCCAAAGATGTTCATCGGCGGAGCGGCAAATCCGTTTGCGGAGCCTCTGGAGATGCGCGTGCTCAACCTGGAAAAGAAGATCGCCGCGGGGGCGCACTTCATCCAGACGCAGCCGGTGTTCGACATTCCAAGGTTCGAGAAGTGGATGGAACTGGTCCGCAAAGAAGGTCTCGACAAGGAAGTCTTCATCATAGCAGGTGTAATGCCTGTAAGGGGAGCGAAGGCTCTTACTTACATGAGAGAAAGCGTGCCTGGAATGAGCATCCAGGATGAGTACATCACCCGGCTCCAGAACGTCGCAGAGCCAAAGAAGGAGAATGCCCAGGAAGAGGGCGTCAAGATATGTGTCGAGCTGATCAGGCATCTCAAGGACGTCCCGGGAGTTGCCGGCGTGCACATCATGCCGGTTATGTGGGAATCCATCACGCCCAGGATAGTCGAAGAGGCCGGCCTGCTGCCGCGTCCCGAGCCGAAGCCTCTGGAGGTTCCGGCAGTTCAGCCGGAGGAGGCGCCTAAATGAGCAAGTTCACTGAGGGAATAGCCAAGTTCTCCGAGAAGCAGAAGTGGTTTCATTGGTGCTGCCACATTGGAGAGAACATAATCAAGAAGCCCGTATTCAAGTGTCAGGACTGCGGGCAGTGCGTCCTCAGCTACAATGGATTCACCTGCCCTATGCGATGTCCGAAACAGTTGAGGAATGGCCCGTGCGGTGGCACGAGGCACGATGGACACTGTGAAGTGTATCCGGAGCGCCTGTGCATCTGGTGGCTCATACACAAACGATCCAAGCGGCTTGGTTGGCAGAGAAAACTCAAGAAATACCATATACCGGTGGACAGACGATTCGAGAACACAAGTGCCTGGATCAACATGTTCTCTGGCAGGATACTGCCTCTGTCGTTCAAAGGAGAACCGGACGACAAGGAAGCGCCAAACAAACTGTAGGGTGGGAACTCACACTGCAGCGAAATAGGGCCTGGAGTGTACACCCCAGGCCTCGAGTCTTTGACGGACGTCCCGATCTGCATAATATGGAGGATACGAAGCGATGTTGTCCGACGTCGAGATAGCGCAGCAAGCTGCGCCAAAACACATAAGCGAAATTGCCAGCGAACTCGGTCTCTCTGAGGAACACCTGTTCTACTACGGCAAGGACAAGGCCAAAGTGTCTCTGGACGCTTACACCCAGAGAGCTGGTGGCGCCGACGGCAAGCTGATACTTGTTACGGCAATCACCCCTACCCCCGCCGGAGAGGGCAAGACCACAACCACCGTCGGGCTCGGTGACGCGATCCGCAAGCTCGGCAAGCGGGTATGTATCGCGATCAGAGAACCGTCCCTTGGACCGTGTTTCGGCATAAAGGGCGGCGCGGCCGGGGGTGGATACGCGCAGGTGATTCCTATGGCGGACATCAACCTGCACTTCACAGGCGACTTCCATGCCATAACCACGGCGCACAACCTCCTGTCGGCAATGGTCGACAATCATCTGCACCAGGGCAATGAGCTGAACATCGATCCGTTCTCAATCACCTGGAAGCGTGTCTTGGACATGAACGAACGCGCGCTCAGAGACATCGTGATTGGTCTCGGGGGCAAAGCCAATGGCATGCCGCGCGAGTCAGGGTTCGACATTACTACGGCATCTGAGATCATGGCATTGCTCTGTTTGTCCACAGACCGCGAGGACTTGGGAAGACGCTTGGCGGCCGTTGTGATAGGGCTAGACAAGTCCGGCAAGCCAGTCACCGCTAAAGATCTGAAGGCGAGCGGAGCGATGGCGGTGGTGCTGAAAGATGCGATCTTCCCGAACTTGGTTCAGACTCTGGAAGGAACCCCGGCGTTCGTGCACGGTGGGCCGTTCGGAAATATCGCGCATGGATGTAACTCCGTCATAGCCACAAGGCTGTCCCTGAAACTGACAGACTATGTGGTGACCGAAGCGGGTTTTGCCAGCGACCTTGGCGCCGAGAAGTTCTTCGACATAAAATGCAGGACAGCAGGTCTGAAACCTGTAGCAGCAGTGGTGGTTGCCACCATACGAGCCCTGAAAATGCACGGAGGCGTGGCACTGGCTGATCTCAAGACTGAGAACACGGAGGCCGTGGTCAAGGGCGTAGAGAATCTCGAGAAACACTGCGAGAACATGCGCCACGTCGGACTTGAGCCGATAGTGGCCATCAACAAGTTCCCTACTGACACGGAGGCAGAAGTAGCCGCGCTGGCAGAGTGCTGCGCGAAGATGGATGTGAAGTTCGCTCTATCCGATGTCTGGGCAAAGGGAGGCGACGGCGGCATTGAACTGGCCGAGCTTGTTCTCGCGGCGTGCGAGGGCACGTCTGCATTCACGCCGTCCTATCCGCTGGACATACCGCTGACAAAGAAGATCGAGACTGTGGCTGAGAAGTTCTACGGCGCGGACGGCGTGGACTACCTCCCGGCCGCGGTGAAGCAACTCAGGGACATTGAGGCGCTCGGGTTCGGCGGACTACCGGTCTGCATCGCGAAAACCCAGAACTCGCTTTCAGACGACGCGAAGGTCTTTGGCCGGCCTAAGGGCTTCAAGATCACTGTGCGCGAGGCGAAGGTCAGTGCGGGCGCAGGGTTCGTTGTGGTATATGCAGGCAACATCATGACGATGCCTGGCCTGCCCAAGGTACCCGCAGCCACTCATATCGGAATGAACTCGGATGGTGAGATCTACGGTCTATTCTGACAGCAAAGGGCTTCTGGAAACAGGCTCCAGCAAAAACACGCAAAAAACCTTGAAGAACATGGAGGATAATTCTCCACCATCAGCGAAGTCTAGTAGAGGTTTCCCGACCCTTGGCGTCGGGAGGGTCGAACCCAGGTGTCAAACGGAACCGCGAGTGATTAGCATCGCTGCTTCGGCTTGACAGATATCTGGATTCTCCAATTAACGTCGACGAAAGGAGAGCACTGATGAAACAGAACGTGCCCTTACCAGTGGTAATCGTCGTGGTTGTGGTCGTGCTGGCCATCCTGGTACTTCTGTGGTGGCAGCAGACAAAGCCCAAGGTACCGGCCGGGGCGCCGACCGGACCTCCTGGTGCAGTTGCACCGGGGATGCCTATGCCTACGGGACCAGGTATGCCTGGCCCTGGCGGTGAAGGAATGCCTGCACCGCCTCCGGCGCCGCCTGCGCCGCCGGCAGGCGACTAAGCCAGTTGCTCGCAATGGGCGGCGGTTCTTCCTGAACCGCCGCCTGACTTTGTACGGAGTTTCGGGACTTCCGTTTCGCAAGCTCCACTCAAGTCCCGAAACACGGCAATCTTTCAGTTGGGCACGATGTCGGTAAGGTTAAGTTGAACTGAACTATTGCCGTTGAAGTGGTTGAAGCGGATAGAGCAGCACAGATCGGCCGACCCACCAATCTCCAGCGACGGAGCATAACCGGCCAGCCCGAAGCCAATGCACCCAACTGTGCGTGAATCGCCCTGCCCAACCAAGAGCTTCAAGTGAGAACCGTCACCGACAAGCTGCTTCTGGAGTACCGTAACGCCCCGCAACGCAAACAACGGCTCAGGGTTACCCACGCCGAAAGGCTCGAACCGCGCAATCTCCTCAGCAACACGCTCCGTAACCTCATCCAGAGAGATCTCTGCCTCTATGTCGACGGTCGGAACGAGTTCGTCTTCGGCTATGAGTTCAAGGCCAATCTCGTTAATGCGGTGCTCGAACTCATCCAGCCGGTCCAGCGAGAGCTTCAACCCTGCCGCCAACGCGTGGCCTCCGTATCTCAGCAGCGTGTCCGAGCAAGCGCTCAAGGCCTCAAGCATGTGGAACGACTCAATACTCCTGGCGGAACCGTGCCCCACTCCATCCATCTCATCCCGTGCAATCATGATGGTAGGTCTCCTCAGATGCTCTCGAATCTTTCCAGCTACCACACCGATTACGCCAACATCCCAGTCGTCGCCGGAGAGGACCAGTACACGGCGCGCGGCCAGGTCCAGCGACTCGCACTGTGCCATAGCCTCGACGAAGACCCGCTCCTGAACCGTACGTCTCTCGAGGTTCAGGCGCTCCATTTCCCTCAGCAATGTCTCGGCCTCCGACTCATCACTGGTGATGAACAGTCTCAGAGCCAGCGAGGCATCATCCATCCTGCCGACGGCGTTGATTCGAGGCCCAAAAACGTACCCAAGGTGGTAGGCGGTAATCTGCTTTTCGGTCATTCCGGTGGACCTTACCATACTGCGGATGCCGACCTTCTTGCTCGAGGGAATGGCCTGAAGACCCGCGCTTACCAGAACGCGGTTCTCGCCAAGAAGAGGAACCACATCAGCCACCGTGCCCAAAGCCGCAAGATCGACAAACTTGGACTGAAAAGAGGCCTCGCTGTGTCCAAGTCTGCGCGCTAAAGCTTGTCCAAACTTGTACGCCACCCCTACGCCTGCAAGGGACGGGAAAGGGTATGCCGAGTCGTGACGCTTGGGGTCAATTACGGCGACGGCCTGTGGAAGTGGGCCGGACGGCTCGTGGTGGTCGGTGATGACAACATCGACGCCAAGTTCATTGGCTCTTTCGACGGTGTCTACTGCCGCGACCCCGCAGTCGCAGGTGATGATCAGACTGGCTCCCTGCGCAGCCAGTTCGTCCACAGTACACGGCTTTATGCCATAGCCACCGCGACGGCGATGGGGGATCCGGTAAGATACGTTAGCGCCAAGTGCCTTCAGCGTTCTTACAAGCAAGGCAGTACTGGTGATTCCGTCAACGTCGTAGTCGCCGTGCACGCAGATATGTTCTCCATCGGCGATGGCCCGAGCGACGCGCTCGGTTCCTGCATCCATATCCGGAAGCAGCCCTGGATCGTGAAGACTCTCAAGCGAAGGTGCAAGAAACGATCTGGCTTCTCCGCAGTCCGAGAGGCCCCGGTTCAGCAAGAGCCGTGCTGCAAGGCTTGAGACTCCAATCTCACCCGCCATCCGCTCAGCAGCAAGATAGTCGCTGTCCAGCAGTCGCCAGCGTATGGGATGTCCAGTGTGGCTCATTGGCTCCTTTCCTGCCTCAGCTACCAAAAGGCCGGGGCCACATAGTGCGGCCCCGACCGAACAGTCCACGGCCGATAGAATCGGCCCAGTATATGCTGCCTGTGGGCACGCGCCCGGAAGGCTTTAGTATCTTCTCTTCTTGGTTGGCTTCCTCTTGATGCGCCCGGTGTCGGAAGCATCAGAGCCGGAATCGATCTGGCCATCAAGTTCTTCGGTTTCGGTGTCAACGGTCTCACCGGCAGCAGGAATCACCGGCCTTTCCACCAACGCCTTGTCCTCGAACTCCTTCTTCTTAGGCCGAGTCCCCGTGGCAATCTGCTCCCACACGATCACCAGCGGCGTCGCGTTGAATATCGAGGAATAGGTTCCGATGACAATACCTACAAGAAGAGCCACATAGAACTGCTGGAGTATTGGGCCTCCAAACACGATAAGCGTCGTGAGAGTGAGCACGACGGTCAGTGAGGTATTGATGGACCGGGTGAGGGTCTGCAGGATACTGCGATTGCACAAGTCCTCGAAGCTCTCACCTCGCATTCTGTGCCGCAGGTTCTCACGTATCCTGTCGAACACGACGATAGTGTCGTGAACACTGTACCCAATTACCGTCAGAACAGCCGTGACAAACAGGCTGTCGATTTCCCAGCCAAAGACTTTGCCGAGCACGGCGAAGAGGCCCAGGATGAACAATGAGTCGTGAACCAGAGCGATGATGGCGCAGACGCCAAACTTGAAACCGGCCGCCAGGCCTCCAATGGCGAAACGTATCGTCATATAGAGCACAATGCCCAGCGAGGCTATGATGACCGACCACACGGCGTTCCTCGTCAGTTCCTCGCTGATGACCGGATCGACACTGCTGACCAGGTCGAAGCGCGGATTCCCCTCATCATCACGCGTCGCCAGAGGTGCCACCGCATTGAGGGAGTCTTGCAGTTGGACCACCTTGGCTTCCTTGAGCGGCTCGGTCTTGATAAACGCCATCTTGCCGCCTTTGCCAAGCTGCACTTCAAAGCTCTTCGCGTGCTGGCCGACAACGCCCCGCA
>CAYSLA010000037.1:5925-8331 GCA_964431685.1 uncultured bacterium | reverse complement strand
ATGAGCAGGGTCATAGCGAACCCCTGAACCTTGGGAGTGCCATAGGCCATCAGAATTGCGCAGGTGATGGCAGTACACATGTTTGAGTCAAAAATCGCGGTGAAGGCGCGATTGAAACCGGCATCAATCGCCGCCCGCAGAGTCTTGCCGCCTTTGAGCTCCTCCTTGAGCCTCTCAAAGATGAGGATATTGGCGTCGACCGCCATACCAATTGATATGATCAAAGCGGCCAACCCCGCAAGGGAGATTGTCGCGCCCATAAGCGCAAAGACACCGAGCACAAACAGAGCGTACAGACACAAAGCGATATTAGCTATCATGCCCGGCAGCCGATAGTAGATCAACATGAACACCATCACGAGGAACAGGCCAGTCAGGCCCGCCACCAGAACTCGCTGAACGGTGTCCTGGCCGATGGTTGGCTCCACCGACTCATAGTTCAAAACCTCTAGCGGAATCGGGAGAGCACCGGAGTTCAGGTATTCCGATATCTTCTTTGCTTCCGGAAGACTGCGGAACCCGGTGATTTCAGCCTTGCCGCTGGGAATCGCCTCAGTGATGGAAGGAGCGGTTAGCAGCTTCTGATCGAAGAACACCGCCAGATAGTCGTTTACGTGTTTGCGCGTAAAGTCGGCGAACAGTCGGCGACCGTCGCGATTGAACTCTATGTTGATGACAATCTGGTTGCGCGAGTTGATGTTCGCCTGAGCCGTAGGAAGAAGGTCCTTACCGCTCAGGATGGGTGGGTTCTTCGCGGTGTTGACAACCTTCTCCATGACAGCCTGCTTGTCCTTTTCGCTGTCTATGGTTTCACCGCGAGGTCCCGTGAAGATGTATGATCCGCCTTCACCGACAGGCGCTTCCATCCTCCACTGCCCCAGAGGGTTGTTGCTGTTCTGGACGTCTCTGAGGTAGTAGAACTCGAGAGCAGCCGTATCTTTTATGGTGTCCAGAGCTGCCTTCGGGTCCTTGACGCCGGGTAGCTCAACAACGATGCGATTGGTACCCTGAGGATATACGCGCGGCTCGGACACACCCTGCATACCTGCGACACGGTTCTCTATCGTCTTGCGTATCGCCTGCATCTTATTGCGTTGCTCTTCGGGGTCTGTGGGCCAGTCTTCAGGACGCTGAGGATCAGTCTCCATGACGACGCGAATACCGCCATCGATGTCCAAACCCTTTACTAGGGGTATATTAAGAAGAACCAGTCCGGCAAGTATGGCCAGAACAATCACACCGATGAAATACCAATGGTACCTTGACAATTGACCCTCCCGCACATATATAGGCCGGCAGTTCTCGCGCCGTGCAAGCCACCAGCCTAAGCTCTAGTCTGAACTCGTACTGTCTGCTATTATATCGGCAGAGAGCGGCACTGTCAACAGAGTTGGGCTTCGGCGGAGGGATATCAGCACGACATCATCGTGCAGAATTGCTGCTGGCAGATCAACGCAGAGGCGCATTTGCAGCCCGTTAGATGCTTCCAGCCAACTCCAGGGCTTCTTCATAGCACCATGGAGATATGGACGACGGGTCGGCTTTGATGCGGGCAATGAACTCTTCCCAGTCTATCCAGGAAACCTCCGCGACTTCCTGCGAGTTGGGAATCGGTTCTTGCGACGAGTACCCCAGAAACACCGGGCATATCTCGTTTTCGACTACTCCATCCAATTCGGCACGATAGCGGAAACTCGGAATTCCAGGTTTGAGTTCCACGTCCGTGATACCCAGTTCCTCCGCCAGCCTCCGCCGCGCCGCTTCGATATAGGCTTCACCCGGCCTCGGATGACCGCAGCAACTATTCGACCACACGCCCGGCCAGGTTTTCTTCGTCAAAGCGCGCCTCTGCAGAAGTAGCTCACCGCGCGGGTTGAAGAGAAAGACTGAGAACGCACGATGCAGCGGTGTAGAATCGGTGTGGACGGTCGATTTCGGAGCCACGCCAATCTCATTGTCGTCATCGTCCACCAAAACGACACTCTCGCCGTCTCCGGAATCGTGGTGCCCAAATCGATAGCCAACTCGGTTGGCGAGTCTGAACAGGCCAAAGGTGAACAGCACTGACAGCAACAGGTACTTCGCCAGGACTCGCCACACCCCCTCCGTTCGGAATCGCCGGTCAGAGACTAGGAGCGGCACCAGAAGTATTCCAAATCGCCCGCGGCGCCCGAGGCGACGGATGAACTCCATGTCTTCATAACGGCACGTCTCGCGAAACCCGCCTGCGCGAAGGGCAAACTCGCGCTGAACAAGTATCCCCATGCCCGCTCCGGATGGCAACACACTCTGCAGCAGCACGAATAGAGCGTCGAAGAAAGCGAAGATGAGTTCTACAATCGTCGTGGAGTGATGCGGCCAGAAGAGTGGACAAGCCATCATTAACCTACGCCTTCGCATCGCTTG
>CAYSLA010000037.1:0-5825 GCA_964431685.1 uncultured bacterium | reverse complement strand
GATGCGGCCAGAAGAGTGGACAAGCCATCATTAACCTACGCCTTCGCATCGCTTGCACGGCACGAGCAAGAAATGTCTCCGGCACGCGAACGTCCGCATCAAAGAAGACGACGATCTCGCCTGTCGCTTCCTCCAGCCCGCGCTGCCGCTGCCTGGCTACAGAGCGGTTGCTACGAATCACACGCACACCAGGCACGCTGGCCGCAATTTCCGGAGTGCCGTCATCGGACTCGCCATCCACAACTATGATCTCATCGGGCGGCATCGTCTGTGCGTGCATATCCTGTAAGAGCAGGCCGATGTTCGCCCGTTCGTTTAGCGTCGGTATTACTATGCTTATGCTATTCATAGGTTGAGCGCAATCACAAAGAAGGCCAGCATGCCCAGCACGCCGTTAAGAATCGGAAATGCCCAGTACGCCCGGGTTACGATGCCGCTGTGGGACGGGAGCGACATTAGGAGGACCAGCGGGATTGCCGGATAGACCAGTGTCAGCAGATTCCACGGCCACAGAACACCGCCAGCGATCAGCAGTCCTGCGCCTGCGGCCCAGACCAGTGCGCAGACCATCAGGCTTGCCGATGCGCCCAGCACAGTGGCAGTTGTGGCTACTGCCGCCCGGCGGTCACTTACGATATCCGGGATGGCCGAGAACAGATGCATTGCCGCTGTCCAACACCAGGCAAACCCCAACACGTGTAGGTTCATCCCGTCTCCACCCGCCTGCGTATAGCCCACGTAACCAGGCAGGGCATATAGCACATTCGAGGCCATGTCGAAAAAAGGACGCGCTTTGAAACGAACGGGCGGCAGACTGTAAGCAGCCGACAGTGCCAGAAAAAGCATGAGTGCCGCACGCGCCGGCCAAGTCGGCAGCAAGACAACTGCCGCAAGACAGACAGGCAAGCACGCCAATACAGTGCGCAACAACAGCCGTTCACGCCCATCCAAACGAGCTTCCACGGTACCTTTCTTCGGGTTCAGTTGATCAGTGCCAACATCGCAGAGGTCATTTATCCCGTAAAGAAGCAGGTTGGCGGGCAACAGGAAGAACGCCAGATAGACCCAGAACTCCGGAGTCAATTGGTGCCCGGCTGCCATCGCGGCGCCCGTGTATCCGAGCAGATACGGCCCGGCCAGGTAGAGCCAGAAGCGCGGGCGCGTGACAGCAACAAGATATCGAAACGTCTCCAAAATCAGCGTGCTATGTGCTCCACCCTAAAGAGATTGGCCAATGCAGCCAGCATCATCTGCGCACGTCGCGGCTTGACCTTGCGCTCAAACACTACGAACGGGTCCGCATATATGACTGATGCGGTGAAATCGTACATGTCCGCAGCCGTGCGGACGGCCACGCGTGTTTGGCGTGGAATTAACTCAAAACCGCAAGCGGCGGCCTCCCGCCACTGTCGATAGCGTGTGATCTGTTGGCGAATGAAGGCTGCAAAGGCCTCAGGGTGTGCGCGGGCCTCATCAAAGGAAAGCCCGGTCAACCCCGCGTCTCGGATCTCATCGGCAGGCAGATAACAACGACCCATGTCCAAGTCTTCCGGTATGTCCCTGATGAAGTTCACAAACTGCAGGCTGCGACCCAACAATCGCGCATACGGCAAAGCGTCGTCGGGCAACCTCATTATTCGCGCCAACATAAGACCCACCACCTCAGCGGAACCGTACATGTAGTCCAGGGTCTCGTCAATACTGTTGTAAATGCGTTTCCACAAGTCCCGCTCCATCGTGCCAAGAAACGCATCAACCCACTCAGACGGGAAGTCGCACTCCCGGGCCAGACTGCAAAACCGCTCAACAATGGGATCGTCTGCTCGCCCACCATTCAGCGCCGCCTTGTATCGGTCACAAAACGCGTGAAATCCATCTGCGTCCTGCGGAATAGCGTCGACGAAATCATCCGCTGTACGAACGAAAGCGTAGAGAATCGTGACTTTGTCACGCACTGACGGCGGGAAGAACAAACTGCAGGTAAAGAATGTCGTGGATCCCCGCCGAAAGATGGTGTTAGCTCTTTTCACATCCACAAGCAGACTCCTTGCAGATCATTTCATGCACCAGTGTCGAGGCAATCAAGGTCATCGGCATACCGATGCCAGGGTGTGTGTACTGGCCGGAATAGAACAGGTTGCTCACGCGGCGGCTTCGATGCCGGGGACGAAAGACAGCCGTTTGCATCAGGGTGTGGCTCAGACCCAGGGCCGTGCCCTGGTAGGCATTGAACGTAGCGCGGAAATCCCGCTGGCTGAACGGAGTGCATACGGTTATGCTGCTGCGTAACTCCTCACCAACCAGGTGCTCCAGATAGTCGAGCATCTGCTCAGTGAACCGCTCGCGCACCTCGTCAGAATCCTCCAGCCCAGAGGCCACCGGCACCAGCATCACAACAGTCTCGCCACCGGGCGGCGCGACTGAAGGGTCAGTCTTTGATGGACAAGCAAGATAATATGAAGGGCGGCTCGGCCAGTTTGGTTTGGCAAAGATGCTGTTGAAGTGCTCCTCCCAGTCGTATTCGAAAGACAACGAATGGTGTTCGAGACCAGGCAGGCGACGATTGAAACCCAAGTAGAGCATAAACGCAGACGGCGCGAGCGTGCGCGTGCGCCAGTAGCGTTCGCTGTAGCTGCGGCTGTGGCGCGGAAGCAGCGACAGCTCGACGTGCGGATAGTCAGCGTTGGCAACTACAACGTCCGCCGGAAAGAACTCCTCGCCAGCGTAAACGCCAACGGCCTTGCCCCCCTGCACAGAGATGGCAGTTACTTCCTGTCCCGTGAGCACCTGCGCTCCGTTGTCCTCCGCGATTTTCCGCAGCGCCTGCACCACTACGCCCATTCCACCCATTGGGTACCAGACACCCAGGTTGAAATCGACGTGGGAGAGTATCGAGTACAGCGCTGGCGTATTGGAGGGCGATCCTCCAAGAAATACCATGCTGTATGACAGTACCTTGCGCAAACGTTCACTGGCGAAGTAGCGCTTTGTGTATCGTGCGAGGTTCTCGAAGACGTGAAGCTTCCGGCCTTCGGTCATCGTCCGTTTGTTGAAGAAATCAAAGACCGTCAGGTAGTTGCGGTAGAGGAACTCGTTGACCGCGACATCGTACTCATACGCCGCTTTGGACAGATAGGAGCGCAGTTGCTCCCCAGCACCGGCCTCCACACGCTCAAAGAGGTCAATGTTGGCTTCGAGGTCGGCCGAGATGTCGAGGTAGTCCCCAGGCCCGAAGAAGATGCGATAGGATGGATCGAGACGCACCAGAGAAAACAGAGAATCACTGTCGACGCCAAGCCTCTGGAAAAACGTCTCGAATACGTCAGGCATCAGGTACCAGGACGGCCCCATATCGAAAGTGTGCCCTTGATCGCTGTAGACCATTGCACGGCCCCCAACGTCATCATTCTTTTCGAGCACTTGCACGGCGTATCCGTCTTTGGCCAACAGAGCCGCCAATGACAGCCCGCCAAATCCCGCGCCAATAATGACTACTCGTGGAGTCTCGTGCAATACTACCGTTCCTTACGCACCCGACATCACACAACCATGAACCAACAGCCTTACCGTCTGGAGTTCCAGAAAGTCCGATACCCAGAGCACACAAGCAGGTATGGTGACTCTAAGTTACACCATCCCTGCCTCCGCAGTCAAGTCGTGAGCACGCATTGGAGGCGGGATATCAGCACGACATCGTCGCGTGCCCAACAGTGCTGACACCGCCGCGAAAGTAGTCCTGATGGTTTGTGGTAACAATCAGTGCCCCGCGATCTGGCGGCTCTTTCTCACAACATAACCCGTCAGCGCGCGCCGCAGAAACGCCAGCCGGCCATCGGTCATCGCGGTTCGAATCCGCGTTTCCATCCGATCCATACCGGCAATAAACCGGCCTTCGGCCTGGACCCTGGCCATCGCCTCGAGCGCGGACTCGGCCTCACGGTTGAGCGCGTCCGTGATCTGGGCCGGCGCGGTCGCCTCGAACCCGGTCAGCCGCACATCTACCGGCGCGGCGAACGAGCGAAGCTCATACGGCCCAAGGACCACGCTCCACGTCTTGCCAACCTTTTGCTCCTTGTCCGTGGCCAGATCCGTCACCGTCCCGGCGGAGTGATCGAAAGAGATGTCCACCTCCACGGGGTAGTAGTCGCGGTTGACCACGTAGAAATACCTTCGTGCGTCAGCTATCACGGACCGGACCGCCACCGGGTCCGTCTTCTCGCCGACCGTTTCGAACTTCACTTTCGGTAGTGCGCGATAGGCCGCCGCAAACTTCGCGATCTCCTCGGTGTGCGCTTTCTCCATAAACAGGCCGCCACGGGTGATGCGCAAGGCGTCAAGCTCAGCGATGGCATGGGCGTAGTACTCCATGAAATGCGGACCGGCTGGAAACGCCGGAGTAATGCGCAATTGCGAGTCCCACCAGAACCCGTCTTCGGGATAGATCGAGTTGATCCTGAAAATCCCTTCCGCGGGCTTGTCGAAGACGAACGCAAGTTCCCTGGCCTGGGCGTCGTCCGGGTCGCACCGGAACCACTTGTGCTCGCCCCATGCCTCGTGCCAGGCGTTGAAAATGTAGGCGCCGGAGGCGCTCAGCTCAGCAAACGACGCCAGCGATTGGGCGTCAAGGAAATCATGGTCGCGGAACATCGTGAACTTCTCGATTGGCAAGTCGGGTGCATCAGTAATCCAACCCGAGCGATCGCGGTTGCCGCCGTCGAATTGGAGGTCCAGCTCGATCCCCGGCTCGTCTCCGTAGAGACTGACGTCGATGCCCGCCTGCCGGTATAGCTCGGCCGTGGATGGCCTGGCATAGATCTGGTGGCGCACCTCGCCGCTGCCAAGAATGTTCGGCACAAACGGCTCGCTCCACATGTTCAGCGTGACCCGTAAATCAGGACGGACGGAGCGCATCGTGTCTCGGATCTTGCGGATTAGCTGCGCGACCTTGCGGCAGCGCCAGTCCACCTAAGCGTCGCGGCATGCAAAGGTCAGGAACTCATAGCGCTTGGAGAACCTGTCAGGCGCATTCTTTTCGACCGGCACATGAATCCCCGTCTCCTGCTCGAACAGCCCTGTGGTGTAGTCGTCGTAGCCGCTGTGAATCGAACCGAACCAGATAAGCGTCGGCGCCCACATGGTAAAGGCAATGCCCTTGAAAGCTGGATGCTTGCCGTAGCGCTCCGCGATTTCGCGAACGAACCCGACGATGGCTTCCTCGACAACCGGGTGCAGCGGATTGAACATCGGCCCGGCATGGTAGGGCCCGCGTTTCTCACCATAGGCCCACGGAAAGTCGGCCTGATCCTTGCCCTGCTCGTGGTAGTCCAGCAACTTCTCGTAGTTGCGGACGTTGTAGGTTGCGGTCCAGTCCATTGTCGACGCCTGGACGTGGTCGTTTGCGAGCATGTTGTTGAATGTCGGGGCGCCGGCCTTGATTGCCTCGAGGTCAACGTTCATCTTCTCCATCAGGCTGCCCAGCCGGAGCAGGGTGAGAACCGCCTGGAACTCGAGCCCCTCGCGCGCAAAGCGATCCAGCAGCGGCGTGACCCATTCCGGCGGATGCATTGTCCATGCGGTGTACTGTCGCCGGTCCCGTCCGACCACCACCGCAAAAGCGTCGGCGGGTTCCCGATCGGAGGGATACTGAGGACCGTGATACCAGCAGATGGGGTAGCCAAGCAGCTTCTGTCCGCTGTGGCGCATGTACGAGACGATGCGGTCCGTCCACTCGCCAAAGGTCATCGCGCCCTCACTCGCGCCCGTGCCGCAGGGGTCCTCGTATTGGACTCCCAGTTCCCGGCGCGAGCCGTCCCCGGGATCGCCGG
>CAYSLA010000036.1:21288-26081 GCA_964431685.1 uncultured bacterium | reverse complement strand
TGGGCGTGCACTCTCTTGGGAGCGGCTCTTCGCTTCGTGAGGATACCGAGGGATTGTGCGCGCGACTGTTCAAATACTCGTCGAAAGGAGGAGTCGATGTGAGCATCTTCAAAAGAACACGTTTGTCTGGGCTCACTGCGGTCGTGAAAGCTACACTACTGGTTGCTGCATTAGCGGTATTGTGTGCTTTCGCGGCCGGCTGCGGTGGCGGTGGTAGCGAGGAATCGCCAGCACCAACCACCGGGACTGCTAAGATTTCGGTGGATGACACCACCGGAGCTGCCAGGATCACTGTTGAATGAGACGATTCGGAGGGTATAAGGAATGAAACTGTTTTTGAGAGCAATGGTAGTCATCATCGTCATAGCGCTGATTGCCGGATGCGGCGGCGGGGGATCAACCGTTCCCAGCGGCGGAACCGGCAAGTTGAGTGTGGCCGTAAACTGGCCCGACAGCAGGTATCTCCCTGCTGAAGCCACTAAGATCACCATCACGGTGCTTAAGGGCACATCCACCGTCTTCACCGGCACCATCATCAGGTCTGCCAGTGAGATAACCACGACCGACATCGCTGCTGGCCCGATCGTTGTGCAGGGCAGAGCCTTTGACGCAGCGGACAAGCTTGTCGCAACGGCGTCCGCGACCGGAACTATCCAGGCAGGAAAGGTTGCTAACATCAAGCTAACCTTCACAGCCATACCTCCTGAAATCACTGATGACGCGTATACGATAGCTGGAGCTATCGCTCCGGACTCAACGGACCCGACGACAAAGCGAATCTCGCTGTCTTCGATCATAGACCCGGCCACGGGTGATCCGCTGGAGGGTCTTGATTCGTTGAGCGGCGGAGACTACATCCTGGTCCTCGTCGATGGTTTCCCAGTAGCCGTAACCATCGTTCCGACATCCAGCACCACGTCCAAAGCGGACATCGCGTTCGCGGTGGACGCGACCGGAAGCATGGGCGGCACCATTGAAGGGGTCAAGGACAGCATCAATGCCTTCGCGACTTCGTTGACGGCTGCTGGCCTTGATGTGCGCTTCGCCGGCGTCGACTTCTACGACAAAGTCGGCTATGACCTCGGCGGAACTCCCCCGGCCGACCTCGGAATCTTTGGTCTGAATTTCGACAAGACCACGGCCGAGTTCCAAGCTTGGGTCAGCACGCTCTACGCGACTGGCGGTGGAGACGGACCTGAAGTCTCTGTGGACGCCATCTACGAACTCAACGCCCGATGCAACTGGAGACCGGGCGCGCAGAGAATCATCATTGCGCTCACTGACATCGTTTCTCACCAGAGAGACGACGGCACGGACTATGCTCTGTGGACCGCTGAGGAGACAATCGCTGCCTGTTTGGGCAAGACTGTTGTCCACGCCGTTTCCCCTGGCACTGGTGCGCTGACCCGCGCCATCATGAACGATGGACGCAGAGGTTCATTCCGTGCCACCACCAGCCACGTCGACATCAAGGTAATTGCTGATGCGACCGGCGGCAAGTGGATACAGATGCCATCCGGCGGCAACGTCGACCTGACGACCATCGGCATCGGCACGATCATATCCAAGGGATGGGTCATAACGTTCGTGGACCCGAGAACCGGCACCAAGCACACCGTCCGGCTGATTCTGAGCAAGGACGGCAAACTCTCGGACGTCATCTTCGACGACGTGACCTTCTAGGACTCACGAAGCCACAAGGCCGGCGAACGTGAAAACGGGAGTCGGACTTTGAGAAGAAAGCGAAGCCGCGGAGCATCTGCTCCGCGGCTTCGCTGGTTTTGCGGGGGAATGACTCTGCGTATCCTGCACGGTGCAATTTGAAATCGCGCCATATCACGACACAAGTGGATGGCACTGACTACCTATGCCGGTCAGTCGTGAGGGTTGTAGACTGCCAGAGTGCCAAACCAGGCAGCCGCACATACCGGGTGCCCGAACTCTTTGAATGGTCCGCCATCCACAACGTAGCGTGCAGCTTCATCTGAACTGTCTGCCACAAACGGATGCAGCACTCCGTCCAAACGATTGAGCTCGTATGTGCATATGAACCTGCACAGACCCTCCTCCAGGTTGAAGCTGGTGACCTCAACCGCGTCGTCGCGCACTATTCCAAGGTAACCGACATCACCCGCGACAACACCCGCGATGCGCGGCGTGTTGAATTCGTCCTTCTCGTAGCCCATCTCGGTGAGCACAGCCTGTAGCACAAGGTCGGGAGCCTCACCCAACGACACGCGGTCGTGGATCGGGTCGGTGTGGGAACCGTTAGAGACGACAACCGCCTTGTCGGATACTCTGATGCAGTTGTATGCTATGTAGGGATTCTTCTCCAGGTCGGCCTGATCGATCGGGCCTATGGATACGGTATCGTTGTCAATTCTTGCAGTCCTGTTGGGGAATGACCTGCTTGAGACCCGATAGGCCACGAAAGGCTTCTCAGCCTTGCCGACAACCACGATTCTGCCTACGTACACTATCGCACAACCTCCATGAAAACCTAGCCGGGTCAGTCACGCCCCGGCGACACAGCCACTGAAACCCGGGCGGGACGCAATACACGGCCCTCCATTGTGTAGCCCTTTTCGAGCTCCTCGACTACGGTGTTTTCCGCACAGTCTTGCGTCTCAACACGCATCATCGCCTCGTGCAGTTCGGGGTCAAAGGCCTGCCCCACAGCCGCAATCGGCTCTACGCCTTCTTTGGCGAGCACATCGCTCAACTGCCGCATGGTCAGCGAAACACCTTCGACCAGAGCGTCATAGCTGTGCAAAGCCTCGGCGGAACGAATCGATCGCTCGATGTTGTCCACAACGGGCAAGAGTTGGAGCATCAGTTCATCGCGCGCCCGCGCGATCTGTCTTGAAGTTTCCTCTCGCTGCCGTTTGCGGAAGTTATCGAAGTCCGCAAGCGTGCGAAGATAGCGGTTCTGCGCCTCTTCGACATCTCCCCTAAGGCGCTCTATTTCGGACAGAATCTCACCATACCCGGCGGATTCAACGTCAATCTCAAGCTCATCCGCGGAATCCTGATCGATGCCGCGGTTTGCCGAATCGGTATTGCTCATACTATCGCCAGACTCCTGAGAACCGGATGGCCGGTCGTGATCTTGCTTTTTCCTCATGGTACCCTTCAAAACGCTGACGGCTTACCGCGTTCAGCAGCAGCCGCAGTTTTCTACTGAGCTCTATTATGTCACAAACTGACTCGAACGTAAAGCCTGCAGACTACCGCGAGCGTCTGCGAACTAACAAAGCGGGTGGCCAACCGCCTGCCACCCGCTCATTTCGCACCGACTGTGCTGCGTGCCCTATGTCCCTACTTTGACCGTCTAAGAAAACCAAAGACGCTCTTCTTCTGGTCGCCCGTGCTCGTGGATTGTGCAGGAACAGCGCTCCTAACCGGTTTGGCTTTGACTTCTTTTCGTGCGCCCCGAGTCTGAGCGTCAAGTTGGGTGTAACAGTAGACACACGCTGAACGATTATGCTTCTGCTCCTTGCCGCACCGGGGGCAAGTGCGCAGACCTGGCTGACCCGCAGAAGCTCTTGACACCAAGTCATCCGCGGCTGACTCGGATGGCGTATCAAAGGCCTCCGTCGCCGCATCTGAGCCCTCAAGGGCCAAGTCAAAGCTGGTCTCCTGTACTGTGTCGGAGAACTCCGTCGAAGCGGGATCTTGCGCCATGACGTCAAGACCTGCAAGATCGAAATCTGTCTCAGAAGGCTCGTGTGTATCGCTTGTACTGATTGTGGCCAAGTCGAAATCAGAATCGGCGGCCGATCCAATCCCCGGCGACTCGATGAGGCCTGGCTCTGCGCCACTCGACTCATCTTCGAAATCGATGTCCATCTGACCCTCGGCCTCGAGTTCTGGTTGCTGAACAGCTTGGTCGAAAATGGGAACCGGCTCAGTGTCGCTTCCGTCGTCAATTCGCAGTTCAAAAGACTCGTCGGCACGCTGAGTCTGCTGGGCCGCGGGAACTGGCTCATCGACATTGAGAAGCGGCAGACTGGCAAGATCAAATCCCAGCGCGTCAGGTAACTCCTCCAAGGTCTCCGCAGCGGTCGGTTCTGTTTCCGCGACAGGCTCGTCAACTGGCGGAGGCGCAAACTCGGCGGTATCCAGACCAGGCTCCTCAGGCGTGGTGTCAACGAACTCGGTTGTGGGTTGGTCGAACTCTGCAGACTGGTCCACCTCACCCAGCGTGGGAAGAGTAGCAAGGTCGAATTCGAACCCAGCGGGTGCTTCCTCTGCCAATTCGACTACAGGCATCTCGAACTCGGCTACGGGTTCCTCAACGACCGCCGCGGGCTCCTCAACAACCTCGAACCCGAACTCAGCGGGTGCTTCCTCTTCCAACTCAGCAACCGGCAATTCGAACTCGGCAGCGGGTTCCTCAACGATCGCTGCGGGCTCCTCGACAACTTCGAACCCGAACCCAGCGGGTGCTTCCTCTGCCAACTCAGCTACCGGCAGTTCGAACTCGGCTACCGGTTCCTCGATGACCCCCGCGGGCTCCTCGACAACCTCGAACCCGAACTCAGCGGGCGCTTCCTCTTCCAACTCAGCAACCGGCATATCGAACTCGGCTACGGGTTCCTCAACGACCGCTGCGGGCTCCTCGACAGCGTCGAATCCGAACTCAGCAGGCGCCTCCTCTTCCAATTCAGCTACCGGCATGTCGAACCCGGCCACGGGTTCCTCAACGACCGCTGCAGGCTCCTCGGCAACGTCGAATCCGAACTCAGCGGGCGCTTCCTCTTCCAACTCAGCAACCGGCATATCGAACTCGG
>CAYSLA010000036.1:0-21188 GCA_964431685.1 uncultured bacterium | reverse complement strand
CCGAACTCAGCGGGCGCTTCCTCTGCCAATTCAGCTACCGGTTCCTCGACAGAATCCATCTCAAAATCCAGATCGAATTCGGGCATCGCCTCAGCAGAAGAGACAACGTCCTCTACCGAGGAAGCCTCTGCAGTCGCCCCCTGCGCCACGATCTCTTCTACGTCCTCGAGTTGCTCAATGGGCTCAATGGCAGACTGCTCAGCAAACTCAGTCTCAACCGTCTCCACAAGCGCCGTTCCTGCCACTGCCGGAGCATCTAAGGGCTGGAACGGCTCGAGTTCGCTTTCAAACTCCTCGTCTATGTCGAAATCAGGCAGTTCGAGTTCTGACGCAAATCCGTCTGAGAAGTCACCTACAGACGAGACTGGTGCGCATTCCTCGGCGGCACTTATTGGCTCTATCGTCTCCTCGAAGTCGAAATCAGGCAACTCCTCATCCGGCTCCATCACGGCCGGCTCAGACAACACCTCTGCATCCGGCACCGCAGCAACGTCGAGAGTCTCTTCGTGCAGAGTCGCCGTGTCACTTTCGAGTAGTTCAGAGATCGCCTCAGGCTCTGCGACCGGCTCAGTCGGCTCCGGCGCGAATTCCGGTTCCTCCCTCACGCCTAGCGCCTGTGGGGGAGCTGCGGCGTGCAGTTCTCTTGTTTCGCTCTTGATTCTCGCCAGCCTCTGTTCGCCATCGGACTTCAGACCTGGCGGAAGCTTCTCGACGACATCCTCAAAGTCCGATAGCAGCGCTCCGAGAGTCTCCTGGTTGCGCGCTATCGCACCGGTTGCGGTCTCAAGCATCGAGTTGAGGCGTGACTGGGTGTTGAGCAGGCTGTCGATCTGGTCGCTGGAAGCATGTTCCCGCTTCTTCGCATCGTCACACGCCTCTACCAGCATATCCGCTTTCTCTTTGAGCGAAACGAGCGTGTCAAGCTCCTCGTTGAGACTGCGGCTTATTCGTTCTATCTCGCGCAGTTTTTCGGCGTCCGACTCAACAGTCTCCGCCTCAAGCCTCTGAAGCGTCTCAACGTCAAGTGGCGGTTCCACCGCCTCAGAAGCACTGGATTCTACTTCAGCATACGCCAATTCACCGGCAATGGCAGGCTCCGGCTCGGCCGTTGGCGGTTCAGGCTGCCCCAAATCTGGAACCTGCGCAGCAGAAGGCGCCTCGATCTGTTCAAAACCAGTGGCCTCGAAAGGTTCATCTTCAAACACACTGGAGATGGGCTCGCCGACCTGGTCCAGCACGGGGGCAACGTCTTCGAGTTCGAAACCAGATGCCTCAAGCAGTTCGTCCTCAAATACTCCAGGTTCGGCTTGCGCGCTTTCCGCTACTCCCTCTGTGACGGTGGTCGCCACATCGAAGACAACCGGGCCCTGCACTGCTTCCACGGTTTCCGGCTCTGCGAGATACTCCGCGACACTCCCGTCGGCGGTCTGTATTTGCTCCACAACAGTAGGTTCTGCAATGGGCGCGTAGGCGCTCGAAACATCCGCAGGCGACCATGCTTCGGGTTCAGATACGACAGCCTCCTCAACTGCCGGCTCATGAGGCGCCAGAGTCTCCTGAACTGCCTCGGGTTGCCAGCTCAAAGGCGCCGGTTCTGAAGCAACCTCGGCCTCAACGACCGGTTCTTCCGACGGTTGCGGCTCGATGGGCGGAACGGCCGCCGCAACAACAGGCGGCGAATAGTATCGCACCAGGGGAGGAACAACCACTTCGTCCTCAAACTCGTATTCGACCTCAACAGTCGGCGCATCGTAGTAGTCCGTGTAAGCAACAGGATCGTAGCCGCCTGCCGCCGGTTTCGGAGATGACGAGGGATTCAGAGCCGAAGCGGTCGAGCTTGAGTCGTCAAATTCATACTCCGATTCGACAAAGACCGAGGTCTGGTCGCTGCCGGGTTCCGAAAGATGCCGTGAGTTGTTGGTGTTCAGGTCGTTTGTCTCCATTTTATGGAAGTGTCCCTGTCCTTGCTATACTTGTTTTGCGAACCGTCCACAGTGCGTGCCACTGTGAAGAATGCCAAATATGACTGTACATGCTACACCATGTGGACGCGTTTTTCAACTTCCGGTGCAATTGTAAGCCTCGAGGGACGAACTGCCTTGCCAAACTCATGTCAGCGTGCAGCGTTAGAAACGGGGCCGGGACGAGGATGACAACCTGTGCGGAGAGTCGCCGCTGCTGGTCTGCCGTGCAGCTATCCCGACAAGATCGCTTTAAGCGCGGCAGCCCCGGCCAGAATGAGAACAGTGCTATTGAAGAGCTTCTGCGAGACACGTGGTAACAGCCACTTGCCTGCAAACGCCCCCACAAGGATAGCTGGCGCAATCGCGAGATTGAAAACCAGTGATTCGCGCGTAAATATGGGCCTGGCCGGATTGACCGCTGTCAGCCAGACGTATATGGGCACCTTGGAAACATTGATTATCAGAAAATACCAGGCGATGGTTCCCATGAACTGCTCCTTGGGCATCCTGTGAGCAGCCATGTAAATGTTCATGATCGGACCAGCCGCGTTGGAGACAGTCGTCGTGAACCCGGCAAGGACCCCGGTGCCAGCTACGCCCGCTCTTGATGTGGGGGTGAGGTGTGGACCGAGCCGGCCCTGCAGGAGATGCAGCGCGAGCATCGCTAATACTATCACACCGATAACAGGAGTGAGCACGTCCTTTGTAGACTTGCTTTCGCCAATAATCCATAACGCACCCGAACCGACAAGCAGACCCACAACCACCCACAGGAACAGTCCCACAAGCTTGTCCCATTGCGCGTGCCTGTGGTACCACACGACTGCGAAACAGTCGGCGAAGATGAGCATTGGCAGCATGACTCCGATGGAATGGCGGCCTCCGAACACCGCCGCGAGCATGGATACAACCAGTATCCCAACACCCGGCACGCCTGTCTTCGAGATGCCGACCAAAAGCGCGGCGCCCGCACCCATGGCCCATTGTGTGTATGTCAAATCCATGTTGAGTGAAATATTCCTGTCCGCGACACAAAGAGAAGCCGGGCTCGGACACCCGGCTGCCTATCCACGACACCGCTTTCAGGCATCAATGCTAAATGATTCACGATCTGTGAACTGCATGCGATGGCTGTGGCAGGCCGGACGCTCTTGTCCGGCGCCACCCGACAGAAGTGTCCGGCGCCACCCGACAGAAGTGTCCGGCGCCGCCCGACAGGAGTGTCGGGCCTACCAGACGACTCAGCCACTGTAAATTGCTCAGTCCCTGGAGAATCGCGTGGGATTCTGCCTGTGACACTCCTCGATCACCGCTATCTGCTGGCGCACGTGCTCGACGGTAACCTCGAGGGGAGTTCCTTTCGAGAGGGCGCTGTGCAGGTTCGAATAGAACGCCTTGCCCATAGCAGCAAACAGGTCCTTCTGGCTCTCAGGAAGCCGCCATCTTCCGGTATACCAATTGAGGCTCTCTGAGCAGTATTGGGGAAGCGCGACGGGATTAGGCACCAAGTTGCGCTCCGGAAGCTCCTCGGGTTTGTAGTATCTCCACTCCACTTCCTCCATAGTGCCATTCAGCCCTCCGCGCTCGGCCTGTATGTGGTAAGTAGCGGTCGGATATGCTTCGCACGAGATAACGTCCACCTCGACAACGGGCCTGCCCTCGCCGTGAAGGACGAGCTTGACATAGTCCTCCGCATCGCCAAACGTCAGAACTCTGTTCATCAGACAGAAGACGCTGGGCGTGCGGTCGCGGCCGAACAACCCCAAGGCCTGGTCCAGAGGGTGAGGGCCGGTGTTGAGCAGACTACCGCCGTTCATGTCGTGGAGCGTCTGCCAGTCCCAGCGCCTTCCGAACCCGTTGAAGGCTACCTTAACGGCAACGATCCGGCCCAGGACGCCAGAGTCGATGACTTTCTGCACCTGCCGGTAGTATGGCGCGAAGCGGGACTGCTGATATATGGCGAGCAGCTTCCCAGACTTGAGAGCCGCCGCATTCATCTGGTCAACCTCGGCAACGCACCGTGCCATCGGCTTCTCACACAACACGTTGTGTCCAGCCTCCAGGGCCTCGATGGTGATGGAGGGATGAAGAACGCTGGGAGTAGCGTTGACGACCAAGTCAAGATCGCGTCTGCCGAGTAGATCGCGATAGTCAGAGTGACAGTCGCAGCCCAGCGCATTCCTCGACCTGCTCAGATTCTCCGGGATAGGATCGGCCACCGCGACAATCCTGAACTTCCCGGGCAGCAGACCCATCGTATATGCGTGGATGTCAAACCCACTTTTGCCCTGACCTATTATTCCGGCACGTATCTTCGCCAATGCTAAACACCTCAATCCCAGTGCCGGTTCCGAAACCGAGCACCCGAGCATTTTACCAGTGAAGCGTGACTAAGGCAAATGCCTTACCCAGATCGCGTCCCTCGCGTCCTCATCAGGTCCTCGTAGAACAATAACTGCTGCGCCCAACCCGCCAGGCCGCCATACCTATCGTAGAACGCGCCGCATATCTTGCGGTAAGCCGCGTCAGTGATGGACTTGGTCCTCATCTCCGGCAGAAGGATTCGCTGCGCAATCTGCCTGATGTGGGTATCCACAGGCACGGCTTCATACTTGTCCAGCGAAAACAGGCACACACAGTCCGCAATCTTCCGACCTATGCCCCTGATCTGAGTAAGTGCGTCCCTGGCTTCCTCGTAGCCAACTTCGCGCAGACCCGCCAACCAGCCGTCTCCCATCTCCAGAACCTGCTGCGCCACTGTCTTTAAGTTCGCTCCTCGAAACGCAAGCGACTCCGTCGATTCCAGAGTCTTCTGATCAGCCTGAGCTATCGCGCGGGTGGATGGGAAGGCATAGTAGCAGGACCCGTTGTGCTCACAGACCCGGTCTCCAAACATCTCGCAGAGTCTGCCGATAGCAGCCGAGATTCTGGGTATGCTGTTTGCCGCAGAGCACACGAACGAAAGCAGAGTCTCATTGGGGTCCTGCCGGAGGAGTCTGAGACCGTAGAACCGCCGCACCTGCTCAGCCATGTGGTCGTCTCCAGAGCAGAGCCGGTCGTAGATCGCGTTAACATCAACACCGAGGAGTAGATAGTCTTCCACGGCGGCACGATCCATCACTGGATAGGTGCGCCACAGCAGGCAACCGTCGGCAATGACCAGTTCAAACAAGCGATCTCCGACTACGCCCGCCCAGACTCCGTCCCCACTCTTTCGCCACCTGAACGCCTGCCCGCACGCCAGCGTCAGATCAAGATCAAGGGGTTGTCCTTTGAGGTCTATACTGTCCATAGTGCTCAGTGATGCGAGAAGCACCTTTCTCCGGTGAAGACCATGGCGATGCCGTGCTCGTTGCACGCTTTGATCGACTCCCAGTCCTTGACCGAGCCGCCAGGTTGCACGATCGCCACGATCCCCGCCTCAGCACACGCATCGATGCTGTCTCGAAATGGAAAGAACGCATCGCTGGACAGAACGGAGCCTTCAATGGTCTCGTCGCCGCCAAACTTCTCTCTGGCTTTGGCTATCGCTTGCCGGACCGCCGCGACGCGGTCCTGTTGACCAGTGCCGACGGCGAGCGTCACTCCGTTCTTCGCAATCACAACTCCATTCGAGCGGACGCTCAGGTTCACATACCAACTGAACAGGAGATCGTCAATCTGGTCGGCGGTCGGAAACTTCTCTATGGCGAACTTGCCGTGAGACGGGTGCTCGGTGGAGGCTACCACCAGATCGCTTCCGCTTCTTATTGCGGTAAGCAGCGTCTCAGCCACCACAATCGAGCCATCAGACAGAGTCTTTATGGTGGGAGCAGCCGCCTCGCCCACCCACTTGGGAAGGCTCTCAAGATTTGGCAGGCGAATCACGCGGATTTCCTTGTTCATCTTGTAGGTTTCGTAGTCCTGAAACACCTCAAGAGCCTCGTCGTCGAAGTCCGGTGCGGCCACAACCTCCACGACCGTGGCCATAATCTCTCTGGCAGTATTCGCGTCGACTCGGGTGTTGAATACTACGGTTCCTCCGAACGCGGCAACCGCGTCAGCATCGCGTGCACGCACGTAAACGTTCTTGAGGTCCTGGTTCCGTCTGCTTACGGCGGCCCCACTGGGGTTCAAGTGCTTCATCACGGCACACGCAGGCTCCGCGAAATACTTGACTATGTTGGCGCCGTGATTGAGATCTCCGTAGTTGGTTTCGGACAGACCAGACTTTCCGGACTTGATAATCTCCATTTGCCCGAAAGGCATGTTCTGTGCACCCTTTGGCCGGTAGAAACTCGCCCCCTGGTGAGGATTGGTACCATATCGCAGGTCTTCGACCTTGACGTATGTTACCCCCATCAATTCCATCTCTTCGGGGAATCCGCTGGCGGTGCGGCTGAAATACTTGGACCTAAAATCTGTGCTCAATTCCACGCCTCCACTTGTCATTGGTGTTACAGCACGGTGATTAGGAAACGGCGAGTCGGGAGTTCATTCCCAAAACGCGGCTGGCTATAGGGAACAAGTTCTCCCGTACGCCAAGACACAGTTTACACGTTTTGGGCCGGTAATTGGAAGTCGAGCCTGACCGCCTCCTCCTGCCATTCCGGCTGGCAGGAGGAATCGCGGGGATTTCTCGGGCTGGTCGAAATGACGCGGGGCAAATGGGCTTTCGTTGACAGAGGCTCCCACGGGAGCGTATAATCCTGATGTCATCACTTGATGCGTGGAGGAACCCGTGAAAACCAGGATGTTCGCAGCTTTTGGAATTGCAGCACTAGTGTTCGGTCTTGCGGGCAGTGCGCAGGCGCAGTATGAGGCTAACGACCGCAGCCCCATAGGGGTTAGAATGAGTTTCTACAAGCCATTCAGCGACCCGATAAGCGACATAAAGAGCATCTGGATGGCGCCAGGGCTTGACTACAACGGCAAGTTTGACAGTCTGGACCGCCCGCAGTTTACAGCTTCAATCGCCTGGCTAGCGGAAAGCAATGAAACCACAAGCTGCAAGATAATCCCGATCGGTGTTCAGTTCATCAAGTACGCCAACGACAGCTATCCGTCCAGGTACGTCGGGCTGGGAGCCACTGCCTATTTCATAAACTACAGGCAGTGGAAATGGTTCAGCGGATGGAGGAGCGACAACAGGAAGAAGCTCGGAGTCAGCGTCTCCTACGGAATCGATTTCGGTTCCTGGTATGTCGAAGGCACATACCAGATAAGTGAGAAGATGGGGCTGGCGTACGGCGGGGACCTGAAGATGGACGGGGCAGGCATCAGCATCGGCACCCGACGCGCGCTCTAGTCTCTGATATGGCAAAGGCTCGAACGAGATTTGTCTGCCAGTCTTGTGGATACGAGTCGCCCAAATGGGTTGGGCGATGCCCCGACTGCGACGAATGGGCCTCAGTAGTTGAGGAATTCGTTCCTGACAGCCGACAGGCCGCCAGAGCGTCCGGAGACAGGCAGGCGCCCGCGTCAACTCCCACGCCGATTACCGAACTCTCTGCACAGGGCGCCTCTCGGACCCCAACCGGAATCTCAGAGTTTGACCGTGCGCTGGGCGGCGGTGTGGTCGCCGGATCGCTGATACTCATCGGTGGAGACCCTGGGATAGGCAAGTCCACCATTCTGATTCAGGTGGCCAACCGGCTGAGCACAGACCGTGGACGGGTGCTTTACGTTTCGGGAGAGGAATCTTCCGAGCAGATAAAGCTGCGCAGCAACCGGATCGGCATATCTTCCTCCGAGCTCTTCCTGGCCTCTGAGACAGACATCCAGGCCATAATCGGTCACATCGAAAGCGTGAGGCCCGGCTACGTGGTCATTGACTCAATACAGACGGTCTACGACCCCGATCTGTCGTCGACGTCGGGCAGCGTCAGCCAGGTGCGCTCCTGTACAGCATCGTTGGCCCAGGTCGCCAAGAGCGCAGGCATCCCCATATTCATCGTCGGACACGTCACAAAAGAAGGCTCCATAGCCGGCCCAAAGGTTCTGGAGCACATGGTGGATACGGTACTGTACTTCGAAGGAGACCGCCACCACTGCTACCGCGTCCTGCGCGCCGTCAAGAACCGGTTCGGATCAACTGATGAGCTGGGGATATTTGAGATGCGCGAGGACGGACTCATGGAGGTCCCGAACCCGTCGGAGGCGCTTCTCGCCGAGCGTCCTGAACACGGGTCAGGCTCCGCCGTAACGTCGACGATGGAAGGCAGCCGGCCGATTATGGTGGAGATCCAGGCTCTGGTGGCACCAAGCTATTTCACAAGCCCGCGGCGCATGTGCACGGGCATTGACTACAACCGCATGCTTATGATCCTTGCTGTGCTGGAGAAGCGAGCCGGCCTGTCGCTGGGAAACAAGGATGTTTATGTGAACGTGGCCGGTGGGGTGCGAATTGTGGAGCCAGCGGCTGATCTGGCCGTGGCTCTTGCTGTGGCTTCGAGCCTGCGAGACGAGGGTATGGACTCTTCGACAGTGGTGCTAGGAGAACTTGGGCTGTCCGGCGAAGTCAGGTCTGTGGGTCAGATTGAGAAGCGACTTTCGGAATCAGCACGGTTAGGCTTTGAGCGTGCCATACTCTCACGACGCAGCGCTTCGTCGATCAAGAGCGGCGGCAAGATGAAGCCGTATGGAGTCAGCAACGTCTACCAGGCGATCGAGGCTGTCATGGGTTCCGAACGCTGACGGACACCGCCGACCATCCCGCATTCCCGGTAGTCAAGACTTCGCCCCTGACAAAAGCAGAAGGCCGGCACGCTGCGTGCTGGCCTTTCTGCCCAGATATGTCCTCTTGCTTCGGCTATCACTACTCTCTGCCGCGGCCGGACTGGCAAACGGTGATCGCTACCGGTCACTCGGGCGGTCTAGACTCTGCAGAAACTTTGACAGTTATTGCATCGGGCGTTCGTCGGTATAGTAGACAGAACGGCGATTGAGGCCAACGAACCCGAGACACCAGCAATTATGGTTTCGTAAAGTCCAGACTTTGTAAGTTGAAAAACCTGATATATACTAATATGGGGTCTGAAAGCGGGTGCGGTGAAGGACAAAAGACCTTATCCGTCGAACTATAACGTGTGATTTCGGGTTCAGTGTTCAAGTCGGCGTGACCGATGATTCGTTGTGTGGGACGTAGTTCGCGAGCAAAGCTGCCTGCTCAACGCCGAAGTTGTCCGTAGGTGAAGAAGGGATAAGATAGCCTTTGCTCAGGGGTTCTTCTGAGGATCACATGCAAACCGAATCGAAAACGCGAATACTCATCGTAGAAGATCATTCCGTTGTCAGGTGGGCTGTTCGAGCATACCTTGAACAGCAGGGCATCGAAGTGATCGGGGAGACCGGCTGCATTGATGAGGCCGTCGAGATGACCGCGTCACTCAAACCGGATGTCGTGCTGATGGACCTCCTGCTGGGCAATGAAAGCGGCATTGATGCGACTAAGCAACTGGCAGCTATGTGCTCCAATCGCATAGTGGCCTTCAGTGAATATGACTCCAGCGAATGTGTCAAAGCTTTCATCGGCGCGGGAGGCCGGGGCTTCGTGTCCAAGTTGTCGCCGCCTTCCGACTTGGTGGAAGGCATAAACGCTGTTGCGCAGGGCGGGACGTGGATACCACAGGAAGCCGACGGCGAGATGGCATCAAACGGGAATGCCGCTCCCAAGAAACGTCGAGGGCTCTCGCCGAAGGAAAGGGAAGTGGTGGGTTACATCGCACTTGGCTTATCCAACCGGCAGATCGCGGAGAAACTATTTGTCAGCGAGAAGACGGTTGATACCCACCGTTTTCGCGTATATCGCAAGCTGGGCATACACAGCAGGTCGGAACTGATCGACTACGCATTCCGGGAAGGCCTGACGGCAGCCATACCCCATCGAGGGCAGACGAATGTGCTGCCTCATCCACACTAACACGCAACAGCGCGCATCCTGTATCGGAAAGTCAGTCGGGCGTTCGATGCATTCCGGTTGTCGCAGCCGCCTCCACAGAAGAACCACCAAAGTTTCCTGGTCAACTGTTGCGCCATAAGCAGTTCTGTCTCTAATGAACACCCCCTCAAGAAGCCGATTATATAGGAGGTAGTGCCTTAGCCGCCTGCGTGGCTCGTCGGCGCTCCAAGACAGTTGCCGGCTTTGTATCACGCACGGTACAATCGCGCGCCACTGGCACGGCAGCACTTTCAATACCGGTATTTACTAGGGGGGTAGACATGGCGAAGAGCATCCTGGTGGTCGATGACGCAACTTCTGTACGGAACACGGTCAAACATATCCTCGAGGGAGCAGGCTACTCAATTGCCGGAGAGGCCGAAGACGGCGAAATGGCGGTCAAGACCTATATGGAGCTCAAGCCTGATGCCGTGCTCATGGACATAACCCTGCCCGTTATGGACGGCATTGCCGCCGCCAAGGCAATACTCGCAAATGATCCTGATGCGGTGGTCTTGATGTGCACCGCACTGGGTCAGCAGAGCCTCGTGATTGACGCGATTAAGGCCGGCGCCAAGGACTACATTGTCAAGCCTTTCCAGCCGGAACGCGTGCTTGAAGGAGTTGGAAGGGCAATCGGCGCAGCGTGAGATGGCCAGAGAATTAACAGCGCCCCAAAGATATCCCGCAGAACCGGAACGGTATAGGTCAAAATGGTAGATATACTCAGCCAGGAAGAAATAAACGCGCTAATCGACACATACAAGGCGACAGGCGGTCAGACTGACTCAACACGCACTTCCGAGCGCCAAGTCAGGGTATATGACTTTGCCAGGCCTGACAAGTTCTCAAAAGATCACCTGCGCAGTCTGAACGTAATCCACGGAAAGCACGGCGCTTCATTCTCGGCAGCCCTGTCGGCTTTGTTGAGAGTTGCCACCCAAGTCGAACTGCTGGCTCTCGATCAACTGACCTACAGAGAGTACTGCGCGTCAGTTCCAAACGGAACGATGTTCGCCGAAGTCTCCCTTGAGCCACTGACCTCCAATGCCATATTCGAGTTCAACCCGCTGTTCGCATCAATGTGTGTAGACTTGCTTGCCGGTGCGCCTTCGGTTACAGACAACCCTGTTGGCGAGTTGGAGATTACCGAGGTGGACAAGGCGGTCATGCGCCCGGTGGTTGAACTGGCTCTCAAGAAGTATGTTGAGGCCTGGGCTTCGTGTATAGAACTGAAGCCTGAAGTCATCTCTCTAATGACTGAATCAAACACCAGGCAAATACTCTTGCCCGCGGAGGCTGTGTTGGTGTGCGCGTACGAGGTGACCGTCGGAGAGACTGAAAGCATGATAAGTATCTGCATACCAGCCTCCGCGGTCGAAAGCGTTCTGCCCGCCCTGACGCTCGGACGCACGCTGAACAGTTCGTCGCGCAGGGCCGACGCGACCAACGAAGCACTGCGTAAGTCATTTGACTATGTCAACGTCGACTGCTTCGCCCTTCTGGGACAAACCTCGCTGTCTCTGGAGGAAGTAGTGAACATCGAGGTCGGCGACCTCGTCAGGCTTCCCACCAGAGCCGGCGGCGAGGTTGAAGTGTGGGTGGAGAACGTCCCAACATTCGCTGGCACTCTGGGAGTCTCCAACAGGAAACTGGCCATCCGTGTAACCAAGTCCCTGGAAAAAGCTGAAGCACCCGCGTAAGAAAAGGCCCCTCGGCTCAGGACAGGCAAGAAGCAACAGTTCTGGGGCGCTGTGGTGCTTGCCGACCATATCGACGGATTGCTGGCATATATCAAACACAACATAACCAACTCCTATGCGGAGTCCATAAACGGAATGATTCAACTACTAAAAGCCAATGCACGAGGCTTTCGAAGATTCGAGAACTTCAGGGTAGCCATACTGTTTAACTACGGCAAACTGCATCTCTACCCACAAGAAATCTCATAGAGCCTCCCCGAAGATGAGCCCAGCCAGTCTAATCTGCCGAAAACAATGACGGGCCCGCGTCGATTACCGAGAGGACTTTCGGCATTCAGACATCGCAACTACCGCCTGTTTTTCTCCGGACAGACCATCTCCCTTACGGGCACGTGGATGCAGAGCGTCGCACAGAGCTGGCTTGCCGTCGAACTGACCCAACCCGAAAACCGCGCTCTAATGCTCGGAGTGATATCGGCAGTGTCGGCGCTTCCTGTACTGCTTCTGTCCCTACCCGCCGGACTTGTGGCAGACAGATTCAACAAACGTAACATCATCGTCGTCTGCCAGTCAAGCGCAATGATTCTGGCCCTCACGCTCGCCGCTCTGACGTACTTCCAGGTGATCAACATCTACTTCCTGATTGCCGTTGGATTCCTTCTCGGAACGGTAAACTCGCTGGACGCACCAACAAGACACTCGTTCGTGATAGATATGGTCGGCAGAGAGGACCTGCCCAACGCCATCGCCCTGAACTCCGCGGTATTCAACGCCGCACGAATTGTCGGGCCGGCTGTGGCGGGTCTGGTCATCGCGGCAGTCGGACTGGCCGGCGCATTCTTTCTGAACGGTCTGAGCTATATTGCGGTTATCATAGGACTGATGATGATGCGCGTGGAGCCCCCCGCTACCGTTCGCAGAGGCTCCGCGATCCAGGACCTGAGGCGCGGCATTGAGTTTGCACTTCACCACCGTATGATCTCGGGACTGCTGCTGCTTACTGCAACAGTAAGTGTGTTCGCAACGTCATACACAGTCCTGCTGCCGATGTACGTCAGCGACATTCTGGGGCAGAACGCCCTTGAGCTTGGATATCTGATGTCTGCTGTCGGAGTTGGCGCACTGGCCGGCGCGGTCACGATTTCGGCTTTGGGCAACTTCCAGTGGAAGGGTAGACTGCTGATAACCGGCAACATCGTCTTCTGCCTGACGCTGATTGCTTTCTCGTTCACATCGGACCTGCGAATAGCCCTGTGCCTGCTGCCGGCAGCGGGATGGGGAATAATGACGAACATGTCCATGACTAACACTCTAATCCAGATTGCCACCCCAAACGAGATGCGTGGTAGGATCACAAGCCTCTATACGCCGATGTTCCTTGGCATGGCACCACTGGGCGGAATCCAGGCGGGAGGGATAGCGCAGTTGGTGGGAGTGCCGTGGGCTATACGCATCGGCGCAATGCTCACGATGACAATCGGGATTGCTCTGAGTCCACGCTTTGCCCGGGCACGGTAGCAACCGTCGCTCCGAGAAGGTATCAAGGGACCGTGTGTCGAAGCATATAACTGCGGGGGCAATAGGAGTGTCGTGGTCTTGTGCCCTATCGCATTGACGTCATCGCTACTTCAGAGCACCACTGGGAGGTGTTTTCCATGCTGAGAGACCTTGTACTGGCAAACCGCAGCTATCGTCGTTTCAAGCAGCAGATTCCGGTTAAGGAGTCCACCCTGCGCGATCTGGTAGACCTGGCTCGGCTGACGCCGTCCGCCTCCAATCTGCAACCACTGCGCTATGTTCTGTCGAATGATCCTGAGCGCAACGCCGAGGTGTTTGAGACACTTGCCTGGGCCGGATATCTGACCGACTGGCCCGGCCCTGCGGAAGGGGAACGTCCATCGGCCTACATTGTGATTCTCTCTGACAAGGAAGTGAATCGGAACGCGGCAATGGACTGCGGAATAGCGGCTCAGACAATCCTGCTGGGCGCTGCCCAGAGCGGGCTGAGCGGTTGTATGATCGGCTCCGTCGACCGCGACAAGCTACGGGAAATTCTGGGTATCGCGGAGAAGCACGATATTGTTCTGGTGATAGCCCTCGGCGTTCCCGCGGAAAAGGTCGTGCTTGAAGACGTTGGGGCAGATGGTTCGACCAAGTACTACCGCGATGCAGAAGACGTCCACCACGTACCGAAGAGAAAGCTGGAGGACGTGCTGGTCTAGCCCGCTTTTCTCACCGTGGCCGGCGATGGGTAGGCTGGGTTCTCTGGTTGAAAAGAAGTGAACCGTGCTGCGGGGACCGCTGCGTTCGTTAGTGGCGTTTGACAGCCTTGCAAGGTCGTGTTAGACTTGCCTCGGCACTGTAATAGTTGGGAGACGCGCACAGATTTGGGGCAGAGCTTTGAGCTGAGAGAGATGAGGCAGGATGACCTGCCCAGGGTTATGGAGATTGACCGGGAGTGCTTTCCGATCCCGTGGCACGAGAGCGCGTATCTCACGGAGGTCTCTAACCGTTCGGCCTACTATGTCGTCCTGTGCCAAGACGATGAGGTCGCGGGCTACGCGGGTATGTGGACAATCATGGATGAAGCCCACATCACCACTCTCGGAGTATCGACTCCCTATCGAAGAAGAAGAGGCGGAGAGCGCCTGCTGATAGCGCTTCTCGTCGAGGCAATAGGCAAAGGGGCGCGCCGAGCCACGTTGGAAGTGCGTCAGAGCAATACGGCCGCGCAGAACCTCTACAAGAAATATGGGTTCTATCCGGTCGCAGTTCGGCGGGCTTACTACTCCGACAACAATGAAAACGCAATCATAATGTGGGTGGAGGACATATCCACCAACGCCTACATCGCAAAACTCGAGACTCTGAAGCAGAAGCTGTATACCAAGACGATGGAAAGCGCCAAGTAGGCCGCTGATGTATCCGTCGCTTCTTTACTGATCAGGGCTCATATTGCCGCCCCGAAGGATCGTGCCGTTTGCGCATTTTGGGAATAGAAACAAGCTGTGACGAAACAAGCGCCGCCGTAGTTGAAGATGGCGGGCTTATACTCTCGAACGTCATAGCCTCACAGTCCGACTTGCACTCCCGTTTCGGCGGAGTGGTGCCCGAAGTCGCGTCCAGAAGGCACGTCGAACTCATACTGCCCACAATTGATGAGGCGCTGGCAAAGGCGAAATGCACTCTCGAGACTATAGATGCCATCGGCGTGGTCAATAGACCAGGTCTCATCGGCGCACTGCTGGTCGGTGTGGCGGCGGCCAAGTCTATAGCGTTTGCTACGGGATTGCCTATTGTTCCGGTACATCACATTGAAGCACACATCTATGCGAACTGGCTCACGTTCGGTCAATCTGCGCCGGACCAGAATACTTTGCCGGAACTACCGGCTATGTGTCTTGTTGTATCGGGTGGACATTCAGACCTGATCCTGATGCACGGCCACGGCAGCTATGAGATCGTTGCCCGCACCAGAGACGATGCCGCGGGTGAACTATTCGACAAGTGCGCCAGGGCCATGGGGCTGGGCTATCCCGGAGGACCCATAATCGACAGTCTGGCCAAATCAGGCAACCCAGCAGCGGTGAAGTTCCCAAGAGCCAAACTAGGCGAGACTCTCGACTTCAGTTTCAGCGGTCTGAAGACTGCGGTAATACGATTTGTTCAGTCGAACAATGACGAGCGGGGATCCGAAGACATAGCAGCCAGTATGCAGCAGGCAGTAGTGGACGTGCTGGTTGGCAACACTTTTGCCGCGGTTGCAGCCACCGGAGCGAAGAGCGTACTGGTGGCGGGGGGAGTGGCCGCAAACAGCGGACTGCAGGCTGCAATGCGACACGCCGGGTCCAGCCACGGTGTTCCCGTCACCATTCCACGCCCGATCCTCTGCACGGACAATGCGGCGATGGTAGCCTCGGCCGCATTCTACCGGATGGCCAAATGTGAGAGCGCAGGCCTCGATCTTGACTGCATCGCGAGCGAACCTATCGGTCCCCGACGATAGTCTCTTGCGGCTGGTGTATCGGGAATGATCCATGTCGTATGCTTCGGGACGATTGTCCCGAAGCATAGAATTGACGAAAACGTCTCCCACGTGTCCGTTGACTGCATTTTCCACCGGCGATGCCGATAATCAAGACTGGAGTGCGCCTTGGCGCGCGTGCGACTTTGAGTCTTGCGGCGGCTGGAGGTTCTATGCAAATCGGGCGAGCAGGAGTATCCACATCAGTTAGTTTTCAGGAACCGTGCGGCGAGTGTGTTGTGCGTGGAAACGGCAGGGAACGGCCTCAGGTTGGGCTGCTGGCGGGATTCCGGACGGAATACGCTGTTGATTTTCATGCGGAAAAACCAGGTGTCAGCACCTTGCACGGAGTGCCGGTCACGCAGACAACCGGCTTAGGCAAAGACTGCTTGATACGCGACAACGAGACCCAGACCGAATGGAGCGTCTTCCCACACGATGGATGCGACACGGCGGGTGTCTATCGCCCTGGGTCGGCCTCATTTGTCACCACCCACAACAAGGTCGAGTGCGAACTAACGTTCACCGCGGTACACGACGCTCAAGCGGAGATATGGATGGTGAGATTACGCAACCTCTCCGCCCAAGGCCGTTCGCTCGGCCTGACGGCATACGTCGAGCCCTGCATCGGAGTCCCTCTGGAAATGGCCTACTCGCCCGCTGAGCGGACGATTCTGATGAGACAACCGCTCACCGGTGGCACAAAGCATCTGGCACTTCGCCAAACTCAGAACCTGGTGCTGTTTATGTCCTGTACGCTGCCGGTGTCAAGCGTTGCCCTATCCAAGTCGGAGGAAACAGGTGCCGGTTCGAGCCAACTGGTGGCCGAAGCGCCCGCCGCACAATTCATCAGCACGGTGACAAGTGAGCCGACAGGCAGGCTCAGCGTAGAGTTGGAACTGCCCGTAGAGGGTGAGGCCGAGTTTGCCTTCTGCGTGGGGGCAACGGATAGCCCCGAAGCTGCCCTTGCCGCGGCGAACGCTCTCTCTGGAGTTGGGGTAGCGGCTGAACACAACAGGAAGATTATCGAACAGTGGCAGACGGTCTGCAAGGGGTTCTCTGTTGAATCCCCGGACGGAGTCCTCGACGCACTGGTCAACACGTGGCTGCCTTACCAGACCTACACGGCGTCCATGCACGATTCAGGTCATTCCGCCAGATTGAGCCCGTGGAGTGCGGCGGACGACATTCGTCGTCTGTTTGGAACTGCCACAATGGTTCCCGAGGCCCTCAAGGAAGCACTGGTTGACTTTGCGCCTCGTGTCGCACCCGGCAACACTTACTCACCGGACGGCCGTTCGATAATCGTATCCCCGCCGGAGGAAATGATATGGCTGGTGTGCGGAGTCCTGAAGTACATTAGCGAAACCGGCGACACACGATTTTTGGACTTGCCTGTGGGGCCGTCAGTCGACGGCACATCCACAATGCGAGAACTCTGCGACAGAGCCGTCGGCCTATTCACTGAGCGCCTGGAATCGTCCGCCTGCGGATACCCTGGAACCGTTGTTGATACATGGGTTCGCGCCTGGGGCGAGTTCGCTTCAGACAGTTCGTTGGTGGAGAAATACATTCGAGTCGCACAGGGCCTGATAGAACTGGCTGCACAATCGTTCGACGAACCGCTGGAATGCGAACAGGCAATAGCGCTGCGCACATTCTGCCCGTCGTTCTGGGAACCAGAGGTTCTGGCTGCGATCAAGGAGGCCCTTGGGTCTCAACCCGAGCAGCTGAGTCCCACGTCCGCATACTGCCTAATCAACACCACCATCTGCGAACAGATACTCGGCATACGCGCAGCCGTCAACGGCTTGATCGTGAATCCGAGGATGCCGCAGAGCTGGACAGAATGCAGAGTGCGCCGGATCGTGCGCCAGGAAACCTATGAGTTCAACATAGCACGCGCCCCAGGGCTGGGCAAGTCCAGAATCGCGTTAGTTGACGGTGCGCAGTGGGATCAGTCCAGCAACTTTCTCCCATACTTCTCGGATGGCCGCACACATTCCGTGACGGTGCACACAAAGTAGTGGTCCAAGACCCGCGAGGTGCACTCGCTCGGATTCCTCTATGAGCACATGCAAAACGGGACGGAGTCTGCTGACAGCCGTCCCGTTCTGTCTGGTATCAGATAGTCGGAAAGACCTACTTGATCTCTACCGTGGCTCCCTCTGCCTCGAGATCAGCCTTCATCTTGTCGGCTTCTTCCTTGGTCACGCCCTCTTTGATGGGCTTGGGCGCCGCGTCAACCAGATCCTTGGCTTCCTTGAGGCCGAGGCTGGTGAGCTGGCGGACAACCTTGATGACGTTGATCTTCTTGTCACCGGCGGCGGTAAGGACCACGTCGAACGCTGTCTGCTCTTCGACTTCCTCAGCGGCAGCCGCAGGGGCCGCAGCGGCTGCCGGCGCAGCCATCGCCATTGCGGAGACTCCAAACTCGTCCTGCAGAGCCTTTACGAACTCGTTGAGCTCCAGAACCGTCATACTCTTTATTGTATCAAGAAGTTCCTGAACGTTAGCCATTTTGTTTTGTTCTTCCTTTCGAGACGTTACTGCGATATGGCGCGTCGAGCGCCTGAACACACAGGACTAGGCGGCTTTGTTGTCCGCCACGGCCTGCAACGTAAATACCAACTGACTGATCATGCCCTGCATCGTGCCGACCAGGTTCGTGATCGGGCTCTGCAGTCCTCCAACCACCATAGCAAGAAGCTCAGGTCTGGACGGGGACTTCGACAGCGCTTCCACGTTGGCCGCGCTCATCACCTGACCTTCCACCACACCGGCCTTGACCGCTACGGGTCTGGGGCCTTTGGTAAAAGTCATCAGAAGCTTCGCGGCTTCGACCGGGTCATCGTCCGTGTAGACAAGAGCGGTGGCACCGGCCAGAGTCTCAGCGAGCGGGCTGGCAGCAGTATCCTGCGCAGCACGCCTGAACAGAGTGTTCTTGACAACCATACACTGCGTCCCAGATTCCCGCAGCTTCTTGCGGATATCTGAGAACGTCTTGACGTCCAACCCTCGGTAGTCCATCAGGTAGACCGTACTACGGCCCAGGACTTCTTTTATGTCCGCTACCTGCTGGACCTTCTCAGGTCTGGGTTCTATTGCGAAAACTGGCAATCTATCTCACCTCCTTCCCGTCCGTGAAACGTGCCTCATCAAAAACGGGCTGTCCGCTAGTCGCAGACAGCCCGTACCGAGTTACTCTCCATGCAGCCTTACCTGGCTGCGCCCGACCACATTAACAGTCGGTAGTATTCGGTCACACCTCGGTTGGCGTCCGGATGGTTACGGATCATTAAGCCGATAATCGGCACCCACTGTCTACGGCACGAAGTATTCGGTTATTTCATTTCTTCGTCGACCAGATTGGACGGAATGTCTCATCTGACCAACGAATCACTCACACTATTTTGTGACCATTCTCTGCGCCTCGTTGCTGTCAACGAGCACGCCCGGCCCCATCGTCGAACTGACCGCTATCTTCTGCAGATATCGACCCTTGGAACCTGCCGGTTTGGCCTTCACAAGAGCGCCCGTCAGGGTATTGAAGTTCTCGAGCAACTGATCGATTTCATATGAAACCTTGCCAATCGGGCAGTGCACGATCCCGGCCTTTTCGACTCGATATTCCACGCGCGAGGCAGTCTTGATCTCTCGCACAACGCGGCCGATATCCTCTGCCACGGTCCCAGCCTTCTTGCTTGGCATCTTCGCTCGCAGAATGCTGCCAAGTCTGCCAACCAGTCCCATCACATCTGGAGTGGCCAGAAGAACGTCGAAATCCATCCATCCGCCCTGGATATCCTTGACCAGGTCCTCGGCCCCAACGCGATCTGCGCCGGCCTCTTCGGCCTCGGCAGCTCTGTCGCCCTGGGTAATCACGGCGACCTTGCGAACCTTACCGGTTCCGTGCGGAAGGTTGGTGGTTCCACGGACCATCTGGTCACCATGCCTGGGATCTACTCCAAGCTTGATGGCCACGTCCACAGTCTCGTCAAACTTCGCCGAAGCCGCATTCTTCACGATCTCCAGCGCTTCTCTCGGTGTCTTGGGCTCCCCAGCGCTTACGGTCTTTGCTGCTGCCAGGTACCTTTTTCCTCTAGTCGGCATTTGACTTCCTCCAGTTGTATTCGCGGGTCCCTTGTCAGGGATAGTGGCTTTCGCCTGCCGCCCGCATATTGCCACAATCGGCGGTCGCTTCGACCCGTCCGGAGTGGTTAGTCTACGATCTCAATACCGGCGGATCTGGCAGAGCCGGCGATGGTTCGCATCGCGGCCTCCACATCGTTCGCCGTCAGGTCGGGCATCTTCTGCTCCGCTATCTGCCTGAGCTGGTCACGGGTGACCTTGCCTGCTTTCACCTTGTTCGGTGTCCCCGAGGCAGTGGCAATGCCGGCAGCCTTCTTAAGAAGCTCCACAGCCGGCGGAGTCTTCAGAATAAACGAGAAAGACCGATCTTCGTAGCACGTGATCTCCACAGGGATGATCTCGCCCATCTGCGCCGCAGTCTTCTCATTATAGGACTTTATGAACTCCATCATATTGATCCCGTACTGACTCAACGCGGGACCAACCGGCGGAGCAGGCGTCGCCTTGCCAGCAGTAATCTGCAGCTTGACTACACCTTTCACCTTCTTAGCCATCTAAGCTCCCCTCCAACAAAGAACCCGCCGGGCCTAACAGCCCAAAGCGGACTTACAGTCTCTCAACCTGAGCAAAATCCAACTCGACTGGGGTGTCTCGCCCGAATATCGAGATGAGCACCTTCAGCTTCTCTTTCTGGGTGTTCACTTCTTCGATTTTGCCAGTGAAGTCAGTGAACGGCCCACTGGTGACCCGAACCACTTCTTCCTTGCTCCATTTGACCTTCGGCCTGCGGTCCGGAGACTCGATCGCATCCAGAATCGCCTGGATTTCGCTCTCCTGCAGCGGAACCGGCCGGTTCCCCGAGCTAACGAACCCGGTCACCCCAGTGGTGCTCTTCACAAGATGCCACGTAACATCGTCGAGCACCATTTCAATCAGCACATAGCCAGGGAAGACCTTGCGCTGTACTTCCTGCCTCTTGCCGCCACGTGTGCGAAGCTCCGCTTCTGTGGGGACAATGACACGAAACACCTGTTCGGCAAGATTCATCGAAGCCGCACGGCGTTCAATGTTGGTCTTTACCTTGTTCTCGTGCCCCGAGTATGTATGAACGGCATACCAGTGTTTTTCAGCCATAGCTAGCTAAATCATACCGCCTTAACGATATTAGCGACTACTCCATTGCTGGGTTATTTTTGTGAGCACCATATCGATCCCACCGATCCACACAGTCACGACCGCAATTGCGAAAATCACAACTATGGTGAACTGCCTCAGTTCTGGTGCGCTCGGCCACGACGACTTGTGCCAGGTCTCGACGTAACTCTCCTTCAAGAACCGTCCCAATCGCGCCATCAGGCCGGGGCCTTTAGGCTTAGAGACGGACTTGCGTGCGCTGTTTTCGGCCATTGGAAGAACTTCCTCCAGACATCAGAAATGGCAGGGGCTGCCGGGATCGAACCGACGACACCCGGTTTTGGAGACCGGTG
>CAYSLA010000035.1:20236-26964 GCA_964431685.1 uncultured bacterium | reverse complement strand
CGCCGGTAGAGTCAATGGATAATGACAAGGGGCACGCGGTGATACAGCTATCGAGCACGGACTTCGTATCCAGCATGATCTTTGCCTACGGATTGCGCACGAAAGACACCGCCGCAGGTGTCTATCCGAAGCATCTCGATGCCGCAAGGTCGTTCACGGTGACTTCCAAGTCAGGAGAGACCATCGTAGAGAGTGTCGCGGGCGACGATCTGTGCAAATCTGGCTTTGAACTGCCGTGCGAGGCAGGCCACGCCGCGATTGCGTTTATTGAGGCGCTCGACGGAGGATTTCACAGATGACAAGCCGCGAAAGAGTCAAACGAGCAATCAGGTTCATGGGAACCGACAGGCTGCCGCACTTTCTGCCGGACGGCAAGCCAGACGACATCATCTGGCTGTGGCCGGAGAGGCCGGCTGAGAAGCAGGCGTGGCAAGAAGTGGACGGCCACGACCGCCGGGTCGACGAATGGGGAGTGGTTTGGGAACGGGCGGAGAAAGGCAGTTTTGGAGAGGCCGTGGAATGGCCTGTTGCCGACATCACTAGACAGAGTGATTTCGTGTTTCCTCCGTCCAATGAACAGAGATTCTACGACGGCATCCGTCATGCTTGCCGGGAGAACAACGAACGTGACGACGCGAAATACGCTCTCGCTGTGATGCCCGTAAGTTCGCTGAACGAAGGCACTCACAATGTGATGGGTCTGCACAATATGTTCGTCGCCTACTATGAGCATCCTGACGACTTGAAAGCGCTTGTTGGCAGGTTTGCCGCCGCGCAGCGCGAATCGATCAAGACTCTTGCAGCGTGCGGATGTGACGGAGTGATGGGTTACGATGACTGGGGGCTCCAGGACAGGCTGATGGTTGGCCTAGATATGATTGAGGAGTTCTTCATGCCCCACTACAGGGAGAACTGGAAACTTGCCCACGATCTGGGCATGGATGTGTGGATGCACTCTTGCGGATACACCATCGAGTTGCTTCCTCTTCTTGCTGAGGCCGGTCTCAATGTGGCTCAACTTGATCAACAGGAGAACATGGGACTCGAGAATCTCGATGCGACGGTCGGAGGAAAGCTGGCTTTCTGGTGTCCGGTTGACGTCCAGAAGACGATGGTCACTGGAACTCCCAGCGACATAGAGGCCTACGTGCGGCGGATGATGGCGACCATAGGTAACCACAAAGGCGGGCTGGTGAGCATGGCCTACTCCACGCCTGAGGCTGTCGGACATACTCAAGAGAACATCGAAGCGATGTGCGCCGCGTTCCGCAAGTATGGAGTCTATGATGAGTGATCTGCTGAAGCAGTGTCTCGGCAAGCTTGAGGAGGCGATCGATCCTCAGCACATTGCGCGCACCGGCGACCTCCAGAGACGTGCCTTTGCTTTCGAGCCCGTAGACCACGTGCCGACAACCATCAACTACGCCCTGGATTCTGATGAGTGGCCGCAATACAACCACACAGAGATCTTCCACAGCCAGGAGAAGATGCTTCTTAGTGAGCTAGCCTCTGTTTACAGCAGTGCGAAGCTCGAAGATGACCGGATGCCATCAATACGCGCCAACTATGGCACTGGGATTATCGCGTCCATGTTTGGGTGTCCGACTGTCACTTTCGATACCGCTCTGCCCATCAGCACTAACCTCACCCGCGAACAGATAGGCGGCATACTTGACAATGGCGTTCCCGATCTGCAGTCAGGTTTGGTGGGTCGGGCGTTCGAGACAATGGACTACTACAGGCGAACTCTGGCCGGCTACCCGAGGCTCTCGCAGCTTGTTCGCATAGGTCTGCTGGATATACAGGGCCCGTTCGACAATGCGTCGATAATCTGGGGCTCTGATGTCTTTCTCGGAGTCTTCGACGAGCCAGACGTGCTGAACGGCCTGATGAATATAATTACTGAGACCATCGCTCAAATCACCCGAAAGCATCAACAGTTCACCGGGCTACCGGCGGGTGACGACGGCAGCGAACACGCTCACACAGGCAGCATGTGCATCAGAAACGATTCGTCGATCAACCTGAGCCGCGATCAGTATGTGGAGCTGTGCAAACCCTTTGACTCGCGACTCGCCGGAGAGTTTACCGCCTCTATGCACTTCTGTGGGAAGGCACATCAGTGGATGCATGAGCTTGCTGACATTCCGGGTCTGATGGCCATTAACCCATACCAGGGCGAGTTCTATGACGTGGTTGAGGTATACAACCTCTATTCGGCCAAGAAGATCGGCGTGTTCCAGTGGACCACGCCGCTAGACGAAAGAGCAAAGGAGAGAATCAAGACCGGATTTTCGCGAACCACGTGGGCGAGCAACTTCGATGAAGCACGATCACTTCTGGACAAATCACACGCAACCGGGCACGTGGACTGATTGGCAGACAATATGAAACACTACAAAGTAATAGCGTGCGGAGTGTTTGAGCCGTATCTAAAGATGCTCATTGAGGGATCAGCAGACGATGCTGATACTTCGCGGGCGTGTGCCCCGAAGCCCACCGATGTTGATACTTCGCGGGCGTGTGCCCCGAAGCTCACTGGTATAGACTTCGTCAGCCTCGACGCCGGACTGCACGAGCGGCCAAACGACCTGCGGCTTATGTTGCAGGCCGAAATTGACAGCGCATCCCAGGCCGGCACTTACGACGCCGTGATCGTCTTCTACGGTCTGTGCGGACGCGGCACAGCGGGGCTGGTGTCGCACGAGATTCCTGTGGTTATACCGCGTGCCCACGACTGCATCACGTTCTTCCTCGGCTCTCACGAGGCTTACCTCAAGCAGTTCCATGCCAATCCCGGCACGTTCTACCACACGCTCGGTTGGATAGACAAGAAGATCAACCCACGCCACAAAGGCGCATCGCAGATCTACCGTGATTTCGCAAAAGGCAGCTACGAAGAGCACCCGGACTTCAGCGGGCTCACCTCGCAGTACGGTGAGGAGAACGCTAGACACATCCTCGAGTTCTTCGACAGTTGGCGGAAGAACTACTCGCGGGCGGCGTACATTGATATGGGCTACCCAGGCGAGGACGCATACGCCGACTTCACAAAAGAAGTCGCCGACATATTCGGATGGAAGCACGAGGTCATCGCCGGTGACCGGGAGTTGATGCGATCAGTGATGGCCGGCGACTGGAGCAGCGACCGAGTGTTCGTTCTGCCACCGCACTCAAAGTCTGTGGCGACCGGAGATGATCAGATACTCGACGCCATCGCAATCGACATGGCGGATATGGCTGAAGCGACCCCGCTGTCCGAGGTGCTCATTGACGAGGGCGGGAACGGACACGGTGCCAGCGGTATCGGACTGGGAATAGACGCAGGCGGAACGTACACCGATGCAGTGATCTATGATCTTGCCCAGCGCAAGATTCTGGCTAAGTCCAAGTCCCTTACTACATATCACGACCTTCTGATCGGCATCAGGGGTGCTCTCGAACAGCTTCCGGCGGAGATGCTGCCCAAGGTTCAGGTAACCAGCCTTTCTACCACGCTCGCGACGAATTCCGTAGTGGAGGGACGCGGCCACAAGGTGGGCATGGTGCTTCTGACGCCGTTCGACTGGGTGCGAGATGACATCGGGCACGAGCCGAGCATCATCGTGCCTGGGGCAGTCGATATTGCCGGAGAAGTCATCGAGCCTCTCGACGAAGACGCTGTTGTCGAGGCGCTTCGAACACTGATTGAGAAGGAACGATGCTCCGCGATAGTGGTTGCTGGATATGCCACCGTTCGCAACCCGGAGCAGGCAAACCGTGTGCGCGAGATCGCACTGCGAGACTTCGAGGTACCGGTTGTCTGTGCGCACGAGGTCAGCAGAAGACTGAATATGATCCACGCTGCGCAGACATCGGTGGTGAACGCCAGACTACTGCCCGTGATACGTGACCTGATCGCCTCCGTTCACAACGCCCTAGCGGATTTCGAAGTGCCGGGTAAGCTGATGGTTGTTAAGGGCGACGGGACGCCGGTGGACGAGTCAGTTGCCAGAGCGCGGCCAGTGGAGACGATCCTGTCCGGTCCGGCCGCAAGCGTCAGTGGAGCAAGAATTCTCACCGAGCTTGACGATGCCCTCGTCCTTGATATCGGAGGCACCACGACGGACTGCGCCATCATTGAGAATGGGCACGTAGCCATATCACCGGACGGGGTGCGGGTTGGCGGTCAGGTGATGAGCGTGGATGCGGTCGAGATTTCAACTGTCGGGCTTGGCGGAGACAGCCGGATCGACTTTGACCGGGACAGGCATATCACAATCGGCCCCACACGCAACATTCCACTGTCGTATATTGCGAACCAGCACGAGTCTGTCATGGATTTCCTGAGAAGGACGGAGCCGAAGAGCGTCGCCAATGCCCAGGACGCTTCTGCTCTGGATGTCTTGGCGCTGGGAGCTCCAACCGCTCTTGATCTTACCGAGAAGGAACAGCGTCTGCTTCAGATACTCGCGGACGGCCCACTGCCCGCGGCGACCGTAGCCCGCCGGATGAACCTGCCATCCCATATCCTGCTGCCGACTTCCAGGCTTGAGGCCGGCAGAGTGATTCATCGCTGTGCACTGACGCCTACAGACCTGCTGCACGTGACCGGGGAATTCTGCCGATGGAGCACAGACGCAGCAAAACGCGCCCTTGAGATATTCTCTGCAATGTTCGGAGGAACGCCCGACAGAGTGCTCGAAATCGCGCGTGACGCTGTGACGAAGAGGCTTTTCGACGAGATAGTTCTGCGTGAGTTGACCTACGAGAACCGAAAGCTGCATGACGTCCCAGAAGGGCTTTCTATTCTGATGGACAAGGCATACCGCAGTGACAGCAAAGGGCTTGGTGTGAAGCTCACCCTTCCCAGGCCGGTGGTGGCAATCGGAGCTCCTGCCGGGCCGCTTGTGCCGGCAGTGGCCGAGCATCTGGACTGCAGAATCATAGTGCCTCCGGACGCGGACGTGGCGAACGCAGTTGGGGCGATTGCGAGCGAGATTACGGTCCGCGAAGAGATTCTGATACGGCCCGGCACACTCTCCAGCTATGTCCTCCACGGTGCCAGCGAACGCATTGAGTTCGGAGAACTTGAGCGGGCAACTGAGAAAGCAGCGGAGATATCCAGAGCGCGTGCTCTGAAACGTGCGCTGGAATCGGGCGCAGTCAATCCCCGTGTTACGGTGATACGCAACGACCATATTGCGGCCACATCAGATGGCGGTTCGGTGTTTTTGGGCAGGAAGGTTACCGCGGTTGGTTCAGGCGGAGCGTTTGGCGGAAGGCACTAACCAGCTTTCTTCCTGTCATTTTGAACGCAGTGAGAAATCTCTGCGCTGCAACTGAGATTTCTCGCGCTGCTCGAAATGACAGTGCGCGGAACAGTCGTGCTTCTCTTGAACAATGGGGAGCCTAATGGCGCACCCGAGACGATTCGAACGTCCGACTTCTTGCTCCGGAGGCAAGCGCTCTATCCACTGAGCTACGGGTGCGCGACACCGATACTATACTACCGTCACGCTTCATCTGTCAAGAAATGCGCCTGTTGAGCGGGGCGCTGTTCAGAGTCGGTGATTGTTCCGTGATTCTGCGCTAAGACAGTGCTGAAACTGGGCTATTCTCAGACAAGAGCTTGCTATGGGGAATTGCCCTGTATGTTATTCCGACCATTGGGGGGGATAATCGCACCCCGCAGTTCGGAATGATAGTAATTTCATGGAAGGAAAGCGGAGTACGCTTGCGTAAGTATCTGATTCTGGCCCGCACTGAGCCGAACTGGAGGTCTGAATGGATAGTCGCGAACGCGTGATACGCACTCTGGAGTTTTCGAGCCCTGACCGTGCGCCGAGGCAAGTATGGCCTCTGCCGGCAATTAACCTGTTTCGCCAGGGAGAGTTGGACAAGCTGCTGTCACGCTACCCCATGGATTTTGACGCCCCATCAGGCTCATACGGCCCGGCCGAACGTGCGCGCGGTGAAGCCCACAGACGCGGGGAGTACGTAGACGCGTGGGGTTGCGTGTGGCACGCGCTGGAGGACGGGGTGGTAGGCGAAGTCAGAGGACTGCCTCTTGCTAACTGGTCGGCTCTTGACACGTATTCTCCCCCTTGGGAGATCATTGACGGCGCCGATCTCTCGGACGTTAATCGGTCGTGCTCGGAGTCCAGCAAGTTCATCATAGCAAGCACGGAGACACGTCCCTTTGAGCGAATGCAGTTTCTTCGGGGAACTGAAAACGTGTTTATGGACCTGGCGTATGGAGTTCAGGAAGCCTGCAGACTCCGCGATATGCTGCACGACTTCTTTGTCAGGGACATACAAATGTGGGCAAAGACCGATGTAGACGCAGTTTCGTTCATGGATGACTGGGGCTCTCAGACTTCGCTGCTGATCTCGCCGGAGGTATGGCGCTCATTCTTCAAGCCTCTGTATAAGGACTACTGCGACATCATTCGGGGATCGGGGAAGTATGTGTTCTTCCATTCGGACGGCTTCATCGAAGACATCTACCCCGACCTGATAGAGATCGGTGTGTCCGCCGTCAACTCCCAACTGATGTGTATGAACGTCGAACGCCTCGCCGCAAAACACAAGGGCAGGATAACATTCTGGGGCGAAGTTGACAGGCAGCACGCGCAGCCATACGGCACGCCCGAGGACTGCAGGGCAGTCGTGCGAAGGGTACGAAAAGCACTGGACGACGGAGCGGGAGGTCTCATCGCCCAGTGCGAGTGGGGCACACTTGATCC
>CAYSLA010000035.1:0-20136 GCA_964431685.1 uncultured bacterium | reverse complement strand
CTGGAGCCATCCGGGCCGGCGAGTGTGCTTGCTCCGTATGGCGTGCCGCCGGTGATCTCGTTCATGTTCAGAAGTCCCTGCTCCGAGTATGGCACTCCCACTATCACAAGTCCGTGATGCAGCAGAATCGTGTGGAAACTGGTGATTGTCTGCTCTTGACCGCCGTGTTGCGTTGCGGTGCTGGTGAACACGCTGCCCACTTTGCCTATCAGCGCACCCGTGGCCCACAGCGCCCCAGTCTGGTCCAGGAAGTTCTTCATTTGAGCTGCCATAACTCCGTACCGCGTCGGTGCACCGAATATGATGGCGTCGGCCTCTGCGAGCTGCTCAGGCTTGATGTACGGGACGTCCGCAAATGTCTGCCTCGCCGCTTTGGCCCCGCTGCTCTCCAGTATGTCCTCCGGCACGAGTTCGGGCACCTGCCAGAGAGAAACCTGAGCGCCCTCGACTTCTTTCGCGCCCTCTGCCTCCGCCTTCGCCATCTGGTAGACGTGACCGTACATGCTGTAGAATACCACATAGATCTTTGTTGCCATCCGCTTGTCCTCCGATATCTAGTGTTCGGCTGTTAGTGCCAATCTGTTATACCAACAAAACCCCCAAAACATTCCCAAAATGCCGCGTAATCGTTGACACAACACTCGTTTGGGCACTATACTTACTGCTGTGACTAGAGACCGATCTGACAGGCGCAATGCAGATACTGGGGAATCCGGCGGCGGGCTCATGCAGGGAGTCGGTGAGGACATCGTCGACGTCGCGTCGGTCCCCGGCAAGATCACCTATCAGGCCATTCAGAAGTTTCTGGAGTTTCTCGGAGAAGTCACAGTCTTGTTCGTTAAGACGATGAAGTTTGTGCTCACCGGCAACATCAATCTGAGCGACACGGTCAGCCATATGTCCATCATAGGTGTTTCCAGTCTGCCGATCGTTGTCGTTACGGTGGCGTTCTCCGGGGCGGTTCTGGCGCTCTACATGGCGCAGCTTATTGTGGCGTGGGGTGTGGGCGGCTATACGGGTGCGGTTGTTGGATTGTCGCTTACCCGTGAGATTGCCCCGGTGCTTACTGCGGTAGTGGTGGCTGCCAGATGTGGGAGCGCAATCGCTGCGGAGCTTGGCACAATGAAAGTGACGGAGCAGATTGACGCCTTGCGCGCACTGGCCGTTAGTCCACTGCAGTATCTTGTGGTTCCGAGACTGCTGGCGGCCGTCGTGATGCTCCCGATACTTTGCGTGATAGCGGACGTGGTAGGGACCTATGCCGGCTACGTTGTGGCTACTGTCAACGGTGTGGCCAGCGGTGGATATATCAGCAGCTTGAAGAGCCAGGTGATTATGCATGATGTCACTATGGGCATGATCAAGACCGTTGTATTCGGTGCGGTGATTGTAATGGTGGGCGCTCAGCAGGGACTCCGCACGTCAGGCGGGGCAACTGGGGTCGGACGTGCCACAACCAGTGCCGTTGTCATTTCGATTGTGCTCATATACATTCTCAACTTCATGCTTGCCTACGTCATGTTTGGCGGGAAGACAGCGTTCCTATGATACGGGTTGAGCATCTGACCTACCGGATTAGTGGGCGGACAATTCTTCGAAACGTCAGCTTGGCTGTGCCCGATGGTCAAACTGTCGCTGTAATGGGAATGAGCGGGGTGGGTAAGAGCACACTGCTCAAACTTATTGCCGGATTGACCAGACCTTGCGGTGGCCGGATCTATATTGGTGACACCAACATCGTTGGGATGAGAGAGTCGGGGCTCAACGAAGTGCGCCGCAAGATCGGCATGGTGTTCCAGTACGCGGCTCTGTTCGACTCGCTTTCTGTCTTTGATAATGTGGCGTTCGGACTTCGACGGCGCACAAAGTTATCTGAAATCGAGATTGCGGAGGCCGTCGACAGAATGCTGTCAATGGTTGGTCTGCCGAGGACAGAGCACCTAATGCCCAGCGAGCTATCCGGGGGCATGCAGAAGCGTGTGGGGCTTGCCCGGGCGCTTGCGCTCGGGCCTGAGATTATACTTTATGACGAACCTAGCGCCGGCCTTGACCCTATCACGTCGGCGACCATAAGTGACCTGATAGTAAAGACCAGAGACGAACTGGGTGTGACATCCGTTGTTGTGTCGCACGACTTGCCGACCATTCGCAGAGTCTCCAATCGAGTTGCGATGCTTCACGACTGCAGAATAATTGCTGACGGCACTCTGGAGGAGATAGAATCGACTGGGAACCCAGCCGCCCGGCAGTTCATTGGTGGCGAAACAGCCGGGCCGATTCAGATAACCGCGTGACGGGAAACTGCAATGAAATCTAATGCGAAAGTTGGACTGATCATCTTCCTGGGCATGCTCACGTTTGTCGGAGTGTACTGGTTCCTCGGTGGCCTGCGACTGACTAGGTCCGCGTACCGCGTCTATGGGGTGTACACCAACGTGCTGCGGCTCAATAAGGGTGCTGAGGTGCGGATGTCGGGGGTCAGCATCGGTGTAGTGTCAGCTTCGGGTTTGGACAAGCGAAGCCGGGCGCGCGTGGACATGCTTATATGGAAGGACATCAGGATACCCAAAGATAGTGTCGCGCGCGTTACCACCGGAGGACTGATCGGCGATACGTACGTGGAGATAGTGCCGGGCCGGCAGCGTGCCGCACTGCGTGACGGTGAGCGGATAAGGAGCGTTGACGTTCCTCAGTTTGATGAGATAATGGTCAAGGTCAATGAGCTGCTCGGGTCGCTGCAGGGCGCAACAGACGGAGTCAACCGGCTCATGGGCGATGAAGGAGCGATGAGTTCCGTGAGCGGTACGGTTGCAAAGCTGGACAAGACGCTTGAGAACGCCGCCGGCCTTATGAGCAGCCTGAAACAGCTTGTTGACCAGTCTTCTCCGGACGTGCGCAGAACAATGGCCAGTCTGGCATCGGCGACGGGTGAGTCTGCCAGGGCGATCAGCGAGATGCGAAAGATGGTGAATCAGGACGTGCAGCCCAGAGTCGCCTCAATACTGGAGCAGGCGGACGACGGGATGACCGAGCTGAACAGGTCGATTATTGCGGCCGGCGAGATGATGAGCAAGTTGAACAGCTCGGCAGATAGAGTCGATCCTCTGTTGGTCAAGATGGACGCAATAGCCGCGCAGGCGGACCAGATGATGAGAAACCTCAATCAAGCGAGCGAGGGTATTAAGGATATAACCACTGACAAAGAGATGCAGGAGAACCTACGCACGACTCTGAAGAATGCCGCTGTTGTAAGCGGCAGCGCCAGAGAGGTTCTTAATACTGTCACCCTCAGGCTGGGAAGCAAGAGCAGCGTGACGCCGGAGCAAAAGGCTGCCATACCGGAGTACGGGGCCTCGGTGGTCAGTGTATGGGATACCCATCATCAAAAAACCAGGTTTGACGCGAACTATACGTTTGCCGGGATCGGAAAAGGATTCTACCGAATCGGCGCTTTCGATATCGGCGAGAGCACAAAGGCCAACTTGCAGGCCGGCCAAACATTTGATGGCAGGTTTGCCCTTAGGTACGGTATCTACGCCTCCAAAGTGGGAGTGGGCTACGACCGTCTCTACGGAAGCACGTCGCTGCTGTCGGCTGAGCTGTACGACCCGAACGACCCGCATCTGGACGTGCGGACTTCGCTGTCTATTGGCCCGCCATTCTCCGTCTATACGGGGGTTTCTGACATTCTCAGCAAAGCCGATCGGGGTTTCCAGATTGGAGTTCGTTACCTGAAATAGTCCCGAGCGGGGGCAATCAGAACTGGAGTGTACAATTATGAAAGTGATTCTAACCAAAGACGTAGCTGACCTCGGCAGAGCCGGGGATGTAATCAACGCGGCCGAAGGATACGCGAGGAACTTCCTTATTCCAAGGAACATGGCCATTCCGGCTGACCGCGGAAGTCTTGCCGCCTTGGACAAGAAGCGCAAAGTGCTCGAGATGAAGGGCGAGAAACTCGCTGAAGAGGCCAAAGCCATTGCTGAGAGGCTCCACGACGCGCGAGTGACAATTGCCGGGAAAGCAGGTTCCGGCACCAGGCTATACGGATCGGTCACGAATCAGGAGATCGCTGACGCTGTGGCATCGCAACTCAAGGTCAATCTGGACAAGCGTAAGATCCACATTATTGACCCGATAAAGAACATAGGTTCATTCGAGGTTCCAGTGAAGCTGCATCACGATGTGACAGCGAGTATTCACGTGGATGTCGTAGCCGCCGAGTAGGCTGGCAGCGACGATAGAGAGTCTGTGGTGCCGGGATTTTGGAAATGTCGGGGTTCGCGTTGGGGCGTGCCCGGCATCCCGGATAGCCGGGGGCAGCGGTTGCGCCCCGGCCCTGATGAATGAACGAGGGCGTCTGGTTTGGAGCGACTAATATCGCCTGTGAGTCTTGCGCCGCCCCAGAGCATTGAGGCAGAGCAGTCAACCCTGGGTTCGATGCTTCTGGAGCGGTGGGCGCTGGAGAAGGGACTCGAGATGTTGACGTCCGATGATTTCTATCGGCCGTCTCACCAAGAGGTCTTCGATGTGCTTGCGGCATTGAGAGAACGCGACGAGCCCGCCGACATCATCACTGTTCAGGATGAGCTTAAGCGGAGAAACAGGCTTGATGACATTGGGGGCACGGAGTATCTGATGACTTTGGCGGAATCGGTGCCGACCGCCGCCAATGTCGAGTACTACGCCAAGATCATTGAGCGAAAGTCGATACTGCGCAAGCTGATAGCCGTTGGCACTGAGATCATTGGAATGGCTGGCAGCGAAGACGACGACATCGATGGCCTGACGGACAGGGCAGAGCAGGCGGTATTCAAAGTCGGACAGCGCCGGTTGGGTCGCTATTTCTCACCGATTGTCGAGTTGCTGGAGAAAGCCTGGGAGTGGGCCGAGCAGCGTTACCACGACAAGGGTGAGACTTCTGGAGTTGCGACCGGTTTCACCAAGATCGACCATATGACCAGCGGCTTTCAGCCGTCCGACCTCGTTATCATCGCGGCACGTCCGTCGATGGGTAAGACCGCGTTCGCTCTGGACGTTGCGGTGAATGCCGCGACGAAGGCCGGCAAGACGGTTGCAGTATTCAGTCTGGAAATGTCCGCATTCCAGTTGGTGCAGAGAATCGTCTGCGCCAAGGCAAGGGTGGATGCGCACCGGCTTCGCACCGGCTACCTGCAGAGCGACGAATGGGACAGGCTCGGCCAGGCCACGAGCGATCTCTACCAGGCGAAGATATTTATCGACGACAGCACAGAAACCACGCCTCTTGCGATGCGGGCCAAGTGCAGGCGTTTGGCAGCGGAACACGGACTTGACATGGTGGTTATCGACTACCTGCAGTTGATACACAGCGGCAACAGGCGCAGCGAAAATCGCCAGCAGGAGATATCCGAGATAGCCCGTAACCTCAAGGGTCTGGCAAGAGAACTGAAGGTGCCGGTGATTGCGCTCAGCCAGTTGAGCCGAGGGCCTGAGAAGCGAGATGACAAGCGTCCAATGCTATCCGACCTGCGGGACTCCGGCTCGATTGAAGCCGAGGCCGATCTTGTGGCAATGCTCTTTCGTGCGGACTACTACGACCACAAGGAGGTCGAGAATACGGCCGCAGTTCACAGTGGAGGAGGTGCTCAGGAGGACGGAACCACGCAGATCGAGACAACGGAGATAATCATTGCCAAGCACCGTAACGGGCCCACAGGTACGGTGAAGATTGGCTTTGTCCGCAAGTTTGCTTCGTTCGAGAATCTTGCTGAAGGATACGAGGAAAACTGATGCGCGAGTTCCCATATAGAAAGCGATGTGAAATCGCGCCCTGTCAGGGATGCATTACGGGGACGCAAAATGAGGAGGCGATTTGAGAGTACTCATTGTTGGAAGCGGTGGGCGTGAACACGCCATCGCCTGGAAACTGGCCTCGTCAGAGCACGTCACACATCTGTGTGCCATGCCTGGGAACGCCGGGATTGGAAGCATCGCAAGGCGAGTCGCGGGGTGCGACGCGACTGATATCCAGGCTATCGCAGACTATGCGGAACGCGAACGCGTCGATCTGACCGTTGTTGGACCAGAAACTCCACTGATCGCAGGCATAGTTGATGAGTTTGAGCGCCGTGGGCTGAAGGCGTTTGGCCCATCGAAAGAAGCCGCTAAGATGGAGGGCAGCAAGGCTTTCGCGAAGCAGCTAATGGCGGAATCCGGCGTGCCCACGGCAGGTTTTGAGGTCTTTGAGGACAGCGACAAGGCGGCAGACTATGTCCGAGGTCTTCGGGAGACACCCATCGTTGTCAAGGCTGACGGCGAGGCAGCCGGAAAGGGAGTCTACGTCTGCAGGACTCAGGCTGAAGCGCTGGAGGCTATAGACGCTATCATGAAGCAGCGTCTCTTTGGCGAGTCGGGAAACAGGGTGGTCATAGAAGAGTTTCTTGACGGGCAGGAAGCCACGTTCATGCTGTTCGTCAACGGTGAGACATTCGTGCCTATGGTAGCATCACAGGACTACAAGCGCGCGTTTGACGGAGACGAGGGTCCAAACACGGGCGGAATGGGCTGTTACTCACCGGTGCCGGTGTTTACCGACGAGGTTCGTGAGACGGTTATTGAGACAATTGTGCGTCCTACACTAAAGGCTTTGGCAAGCCGCGGGATTCTATACCGAGGGATTCTCTACTGTGGGTTGGCGTTGACGAGCAGCGGTCCAAAAGTGGTAGAATTCAACTCGCGATTCGGCGACCCGGAGACGCAGGTAGTGCTTCCTCTCTTGGACTCGGACCTGCTGGAGATATGCCTTGCTGTTGCTGAGGACAGGCTTGCGAACGTCGATGTCCGCTGGTCCTCTAAGAAGGCTGTCTGCGTGGTCATGGCCTCGGGCGGCTATCCCGGGAGTTACGATAAAGGCAAGGATATCCTCGGCCTCGAAGAGGCGAGCGGTAACGGCATTATAGTATTCCATGCGGGCACACAGGCACGCGGAGATCGCATACTCACCTCCGGCGGGAGAGTTCTTGGTGTAACCGCGGTTGGGGACAGTTTCAAAGACTGCATTAGCAGCGCGTATGCTGGAGTGAGCAAGATTCACTTCGAGGACGCGCACTATCGACACGATATTGGAGCAAGACTTCTATGAGTGGAAAAGTAGCTGTCGTTATGGGTAGCAAGTCAGACGCTGAGGTTATGAAGCCCGCGTCCGACATCCTCGACGAATTTGGCATTGAGAATCACGTATTCGTGATATCGGCGCATCGGACTCCGAGGGCTGCCTTTGAGTTTGCGGCGAAGGCCGAGAGCAATGAGTATGAAGTGATCATAGCGGGCGCTGGCGGCGCAGCTCACCTGCCTGGTGTAATTTCCGGAATCACGCCGCTTCCCGTCATAGGAGTGCCTGTGAAGTCCGGTGCGTTGAGTGGTCTGGATTCACTGCTCTCAATTGTGCAGATGCCTCCGGGAGTGCCGGTGGCGACGGTCGCAATTGACGGCGCTAAGAGTGCGGGTGTTCTTGCCGCGCAGATTCTGAGTTTGAAGTATCCGGATTTGCGGGTGGCGGTGAAGCAATATATGGCGCAGGTCGCGTCGGTAGGCGAGGTCAAACTCAAGTAGACTATGATAGAAAGATACTCTCTGCCCGAAATGAGTGCTATCTGGAGCGAGGAGAACAAGTTCCAGAGCTGGTTGGACGTTGAGATTGCTGTGTGCGAGGCGCAGGAGCACTTTGGCAGAATCCCGCAAGGGGTGACTGACAAGATTCGTGCAGGCGCCAGGTTTGACGTGAATCGCATTGAGGAAATCGAGCGCGAGACGGCGCACGACCTTATTGCGTTCGTTAAGTGCGTGACGGAGAACCTCGGCGAGGAGGGCCGGTATGTTCACTATGGAGTTACCAGCTATGACATAGAGGACACGGCTACTGCGATTCGCATTCGCCAGGCGCTGGATATTATCATAGAAGACCTGAACGGCCTGATTGGCGCGGTCGGCAAGCTTGCCAGAGAACACAAGATGACCCCGATGATTGGCCGTACACACGGTGTCCAGGCAGAACCGATCACGTTTGGGTTCAAGATGGCCGGGTACTACTCGCAGTTGCAGCGCGACCTTGATCGCATCAAATCAGCGCAGGAACAGATCAGTGTCGGCAAGATATCCGGTGCGGTCGGCGTGTTTGGCAACATAGATCCCGAGATCGAGGACTATGTCTGTGAGCGACTCGGACTGACGCCTGCTCCAGTTTCGACGCAGATTATCCAGCGCGACAGGCACGCGGCGGTTATGGCTAGGTTGGGCATACTGGCATCCACATGCGAGAATATAGCTACGGAGATGCGCAATCTACAGCGAACCGAGATACTCGAAGTGCAGGAGATGTTCCTCCCCGGCCAGAGGGGTTCGTCTGCTATGCCGCACAAACGCAATCCGTGGCGTTTCGAGTCCATCTGCGGGCTTGCAAGGGTGGTGCGGTCGAACGCGATACCGGCGCTGGAGAACATCGTGAGCTGGCACGAACGGGACCTGACCAACTCGGCTGCGGAGAGGATTGTCATACCGGATAGCATGCTTGCGGTCGACTTTATGCTAAAGTCGCTGACGAAGCTGATGGATCGGCTGGAAGTACGAAAGGATAACATGGCCCGCAATCTGGAGATGATGGGCCAGCTAGTGTTCTCGGAACACGTGCTCCTGGCGCTGATTCTGAAGGGCATGACCCGCGACGAGGCCTACAAGGTCTGCCAGCGCAACGCTGCAAAGTGCTGGGACGATAATGTCTCGTTCCGTGCGGCTTTGGAGGGTGACGAAGAAGTGACCTCGCGTCTGTCGCCGAACGAACTGGACGAATGCTTTGATCTGAAGCATCACTTGCGGAACGTTGGCAAGATATTTGAGAGGCTGGGCCTGTCCCAGTAGATAACAAGAAGCGTGTGCATCGCTGAATCGACCAACGCGCGCGGCTTGCATCCGAGGAATAATAATGACCAAAGTAAATGTATACGTAACCCTGAAACCCAGCCTGCTCGATGCGCAGGGCAAGGTTGTCCAGGGGGCTCTTGAGAATCTGGGCTATTCAAATGTCCAGAGTGTCCGAATGGGCAAATACATTGAGCTCGAGGTGGCCGATCCCAACGGCACCCTTGAGCAGGATGTGGATGATATGTGCAGGAAACTGCTGTCGAATCCGGTGATTGAGGACTATCGATACGAGATCGTAAAGTAGTCAGACTTGCTGGAGGTGAGTGATATGGCGGTCGAGCGCAGAAGACAACCGCGTCGTATTCGAGTGATGAAGTCGAAGAACGTCCTCACGAAGGAGTTTATCGAGGAATGCAGGGCTCTCCAGGAGCGCATATTGGCGAAGCGTGGTGGAGAACTTCTGCCTAGCAGTGTAGACGATATACGGACGTTTCGGGAGGGCACGATTCGTTGATGACCCAGGTTTGTGTTGACGCGAACTTGGTGGTGATGTGGATCGCTCCGGAAGAGGGACGGGAGCAAGCAATTGCTCTTCTGTCGGAATGCCGCGAACGCGGTATCAGCCTGATCGCTCCCGACTGCATGTTTGCTGAGGTGGGCGCCGCCATCAGGCGCAAGGTCTACAGAGGCATGATGGATGAGCGTGACGGCTTTGATGCCATATCGGTCCTGGACAGATTGGCAATAGATATTGCGCCTGTTCTTGATCTTATGACAGAGGCGTGGCAGCTCGCGGCCGCACACAATTTGCCGACCCTGTACGATGCATATTATCTCGCCTTAGCAGAACTTCGCGGCTGCGATTTCTGGACGGCGGACGAGCGCTTCATCAACTCAGTGAAGGGTATATTCTACGTGAAGCATATAGCTGACTTCATCCCGGGGACCTTCGGGAATTGAGCGGCAACTCAGAGGCAATGATCATATGAAATTCGGAGTAGTAGTCTTTCCCGGTTCGAACTGCGACGCGGACGCATACTGCGCCGTGCGCGACGTCCTGAAGCAGCCGGTGGATTATGTATGGCATCAGTCGACGGATCTGTCCGGCTTCGACTGTGTGATTCTGCCGGGTGGGTTTTCATACGGCGATTATCTGCGCCACGGTGCGGTTGCGCGGTTCAGTCCGGTGATGAACGCAGTGAGCGACTTCGCGGAAAAGGGTGGGCGAGTGATCGGGATATGCAATGGATTCCAGATACTCTGCGAGGCTCATTTGCTGCCGGGGGCGCTCATATCAAACACCGGTCTTCGATTCATCTGCAAGTATGTGAACCTCAAGGTTGTCAACAACGGTACTGACTTCACCAGCGCCTGCGCACCGTCTCAGGTTCTTCGCGTGCCAATAGCCCATCAGGGTGGTAACTACTACGCTGACGCTGACACCATCAAGCGGATCGAGGATAGCGGACAGGTTATACTGCGGTACTGCGATGCAAGTGGCGATGTGACCGATGCGGCAAACCCCAACGGCTCCGTGAACAACATTGCTGGCATAGTCAGCGATAAAGGTAACGTGGCCGGGATGATGCCGCATCCTGAGAGGTGTGTGGAGACGATTCTGGGGAGCACTGATGGCCGGTTAATCTTTGAGTCAATTGTCCGTGCGCTGAGTTAGCACAAGCATGCCATTTCGAACAAAGAGAGAAATCTCAAAGACTCCTCACTGCGTTCGGAATGGCATTCATTAGCAGGTTAGGGGAGCGAATGTCGAGTTCATCAATCATCAATACAGAACCCATTGAACCCAGCATCTACAGGGAGATGGGATTATCAGACGAAGAATATCAGAAAGTAGTGGGCGTTCTGGGCAGGCATCCGACGTATACCGAAGTCGGGATGTACGCCGTCATGTGGAGCGAGCATTGTGGCTACAAGTACTCACGGCCTGTGCTGCGGCTCTTCAAGAAGTACCGCGAAGCTGTTGACGGAGCCGGTCTCGAGAACGCCGGCGTGATTGACATAGGCGATGGCCTTGGCATCGTAATGAAGATGGAGAGCCACAACCATCCGTCAGCCGTTGAGCCATTCCAGGGCGCGGCCACCGGGGTTGGGGGCATACTTCGAGACATATTCACTATGGGAGCGAGACCGATCGCCTCTATGAACAGCCTGCGTTTCGGCGGATTGGACGATGCCCGCAACCGCTATCTGTTCGAGCACGTCGTTGGTGGGATCGCCTTCTATGGCAACTGTGTGGGCGTGCCGACCATCGGGGGCGAGATATACTTCGAAGACTGTTATTCGGGCAACCCACTTCTCAATGCCATGAGTGTCGGCATTCTCCGTCACGATGAGATTGCCCTTGCGCGGGCTGAAGGTCCCGGCAATCCTGTTCTGATTGTCGGTTCGCGCACTGGTCGCGACGGCATACACGGCGCAACGTTTGCCTCGGTAGAGCTTGGCCCGGACTCCGAAAGCAGGCGTCCGAATGTGCAGATGGGAGACCCATTCACTGAGAAATCGCTTATCGAGGCAACGCTCGAGGCGCTCAAGACCGGATATATCCTCGGCATTCAGGATATGGGCGCCGCGGGGATTACGTGTTCGACGTGTGAGACCAGCGCCAAGGCCAGCACCGGGATGACCATTGACGTTCGCAAAGTCCCCCTCCGCGAAGCCACGATGACCCCATACGAGATTATGCTCAGTGAGTCACAGGAGAGGATGCTGGCTGTGACTGTCATGGGCAAGCAAGATGAGGTCATCGCCGTTTTTAAGAAATGGGGCCTGAATGCTGTCGAAGTAGGAGAGGTTACCGACGATGGCCTTGTTCACGTTTTCGACGGTGACGAGTTGGTGGCTCAGGTGCCGGCGAAGTCTCTGGCTGATGACGCGCCTACCTACTACTTGGAAGCCAGCGAACCGTCATATCTTGCCAATGTAAGATCCATCGACGTCAACTCATTCCCGGAACCTGACGATTACAACAATGCTCTGCTAAGCCTTCTTGAGTCTCCGTCCATCGCAAGCAAAGAATGGGTCTACGAGCAGTATGACCACATGGTGCAGACCAATACGGCTGTGTTGCCCGGCTCGGACGCGGCTGTGATCCGTATCCGCGGCACAAGGAAAGCGATAGGTCTGGTGACCGACTGCAATGGTCGATACTGCTATCTTGATCCTTTTGTGGGCGCGCAGATTGCGGTTGCGGAAGCAGCAAGGAACCTTGCCTGCAGCGGAGCAAGGCCCCTGGGCGTGACGGACTGTCTGAATTTCGCGAATCCGGAGAAGCCGGACGGCTTCTGGCAGTTCAAGCGTGCGGTTGAGGGACTGGCCGAAGCGTGCGAGTTCTTTGATGCGCCGGTTGTGAGCGGAAACGTTAGCTTCTACAACGAGACTCCCGAGATGGCCATATATCCAACTCCGGTGGTCGGGATGCTTGGAATAATTGATGATGTTGACCACATTTGCAGTTCGGAGTTCAAGAATGCCGGAGATGTGATTGTGTTGATTTCCGGGTACCGGGCTGACGAGGAAACTGGGCCAACGGTATGCGAGCTCGACTCGCTCGGAGGGAGCAGCTATCTTAGTGTCATTCACGGAGTTGTTGGAGGCAGTCCGCCGATTCTCGACATGGAAAGGGAACGGCGCGTTCACAAGGCCGTACTGTCCGCAATAGGGCAGGGGCTGATCAACTCGGCGCACGACTGCTCCGACGGCGGACTGGCGGTAGCTCTGGCGGAGAGCTGCATGCTGGGCAGGTTGGGGGCAGATGTGTCCTTATCGGCGAATTGCGCACCGGCGGCGGCGTTGTTCTCCGAGGGACAGTCGCGCATCGTCGTATCGTTGCCGGGCAGCAACCTGGGCGAATTGCGAGAGATAGTAGACGCCAACCGGGTAGAATGCACAATACTGGGGCGTGTTGGGGGCAGCGTGCTAAAGATAGCAATCAACGACGTGACCCTGGTACACTCGGACGTGAAAGGGCTTGAGCACGTGTGGCGGAGTTCAATCCGCAAGCAGATGGAGAGGTAACGTGGTGCATCTGGAAAGACCAGAGATTCAGGAAGAGTGCGGCGTCTTCGGAGTGTATGGTTCTGGTGAGGACGTGGCCAGAATCGCATTCTTCGGGCTCTTTTCGCTTCAGCACAGGGGGCAGGAAAGCGCAGGGATTGCCGCGTCTGACGGTTCGGTTGTGCGAATGCACAGGGGCATGGGACTGGTCACGCAGGTGTTTCAGGAAGAGAATCTGCAGGAACTGAAAGGCCACATTGCCATTGGACACACACGCTATTCCACTACCGGCTCGAGCGTGTTGCGAAATGTCCAGCCGATGAGTTGTGAGTGCGTGTTTGGCCAGCTTGCCCTTGCTCACAACGGCGACCTAATCAACGCTTCTGAGCTCAGAGAAGAGATGCAGGCCGAAGGAATTGACTTCGAGACCACCAATGATTCCGAGGTGATCATCAAGCTCATAGCCAACTCCACCGCGTGTGACATCGCCGGAGCGATTGCTGAGGCGATGGGACGCATCCGCGGAGCATACTGCGTGTTGGTCATGACCGAGGACAAGCTGATCGCTTTCAGAGACCCTCTCGGCATTCGTCCACTCTCACTCGGCAAGCTGAACGGTAGTCACTACGTGCTGGCTTCGGAGACCTGTGCGCTGAACACAATCGGCGCCGCTTTCGTTCGGGAGGTCGAACCGGGAGAGATAGTCGTCGTAACGAAGGACGGAATTGAAGAAGTGCAGGCCATCCCAGTTGCGAAGCGTGCTCTTTGCATCTTCGAGTACGTCTACTTCGCCCGACCCGACAGCAGAATGTATGGGGTCTCCATGCACGAAGCGAGAAGACGAATGGGACACGAACTGGCCAGAGAGCACCCTTGTCCCGGAGCCCACGTTGTGTTTCCGATACCTGACACAGGCACACCGGCCGCCATCGGCCTGGCAGAGGCATCTCGCATCCCGTTCGCTGAAGGTGTCATCAAGAACCGTTACATCCATCGCACATTCATTCAGCCGGACCAGCGCATGCGCGAGTTGGGCGTGCGGATGAAGCTAACTCCGCTGAGGGAGACGCTAGCCGGCAGACGTGTTGTGATGGTTGAAGACAGTATTGTTCGAGGTACCACCATCGGTCCAACCGTCAAGATGATCAAGGAGGCTGGGGCAGTGGAGGTTCACGTACGAATAGCCTCGCCACCGTACAGGCATCCGTGTTTCTTCGGGATTGACACGGCGAACCAGAACGAGTTGATCGCCTCGAAACTCACTGTTGAGGAGATACGCGACTACATAGGTGCGGATAGCCTTGGATATCTCAGTCTGCAGGGACTCATTCGCGCCATTGGGGTAAAGAGGGACAAGCTTTGCTGCGCGTGCCTGGACGGGCGATACCCCATCGACATTCCCAAAGAAGCCAGGTTGAGCAAATACGTGTTCGAGAAGCCTGCACTAGTCTGACCGACGGGAGGAACACATCCATGACTGACGAAAGTGCAACCTACAAATCTGCCGGCGTCGATATTGATGCCGGAGAAGAGACCGTCCGCAGAATGAAAGACTATGTGCGTTCCACGTTCAATGAGCACGTACTAACCGACTTGGGTAGCTTCGGTGGGATGTTCAGACTTTCGCCCCACGACGCGCAGGAGCCCATACTGGTCTCGAGTATAGACGGAGTCGGCACAAAAGTGAAGGTCGCTGCGATGGCCGGGCGTTTTGACACCGTGGGCGTAGACATTGTCAACCACTGCATAAACGACATACTTGTGCAAGGCGCCTTTCCTCTCTTCTTCCTTGACTATTTTGCCACCAGTAAGCTTATACCATCTGTCGCTGAGGAGGTCGTCAAGGGAATGGCGGCGGCCTGCCGCGATGCAGGGTGCGTTCTGATCGGTGGTGAGACTGCGGAGATGCCGGGAGTCTACGTTGAGGGCGAATTCGATATTGCCGGTTGTGTTGTGGGGATTGTTGACCGCAGCAAGGTCATAGACGGCTCCAAGGTTGCACACGGAGACGTCGTCGTTGGGCTGGCTTCCAGCGGACTCCACACAAATGGCTACTCGTTGGCGCGCAAGCTGCTCTTCGAGGACAATGATTTCAAGGTCGATCAGTATGTTCCTGAGCTCGGAGCTGTGCTTGCCGACGTGCTGCTTGCTCCACACAGGTGCTATGCGCGGCCTGTGAGCACGCTAATGCGCGAGTTGGACATACACGCCATGGCTCACATTACGGGTGGCGGATTCTACAGCAACATCCCGCGTGCACTTCCTATGCAATGCCAGGTAGCGGTGGAGCGACGAAACTGGCCCGTCCCACCCATATTCAACCTTCTTCAGCAACTCGGCAAAATCGATGACGGTGAGATGCACCGCGCATTCAACATGGGTGTGGGGTTGGTGCTGATCGTGGCTAGAGAGAGTGGGATTGACGCTGTCAATCGGCTCACCGAGCTCGGCGAGATTGCCTGGATAATCGGGGAAGTTCACAAGGGCAGCCGTGAGGTCACGGTGGTATGAATCAGAGACCGATCAGAATTGCTGTGATGGTAAGCGGTCAGGGACGCGGCAGCAATATGAGAGCCATCGCCGATGCTTGCAAGTCAGGCAAGATCAACGGTGAACTGGCCCTCGTTGTCGGAGTAGACGACTGTGCTCCGGCGATGGAGAACGCTCGAGGTTGCGGCGTGAAGACGATGGCTATCGCTCCGGGGGACTATCCGGGGACTGGCAGATACGATGAGGCAGTTCTTGCGGCGCTACTGGAGAATCGCATCGATCTGATCTGTCTCGCGGGATACATGCGCGTGCTTGGGCGGAAGACTGTCGAGACGTTTCGCAACCGGATAATGAATGTTCATCCGGCACTCATTCCGAGTTTCTGCGGCAAGGGTATGTACGGCCATCATGTGCACGAAGCCGTGATAGCACGCGGAGTCAAGGTTACCGGCGTGACGGTCCATCTAGTCGATGAGGACTACGATACCGGCCCGATTATCCTGCAGCGGGTAGTCGCTGTTGAGCCGGACGACACGCCGGATGTTCTGGCCGCGAGGCTCCTGCCGGTCGAGCACCAGACCTACACTGACGCCATTGCTCTGTTCTCGCACAGCAGGCTGACTGTCGAGGGCCGCAGGGTCCGCATATCGCCGTGTGATGACCGTGAACAGCTCTGTCATCTGGATGGTGACTAGCAATTGGCTTGACAGGGCGCAATCTCGAATCGCGCCCTGTCAGTGGAAATCCGACCCTACCGGGCAGCGGCAGGCTAGTACTCCAGGACCACGCTGTCCATAATGCCAACGGAGGTGATCTCTATCTCCACCACTCCGCCCTTCCACGTCCACGAGAGTCCCTCAAAAGACGGAGCAAGGTACACCCGCTCTGGGCGGGTCTCCGACTTGATGCTTATCGATACGGGCCCGACGGGCGGTACATCCTCCACCACACACTGCTGAGGCGAGTTGGGGTGCGCAGAACCGAAATTGAGCAGGTGCACAATGAGCTGGTTGTCACGCTTTCTAGCCACCTGCTGAAGACGGGCAGGCGCATTCATCCTGATGTTGAAGTTCACGTCTAGTACCTCGAGCATCTCTCCGATCAGCTTGCGGGTGTGAGGGTAGTGGGTTCGCGCGAAGTGCCGGAAAAGCCCGCTGTGGATTGAGAGCACCATGCCCTCGCCAATACGGTTCACGGTGATTGCCGGCTCGTCAGTGTCGCAGTGTCCGGGTTCGTTACCGTTCATTACCACGCGCACAACCGAAGCTGCAGTGATGCGCACTGGACGCCTGAGCCCCGCCACTGTCGTTGATCTTTCCTCGACTTGAATCCTGAAGTCGCCGTCCACAGGGTCACCATTTGGCTCGACGCCTGCCAGTTCAGGGAAGTCATCTGCAACGTTTGTCCCGGACAGGATCACTTTGCCGCCGTTTTCCACGTAGGTCTTGAGCGCCATACGGAACTCAGGCGAAGTGCGGGTCTGCTCTGATATGACCACCAGCTTGTATTCGCTCAGACGCGTCATCAGTGTGGGCTCAGTCATCACGTCGGTGCTCACGTGGTTCTCAAGAAGCGCGTGCAACGCTCCCACGGCAGGTTCGCACGCAGGAATGCCGGGAAGCATAAGTGACGGTCCAGCTTCGGAGTAGTAGTGTGCTGCGCAGTGGAGCACAGCAGCCTCCGAGGCTGACTGAGTGTGCTGGCACCACTGTTGTCTTGCGCGTGCAAATCGCGCTACGTCAGCAAGTGTGTCCTGATGCCAGGGAGTCAGGCGGCCGGTTCGCTGAGGGTTGTCGTATATTGAGACTGCTCCCCCAAGCGCAATTACCGTGGATATCTCCTGGTTTAGGTGCGCCACAGGCTTGAAAGTCCATCCACCCATCTTCTGGTCGCCAGTGATGAAGCCCCAGCACATGAGGTCCCAGTCCAGGCCTCGGCTCTCGATGAAGCGTGCTTCAAACTGTACGAATGCCGCCCCCCAGACGTGAGTGAAATCACCGCTGATATAGTCGACAGGGACATCGATCTCGCTCGGGTGGCCGCCAGTGTACATCCAGTTGCTGCAGATAAGCGTGTCAGCGTTGCGCGCGTGCACTTTGTCGGCGTACTTCCGGACGTGTTGCTCAAAAGCTCGGCGGTGAAAGGCCGTCCACTCGTCCCAGTTGGGTTCTCCGGACGATTTTGGAGGATCAGATATACCTGTCTCTTTCTTGAACTGGGTCAGGCAGCGGTCACAGTAGCACGGGCGGCTTGCCCAGCACTCGCCATCTATCCAGAATCCGTCAACGTCGTAGTTATCGACAATCTCGAGCATCTGCGGAATCATAAGCTCGTCGGTGTAGTCGGACAAGTTACACGTCCAACCTGCCACAACGTTGCCCTCAACTGGCACGCCTTCAGGCTCTATGTGCTCCCATTCGGGATGCAGTTCGCAAGCGCGTACATCATACGTACCGGAGTAGTGCATGACGAGAGGCAGCCCGAGCTCTCGAGTGACATCGCGGTGGATTCGCAGGGAGTCCTTAACCACTCCGGGCGACGTCGAGCCAACCTTTGTTGGCCAACTGGTGTAGCCTGGGTGTCCCTTGCAGTCGCATTGTACCCAGTCGGGAGCAACCTTTGCGAGTTCTTCCCTGAGATGCTCGTGAGTAAGCTCCGCGCCAAGGACGGTGTCTTTGGCGCCTGCGTGAAGATCGTAGTGAAGTCCGAAGAAGACGTCGCGGTGCCAGGTCTTGCGTCGTTCGGTCATAGTGTTAGCAAGCCTCCTGCTGATCGTTGGTCGGTCAGTGACGCGAATAGTGAAAACCATTCCTATACGGACATTCGGCACGACTGCAGCCTATTCCTTCCGCAGATTGAATCTCGCAGCCGAAAGAATGTCGAACAGTGTCCGCAATCGGCCGAAGGGCCTCTTCTGTCGAAAGTACTGTAAGGTTGACAATGGTTGTGCTACCGCATAGAATGCATCCGTTGGCTGTTGTGGCAAGCGTGTGCGAGCGGTTGTGCTCACCCCGAATGTCCCTGTCCAACTGGAGAAAGGAAAGCAAGTTGAGTCCCAAACAGCGAGTTGCGGCGGCTATGAGAAACGGCATACCCGATTGTGTGCCGGTGATTCCCCAGATATGTCTTCCGCACGCGGTCCTGATGCTCGGGATGGACTTTGAGGAGACACTGCTGGCAGCCATTCGGGATCCGTCCTTGATGGCGAAATACACGCTGGAGTGCGCTCTGGCCTACGGTGTTGACGGTGTCCGGATATGGACTCCCGGGGTCCCGATGGACGTAGTTAAGACCGATGGGAAATGGCACGGAAGAGACCTTGAAACCGGTGAAGTACTCGGAGAAGTCGACTTCATGGGAGGGGGAGGTGTCGTGCCATCCGAAGAACCGTCAATCTGCAGCTACGCGGACATTGAGCGGATACCAGTACCTTCTGCCGAGGAGATCATCAAGAGCGGCAGGCTGGATGGAATAAAAGCTGTAATCGACAAAGTCGGGGATGACCTGTTTGTCATCAGCAATCCAGGAGCGTTCACCGTCGAGTATCTTACCTTTGTGCGCGGAAAGGCCCAGGCTATGATTGACCTGGTCGACAAGCCGGACTTCTGCCATCAGGCCCTCGAAAAGGCACTTCAGGCGGCGATTCAACACGCACTCGCTCTCGCCGAGATAGGCATCGATGGACTGCTGCTTGGTGAGACGTTTGGTGGCGTCGTGGGACCTGCGTTCTTTGGAGAGTTCTGTCTACCGTACTTCCAACGGTTTGTCGAAGCGGTCAAGGGGCGAGGGCCGTTGATCTACCTGCATATCTGCGGGAACAGCCGGCAGATCCTGGAGTTGATGGCGGAAACAGGAGTAGACTGTATCGAGCCGCTGGACGCCCTCGGCGGAGTCGAGGTCTGGGACGCGAAGAAGAGAGTGGGGGATCGCGTCGCCCTGATGGGTGGTCTCAACACGGTCAAGCTTGCTCAAGGGACTCTTCAGGAGGTGAAGGACGACTGCGCACGCTGCCTCAGTGAGGGTGCTGTCGGTGGAGGATATATACTGGCCTCGGGCGATATGCTGCCCACTGAGACCTCACGCAAGAAAGTGGAGTATCTGATCGAGGCCGCGCACAGTTACAGATACGATTAGGGAGACATCAGTCTGGTCTGTTTCTGGCGGCATGGACCTGTGTTGACGCGCTCCGGCGGGAGCCGGAAGACAGCCGCACCATCGTCTGGCTCGACGCTTTGATATGACTCTGTGGTCGTTTGGGCTTGCACCGAGAATGGAGACAGACGAGCAGGGTCAGGGTCATATCCTCTGCGAAGTGCCCGTATCCTGTACCGCACGCAGGGCTTGCGTTCTCTTTTTCGTGCCATCCGTGCAAGTACCACGAAACCGAGTGCCGACATTGCCGCGGCAAGCACGGGCATTCCTTTGGACGCTACTATTCGTGGAGCGCTCTTGGGTGTAAGGAACCCCGCGACGACAACCGGGTCATATCTGTCCGAGCCAGGTGAGAGAATCGACCGGGTTCCACTGCTTGCCTCGGATATGGCCTCGACCGCGGAATACAGCGCTGCTCTGTAGATTGCGTGTTTTTCCTGTGGGGGTCTGTCGCAGGCGGTCTCGATGAGGTATGACGCATAGCCCTCACTCGAAAAACGACGATGCAGCAGATCCTGTCTGTCACCGTGACACTGCAGCATTGTGAGGCCGGCCGTGCGACCTACCCGAAGCGCAAGAGCT
>CAYSLA010000034.1:0-26991 GCA_964431685.1 uncultured bacterium | reverse complement strand
CAAAGCGGCACGCGCAGCGTGAGATGTAATCTACCCACTCAGAGAAATTCCACCCAAGCGCAGGTCTAACATTGACAGTCCCCCTGTTTTCTGCTACACTAAGCGTGACCTGTATTAACACTAGCGCGGTGCTGCACGCCTGGAAACGGCAGCGCGGCTTTGTCAACCGTCGATGGAAGGAGACGTTGCCTTTCGTCGACTTCGGAGGAAAGAACCATTGTCCATCGTTAAAGAGAAGAAATCGGAGATCATCGGTCAGTTCGGGCATCACGACGGCGACACGGGCTCGCCGGAAGTTCAGATTGCACTCTTGACAACGCGCATCAGCCAACTTACCGAACACCTGAAGATTCACAAGAAGGATCATCATTCGCGCAGGGGCCTGCTTCTGATGGTCGGTCAGCGGAGAAGACTGCTCAACTATTTGAGCAACCGAGACATCAACCGCTACCGCGAAGTCGTCGCGAAGCTTGGCCTGAGACGCTAGGAGACAACAACAACATAATGTCAGTTACTAGAGTAGAGATTGAGCTTGATGGCAAAACCGTGGCTATCGAGCACGGAAGAGTTGCCAAACAGGCTAACGGAGCCGTTATGGTCACGTGCGGAGAAACCGTCGTGATGGGTACGGCCTGTATGAGCTCCAAGCAAAGGGAAGGAATGGATTTCTTCCCGCTTATTTGTGACTATGAAGAGCGCAAATACGCTGTCGGGAAGATACCCGGCGGGTTTAATAAGAGAGGTGGAAGACCCTCTGAGCGGGCGATACTGACTTCGCGAGTCATTGATCGACCCATCCGACCGCTGTTCCCAGATGGGATGCGGAATGACGTTCAGGTCATCGCTATTCCGTTGTCTATGGAGCCGGAGAATCCTGCGGACATGCTCGCGGTGCTTGCGGCGAGCGCTGCCCTGGCGATATCAGACATCCCGTGGAACGGGCCTTTGGGCTGTGTGCGGGTTTGTCGGGTGGATGGACAGTTTGTCGCCAACCCATCTTTTGAGGTGAGTCAGACTTCCGATATGGAGCTCACCCTTGCCGGCAAAGAAGGCAGGGTAATGGAGATCGAACTGGAGTCCGACGAAGTCTCCGAAGATGATCTCATTGCCGCGATGGACTTCGGCCACAAGTACATTGACAAACTGGTTGCACTGCAGAACGAACTGGTGGCGAAGGTTGGCAAACCCAAGACAGTGGTTCCACTCGTCCAGCCTGATCCTGAGCTGGTTGCCGAGATCGGCGGCAAGGTAAACGCGGAGATTGCACAGGCGATACGCGAACCTGACAAGAGCGAAAAGGAAAGCGCGATATTCGAGCTTCGGGACGATCTCAAGGCAAGGATGATTGCCGAGTATCCTGAGAGAGAGTCTGAGATTGGCTCCATTATGGAGCTGCTGATTAAGAAGCAGGTTCGCAAGATGATACTGGACGAAGGCGCCAGGCCGGATGGCCGAAGACTCGACCAGATCAGACCGCTGAGCTGCGAAGTCGGGCTTCTGCCCAGGGTTCACGGTTCTGCGATATTCAGTCGTGGACAGACCCAGGTGCTCAGCACCGTGACAATGGGCTCACTGGACGACGCCCAGATCATCGACACCCTGGAAGAAGATACCGAGAAGAAGTTCATGCACTTCTACAACTTCCAGCCATATAGTGTCGGCGAAGTATCCCCGTTGCGCGGAGCTGGCAGGCGCGAAGTCGGACACGGCGCACTGGCAGAGAAGGCACTCAAAAGGATGATCCCCGCTACGGAGGATCTGCCATACACCCTGCTTATGATGACTGAGGTGCTGGAGTCCAATGGCTCGACCTCTATGGCCAGTACCTGCGGAGCTACCCTGGCGCTGATGGATGCCGGTGTGAAGATTAAGGCTCCAGTTGCCGGTATCTCCATTGGGTTGATGTCAGATGACAGCCGCAAAGTTGTTATGACTGACATTCAGGCGTTGGAGGACTTCACCGGCGATATGGACTTCAAGGTCGCCGGAAGCCGGAACGGCGTGACTGCCATTCAGGTCGACACGAAGACAGACGGCCTTGACCGCGATGTCGTGGTAGAAGCTTTGACGATGGCCAAGACCGCGAGAATGGAGATTCTTGATGTCTTCCAGCAGACCATCCCTGCACCGCGAGACTCGTTCAGCGAGTATGCTCCGCGGGTTCTGGTCGTCGAAATCAACCCGGAGAAGATCGGCGACATCATCGGCCCGGGTGGCAAGATAATCAAGAAGATCGAGGCGGAGACCGGCGCGAAGCTTGATATCGAACAGGACGGGCACGTCTACATCACTTGTGTTCAGGCCGCTGGGGCTGAGCAGGCAAAGAAGATGGTTGAGGATCTCACGCGGACCGTGGGCGTCGGTGAGGTTTACACGGGCAAGGTTACACGGATAGAAGCGTTCGGCGCATTTGTGGAGATCCTGCCCGGTCGAGACGGGTTGGTTCATATCTCGCAGCTTGCCAAGGAACGGGTCAACAGCACGGAGGACGTGTGCAAGTTAGGCGACGTGCTGCAGGTTAGGGTCATTGAGGTTGGTGACGATGGCAAGATCCGCCTTACCAGAAGAGGCCTGATTGAGGGTGACGAGGACTATGTTCCGGGACCCTCGGAGTCCAGACCAAGCGGAGGCGGAGGCAGGCCCAGAGGCGGCGGAGGCGGCTTCCGGGACAGAGACAGAGACAACAGACCTCCCCGGTCCGGCGATGACGGGCCCAGAGCAAGGTTCCGGCCTAAGAACTAACTAATCGTGCCTATATATGCCACCGGTGACGCCTGTGCCTCTGCAAGTGGTACCCGTGTCGCGGTGGCATTTCTGTACTTCGGATACTGGTAGCCCTGTCCGCTCAGGACAGGGGTTCTTTTCTGATATGAGGTTTGCACCTAGATGACAAGCAGGTTCCTGGTAAGCAAGACCGTTCTGCCCAACGGAGTCAGAGTCCTGAGTGAGTATGTCCCTTATGTCGACTCCGTTTCCATAGGAATATGGGCGTGTGTCGGCTCGGTGGATGAAGATGATACGCGCAAAGGGCTTAGTCATTTCGTCGAGCATATGTTCTTCAAGGGTACCGAGAAGCGCACCGCGAGGCAACTTGCGGACGAGATGGACTACCTCGGCGCCCACATGAACGCCTTTACCGACAAGGAGTATACCTGCTACTACGCACGAGTGCTTCGAGAACATATGATTCCCGCGTTCGACATACTCTCAGATATGTTTCTGAACTCCGTCTTTGATTCTGAAGAGATCGACAGGGAAAAGAACGTGGTCATCGAGGAGATCAAGCGCCACTTGGACTCTCCGGAGGACAACGTCCACGACGTGTTTGCTCAGACAATCTGGGACTCGCACAGACTTGGCAGCTCTGTCATCGGCGATGAAGACACGATACGAGCTCTTGATCGAGAGAAGCTGCTGAGCTACGTTCGTGACTTCTATAGGCCTGATGCAGTGGTGATTACCGCTGCCGGCAATGTGGAGCACAACGAGCTCGTGGACGCGGCTGTCAGACTCTATGGATTGATTGAAGGCAAGCGTGCACCGCGAGACATAACCGATGTAGCACCTAGCCACCAGCGCAAGTTCGTTGATCAACCGACGCAGCAGGTGCATTTCTGCCTCGGAGTCGAGGGTTACACACAGTACGACGACAAGCGATATGCACTGGCGACGATTGACTCGGTGCTGGGCGGAGGGATGAGCAGTCGTCTGTTCCAGGAGATCAGGGAAAAGAGGGGCCTGGCTTATGCCATCGGCACCTATGCGACGTCCTATCAGAAAGGTGGTCTGTTTACTGTCTATGGAGGAACAAGCCGCGAGAATCTTGATACTGTGCTTGAGTTGGCTGAGAAGGAGTGCACGGCGATAGGTCGAGATTCCGTTACGGACTACGAGTTGTCACGCGTTAAGAACCAGTTGCGCGGATCGCTCGTGCTTGGCCAGGAGAGTATGCCGCAACGGATGAGCAGACTTGCTAAGAACGAGATCAACTTTGGCCGTCACGTTCGGATGGATGAGGTGATAGACTGTATAACGAAAGTCTCAAAGGACCAGGTGGCTCAGGTCGCCTCTGAGCTGTTCACCGAGTCGAACTACAGTCTTGTGGCAATCGGGCCGTTTGAGGAGAGCAGCAATGGTGGATAGAATAAGGGTGGCAGTGCTTGGCGCCTGCGGACGAATGGGTTCGGAAGTCAGTCGAGCTGTTTGTGCGGCAGATGATATGATGCTCGTTGGTGCGTGTGACACCGCAGGTGCCGGACAGATACTATCTGAGGCGGCAGGAGTCAAGGGAGTTGAGGTTGTCGTCACAGCCGATCTTGACCGCGTGTTGGCGGAGAACCGGCCGGACGTCGTCGTGGACTTCGCGAAGCCATTCGTGCTTGAGAACGCGTGTAAGTGTATCAAAGCAGGTGCGGTTCCTATAATTGGCACCACAGGTTTGTCGCAGTCGGATCTGGCTGCTCTGGAGTCCTGTGCGGTCGAGGCCGGGGTCGCTGCGATGGTGATTCCAAACTTTGCGGTTGGCGCGGTGTTGATGATGAAGTTTGCCGCCGAGGCGGCCAAGTATATGCCGAATGTAGAGATAATTGAACTCCATCACGACAAGAAGATCGACGCACCATCCGGCACTGCAATCAAGACAGCCGAGATGATTGAGCAGTCTCGCAGTGACGCTGGCGTTGTGCCGGACAAGCCTGCCGGTGGAGATGATCCAGCGCGCGGGGAAAAGCGTGAAGGTGTGCAGGTGCACAGTGTGCGGTTGCCAGGAATGGTAGCTCATCAGGAAGTTCTGTTCGGTGGAACTGGCCAGATTCTGACTATCCGGCACGATAGTATAGACCGCACCAGTTTTATGCCGGGCGTGCTGCTGGCGGTTCGCAAGGCAAGATCAGTCAGCGGCTTGATATATGGCCTCGACAGGCTTATGTAGCGGATCGCCGCGCAGATGTCTGGCGCGATGTCAAATCCACGAAATCAGGGAGAAATCGCTCCCTATCAAGGGAATAGAAGTCTACTAGTATGGAGGAATGTTATCAATGAGTGAATACAAAGTGTGTGTAGTCGGCGCAGGCGCAGTCGGCGAGGAAATGGTAAAAGTGCTTCGGCAGCGGAACTTCCCGGTGTCAGAGCTTGTGATATTCGCTCGGTCTAACAGGACGCAGGAGATCGACGGCGAGCAGTATGAGGTCCGTGAGACCAGCGCAGACGCCTTTGAGGGAATCGATATCGCTTTCTTTGCGGGCACCGAGGGCTCGAAGGGCGCCAGCCGGCAGTACGGATGGGAAGCGGTTGAGCGAGGAGCGTTCGTGATAGACAACGGCGACGACTTCCGGATGGATGATCGTGTGCCGCTGGTCGTGCCGGAAGTGAACGGCGATGCGATGGCAAACCACAATGGCTTCATCGCTAATCCGAACTGCTCGACGATCCAGATGGTGCACGCGCTCGCGCCTCTGCACAAGCTGGCCGGACTGAAGCGTGTGGTCGTTACGACCTACCAGTCTGTCTCCGGTACTGGCAGTGCTGCGATCAAGGAACTGGCCCAGCAGATTGACGACTACGTGGCGGGCAAGGACCTGACCATCGAACAGTATGCTCATCAGATTCTCTTGAATCTGATCCCGCAGATTGGCAGCCTAAAGGACGAGTTCGCAGGTTACTACAGCGAGGAGATCAAGATGATCAAAGAGTCTCGCAAGATCTTTGATGTAGCTGATCTGGCTGTCAGTGCCACGTGCGTGCGGGTGCCAGTCTTCAAGGCTCATTCCGAGGCGGTGAATGTGGAGTTCCACAAACCCATCAGCGCCGAGCAGGCGCGCGGCGCCCTGGCTGCCTGGCCTGGCATCGAGGTTCTGGATGATCCAGCCTCCAGCAAGTATCCGATGCCGCTGTTTGCTGCCAATACGGACCCTACCTATGTGGGCCGGATCAGGCAGGACTCGTGTAACCCCAACACTCTGGATATGTGGATTGTAGCCGACAATATCCGCAAAGGCGCCGCTCTCAATGCGGTTCAGATAGCAGAGGCGGCGATAGCGCGCGGATTTCTCAAACGATGACGTTCAGAGAATTCAAGAGATCGCCGGATAAGCTGAGAGTTATCCCGCTCGGCGGGGTAATGGAGATCGGCAAAAACATGACTGCCTATGAATACGGCGGCCGGATCCTTGTTGTCGACTCGGGGCTGATGTTCCCTGAAGAGGAGATGCTGGGAGTCGATATTGTCATTCCGGACATTACGTATCTGGAAGAGAACCGGGAATCAATAGAGGCGATAGTACTCACACACGGTCACGAAGATCACATCGGGGCGCTGCCCTATGTACTGAAGCGCCTCGACGTGCCTGTATACGGAACGCGACTGACTCTGGGTCTTCTCGGCAACAAGCTGGATGAGCATCGACTTGGCGACGTGGCGCGATTGTTTGAGGTTGCGCCGGGGGATAGACTGGAGTTTGGACCATTCACTGTTGAGCTCTTCCGTGTTGCGCACAGCATTCCGGATGCAGCCGGGTTGATCATCCGGTCTCCCGTCGGGGCAGTTGTGCACGTCAGCGATTTTAAGTTCGATCAGTCGCCAGTAGATGGACGGCCCGCTGATATGGGTGTACTCGCCAGAGCGGGAGATGAGGGCGTGCTGCTCTTCCTATGCGACACGACCAATGTTGAGAAACGCGGTTTCACCCCCAGTGAATCGGTTGTGGGAGAGTCTCTCGAACGCATATTTGCCACTGCTCCAGGCCGGATCATCGTGGCCTCGTTTGCATCGAATCTTGGCAGGATCCAGCAGGTCTTCAACATAGCCGCCAAGCTGGGGCGCCGGGTTGCCGTGATAGGACGCAGCATGGCTGCAAACACTCGTATAGCGGAGGAGTTGGGTTATCTCAAAGTCCCGGACCACACGCGCTTGATGATTGGCGACTTGGAGAGAGTAGAAGCCAGCAAGACCGTGATAATGACCACCGGTAGCCAGGGAGAGCCGCTCTCCGCGCTGTCCAAGATGGCGATGGATGAGCACAAGAATATCAAGATACAATCCGGCGACACAGTCATAATCAGCGCCACGGCGATTCCGGGAAACGAAAACCTGGTTATGCGCACCGTAAACCGCCTGTTCAGACAGGGGGCCGAAGTCGTGTATGAGCCTTACTCAACAGTGCACGTTTCCGGACACGGTAACCAGGAGGACATCAAGCTGATGATGAACTTCCTCAAGCCGAAGTTTGTGGTTCCGGTTCACGGTGAGGAGAGGCACATATCCCGTTTTGCCACGCTGGCCGGATCAATGGGCTACGAGCGTGATCGCGTGTTCCGTTTGCACGTAGGCGACGTTCTGGAGTTGGACAGTGAGGGCGCGGAGGTGATAGGCCGGGTTGCGGCCGGAAGCGTGATGGTGGACGGACTCGGGGTAGGGGACGTTGAAGATGTTGTGCTGCGCGACCGCGGGCATCTGGCGAAAGACGGTGTGTTGATTGCAGTCATAGGTTTGGACGTCAGTGGACAGGCTGTCGTAACTGGCCCCGAGATGCTCAGCCGGGGTTTTGCCGGGGAGGATCACGTTGACGACCTGATGGATGACGGAAAGGCACTCGTGCTTGATGTTGTAGATGAATACATCCAGAGCGAATCTCTTGACCAGATCGAGGATATGCGCGTGAACTGCAGGAAAGCTCTTGCGAAGTTTATGTACGACCGAATGCATCGAAGGCCGGTCATTATCCCCATAATAATGGAGGTCTGACGCAGCGATGAGTATGAGTGTTGGGATCGTTGGTTTGCCGGAGTCCGGCAAGACGACGCTGTTTCGGGCACTGACCAGGTGCACGGTCAAGACAGATCAAAGCGGGAAGCCCAACGTGGGCGTTGTCAGTGTGCCCGACCGTCGAATTGACTACTTCGTTGAGCAGTACAAGCCGAAGAAGACTACTTACGCGAGCATAGAGTTCATTGATGGTGCGGCACAGATTGCCCAGAGCGACGGGCGCAACAGGTTCGGGTCGGACTTCTTCAGCGACGTGCGCAGAGTCGATGCGCTAGTGCACGTGATACGGGGCTTTGCCAACCAGTCCGGCGATGCTCCTGCGCCGGTACAGGATATGTCCACTCTGAGTGACGAACTCCTTCTAGCGGACCTTGGTCTTGTCGAGAGCCGTATGGAGCGTGTTGAAAAGCAGCTTCACGGCGTGAAAAAAGGTTCAACGACTCCTGCGACGATGGAGATGGATCTACTCCAGAAGCTGCACTCTGCGTTGGATCAGGGCCAATCTCTGAAGACTCTCGATTTCGATGCGGAGGAAGAGAAGGCGCTCAGAACTTATGATTTCCTTACGTTGAAGCAGTTGATTGTGGCGCTCAACATCCCAGAGAGCGAGATAGGCAACTCAGATGGATTGGCATCAGAGTTTCTAAGGCACTGCGAGCAGGAATCGGTGCCGGCCGTTGTGCTCTGCGCAGAAGTAGAGATGGATGTTTCTGCGCTGGACGAAGATGAAGAAGGGGAGTTCCTTCACTCGATGGGCATTGAGGAGCCCGCGAGGAATGTGTTGATTCGTGAGTGCTACAAAGCGTTGAACTTGATATCATTCATTACGGCCGGCGAGCCAGAGGTTCGTGCATGGACATTGCGCAAAGGGCTGAAAGCCATCGATGCGGCAGGGACAATCCACTCTGACCTTGCCAGGGGCTTCATACGCGCGGAGATTCTCAATTTTGAGGATGTAGAGGCTGCCGGAGGTTGGGAGGCAGCGAAGCAAAAAGGTCTAATTCCGCTTCAGGGGAAAGACTATGTTGTCCGTGACGGCGACGTGATGTACATTCGCTTCAAGGTGTAGCCACACGGCACGCTTCGCGGAGGTGTGCGCAGACGACCGTGTACATAACTCGCGTTCCCGAGTGATTGGGTGGTACCGGATGTCAGTTGACGTTTCTAACAACGTGAAGAGTGGATTTGCCGAGTACAGGCTGCCTCCGCGCATCAAAGTGCTGAGAGATAAAGCACTCGACAGGCAAAGGCACGAATGGCAGTGGATTCCAACGCTGCCGATCATTGACGCCAAGTCATGGCTGGAGCACACCCCTGAAGAACCTTGGCGAGTGTGGCGTGCAAGGCTGGTCGCGAACCGGCTGAGGCAGATGCCGATCGACATCAGGGAAGGCGAACTCGTCGTCGGCCGACCGCTGTTCAGGGGCCAGACTGCGGAAGAGATCGGCGAGACAGAGCAATTGCGGGGTGTGATAGACTCCATGCCGCCGGGTCCAGGCGGTGATCTGGGACACTTCAACCCGGATTGGGAGAAGGTGCTCACAATCGGGATCGGCGGGATCGGTGAGGAGATCCGCACCAGGAAAGCCGGCGCCGATGATGAACGAAAGACATTCTACTCCGCCTGCGAGATCGCCTTGGAAGCTGCATCCGACTACTGCCTGAGGGTCGCCGATCAGTGCGAACTGCTCGCGGCAGGCGCTGCTGATAGTGCAGCCCGCGGGTGGCTGGAGATGTCCAGAACCTGCAGAAAAGTGGCGACCGAGCCGCCGGAGACCTTTCACGAAGCCGTTCAACTGATGTTTCTGATGACCGTAGCCCTGTGGTGCGGCGAAGGACACTACTTGACCAACCCCGGCAGGATCGATCAGACGCTGCGGCGGTTCTACGAAGCCGACCTTGCAAGCGGTCGCAGCACCCGCGAAGATGCTCTGCAGATACTATGCTGCCTGTATATCCAATACAATATGATCCTTGGTTTGGGATCGGCGATTGCGGTCCTGGTGGGAGGACGCGACCGCGATGGCAATGATGTCACCTGTGACTTGACGTATCTCTGCCTGGAAGCCAGGATGGTAGTGAAGCTGGTATATCCTACGGTAGGAATCGCATGGGACGAAGGCACTCCACCGGAGCTAACCGACTATGCCTGCAGAATGCTCGCGACGGGCGTTGGCGATCCGGCGTTCTTCAATGACGAGTTGATCGCCTCCGGATGGCGCGATCACGGTGTGTCTCAGGCGGACTCATACAACTACGTGAACTCCTCGTGCGTAGAAGTCAAATTGGCGGGAACGTCAAATATGTGGGTGACCGCTCCGTATGTGAACCTGCCGATAGCGGCATTGCAGGTGATGGAGGACCTCGCCTGCGGAGCCAGTGCTGCGCCTGAGACCTTCGAGGCGTTCAATGCGCTCGTCAAGGATCGGGTGGCCGCGCAAGTGACTCGGGACGCCGAAGAAGTGGACAGACTGTGGCGCGAACGGCAGAAGACTGGCGGTTTCCCACTTGCGAGCTGTGTTGTGAACGACTGCCTGGAGAAGGGCATTGACTTTGACTTCGGAGGCGCCAGGTATAACCGTGTCATGAATTCATTTGTGGGGCTGGCGAACCTGGTGGACGGACTCACCGCGATCAAGAAACTGGTGTATGAAGCCAATGAGCTGTCGCTATCGGACTTCTCGAAGGTCCTACAGTCCGACTTTGAGGGTCACGAAGATCTGCGTCGGAGGATAGTCAGCAATCTTCCGAGCTATGGCACTGATAATGATGAAGTGGACGGGTTGGCCGTCGAATGGGCGGAGTTCTTGCAGGAGTCGACCGAGTCACACATCGTTGGCCTGCACAGGTACGTGCCGGGGTTCTTCTGCTGGGTGATGCACTCAGTGTTGGGTGAGGCAACCGGCGCGACTCCTGATGGGCGAAAAGCAGGGACTGCACTCGCGGACGGTGCGGGCGCGTCCCAGGGGCGAGAAACCTGCGGGCCCACGGCGTCTATCCTGTCAACCACCAAATGGAGCCACAAGAAGGCGCTGGGCGGGCTTGTGCAGAATATCAAGTTCTCTGAAAGCGCCATCGCGACTGAGTCGGGCCGCGAGGCGCTGAGGAGCCTCATTGAGACTTATCTGCGCCGGGGAGGGTTCGAGATTCAGGTGAACGTGGTAGGGGCTGACACGTTGCGTGACGCTCAGGTTCATCCAGAGGACTACACAGACCTCATCGTGCGCGTGGCTGGCTATTCCGACTACTTCACACACCTGAGCCCGTCTATGCAGGCGGAGATCATTGCGCGCACCGAGCACACGGCACAGTGACACGCAGCGGTTGGTTGTCTTTTTCAGATTGAAGGACATCCGCAGACCCACGTCGAATGAAGACCGATAAGCGCGGTGGCGCTGCAATATCCGGAAAGAACAGGGAGGAATCAAAGTGTTTGAAGTTTATCGAATGTGTGCTGCTGTCTCGGCGCTACTCGCCATGTGTTTCTTTGTGGGTTGCTCGAAACCTGCGCCTGAGTCTACGGAAGGCGGCCCGCAACCCAAACGTGTTGCCGGGGCCACTGCCAAGACGCCCGACGCGGAGGAGCTGCTGACAGGTCTAATGGGGCGCGCAAGCAAGGTCACCAGCTACAAGATGATCATGGACGATTCCGGCAACAAGATGGAGATATACATGAAGCTGGGCGCGGGCAAGCCTCTCAGCCTGAAGACTGGCCTTGGTCAGCCGGGCAAGTGGACAATCGTTCGCATGGACAAGAAGGTTATGTACATGCTCGATGAGAACACGAAGACTGCCATTTCCATGCCTATGAAAGATGCCCAGGATCCAAAGGAGAAGATGCCTAAGGACGTGGACTACAATGATCTCATCGGCAAGAAGCCGAAAGTGACCAGCGAGCGGCTCGACGGGCTCGATTGCTGGAAGATTGAGGTCGCGGGAGGTGCTGAGGGATCGTCGACAATTTGGGTTGACAAGAAATACGGTCTGGCAAGGCAGATGCTAGTCAATGGCAAGACCATGAAAATGAAATACGAGATGATCAACTCTGTTCCTGACAGTGCGTTTGAGCTTCCCGCGGGGACACAGGTTAGGGATATGGGCGATATGCTCAAGGGCATGCCGAACATGCCGGATATGCCGAAGATGCCGAAGATGCCGGGAAGGTAAGCCGGTAACGGAGACCTCAGAGAGGAATCCGGGGGCTGCGGTGTTCTGCGCCGTCGCCCCCGTTTCTTGTTCAGCCTCTCGTCTGTGTTCGGGTGCTATATAGAACGTGCGCTGCGTACTGCGAAACTTGAAAAGCCTGGCAAGGTTCTGGTATAATAAGATCCTAGCGTGGCGCCATGGTGCATCGGTTAGCACACGGCTCTTTCAAGGCCGGGAGAGGGGTTCAACTCCCCTTGGCGCTACCATCTTTTCCCCTCACGTCGAACAGCCTCTTCGAACCCGGCTAGGTTCAATCAGCAGTCTTCTTTGAAAGACCCGTTCGAACAAGTCGGCCTTCTTCATAGCGGAGTCGATATTTGGCGATGGTTCGCCTGCGCAGGATAGACGGAGACGTGCGCTTTGCTTGCTGAATGCGAAGTTCTCGATAGACACCCGTGCGTCGTGTGTGACGTCCAGGCCGTCAGCGATTCTCAGCAGTGCAGCGAGTTTATCTACTGTTTCGCGGTCCGCACTTGGCAGTCTGGCATAGTCGACGTGAGAGATGGCCGGGAGCGCTTTGCGGTGGTACCTGGCGATGTTGGCGACAATGAGCAGTTCGCGTTCCGTCAGCCCGCTTGGAGGGTTTTCCAGGATCATACGGGCTGAGTTCTTGTGGTGTCGACTCTGCCCGTATTCCCATCCTATATCGTGCAGCAAAGCGGCTGTGCCCAGCAGTCTTCTCTCGGTCTCGCCCAGCCCGTGGAGTTTCGGAGACACGTCGAAAAGCTGAATGGCGAGGCTTCGTACGTTCTGGCTGTGTTCCAGATCACAGTCATAGACCGATGCGTATTTCTCGATCGAGTCCAGTAACATAGCCGTCTCGCTTCGCCAGATTAGGTCTCGTCATTGATGATGTGAGAAACCAGCATTGACGTTCTCAGTTTGCCGCCTTCACGTCGAGCATCTCGTACAGTGCGCCGTGACGAACTCCGCGGATCGAAACGACCATGTCGGTGCAGCCGAGCATTGCCAGTATAGACTCAAGTACGATCGCGCCCCCGATTATTATGTCTGCTCTGTCCGGCTCCAGGCCTATCATAGTCTTCCGTTTCTCCAGACTGAGCGCGCACATACCCTCGATCAGCATGAATAGATCGGACCCCGAGACGCTCATCCCGTGAGCTTCGTCGGTCTTGTCAAGGGGGACCTCATTCCACACTCTGACCAGATTGACGGCGCTGCCGCCGATACCAACCACGCGTCCGGCGAAACCGCCTCCGATGCTTGATGCGAGCTCCTGTCGGGCATATTCGGTGGCCTTGCGGACCTGCGGCATTGTGGGCTGCTCTGGGTCCAGGAATTTCTCGGTGATTCGCACGGCTCCCAGTTTCACGCTCCTGCTCACGCGTATCTTCCCGCCCAGTCCGAATGTGAGCTCGGTTGAGCCGCCGCCAACGTCGACAGTCACCTGTTCTTTATCGTACTTGCCAAACTTGCTGTCCAGGGAAACCGACACGTGGGAAAGACGGCATTCCTCCTTGGCAGTAAGGACTTCAAGGTCCTTGTCGAACATCTCTTTGATTCGGGCCTTAAACTGAGGACCGTTTTTCGCCTCTCGGACTGCGGCAGTGGCGATTACCCTAACTTTGTCCGGCTTCTGAGCGTTAAGGGCGTCCAGGTGCTTGCGGACAGCGTCCATTGTTCGCTTCTCTGCCGCTTGCGCAATCTCGCCTTCCGCATCGAAGCTTTCGCCAAGACGGGAGTTGATTATCGAGTCACGAAGTATGGCCAGCTCGCCGCTGGGTTGTTTCTCCGCTATGGCCAGTTTGACCGAGTTTGTACCTATCTCTACTACTGCGACTTTCACTTCTGTTGTGTCGCCTCCCTAAGTCTTCGTTATTTCAGGACAGGACTCCCTGAAAGAACGGGCCCTATTGCGGCCCGTAGGTCGTCGAATATCTGTTCGGTGGCGCGGGACGCATCGATCACGCAGAATGCGTGCCTTGCGGCGATCTTGTCCAGTTCGGCTATGACCTTTGATTGATACTCAACAAAGCTGTCAAAGAAATCACTACCCAATGCGAGGTCCATTCCGGACTCCCAATAGTTGAAGCCTTTTCCATAGAGCGCTCGAGGTAACAAATCGTTGACCCCTGCTCTCATATACAACACCAGATCAGGAACCAGCGCAAACCCATAGATACTCTCAAGCCACACCGGGTCCGCTCCGCGCACGATGTCCCGGGCACAGATCGAGAAGAAATACCTGTCCGACAAGACGTGATAGCCTGCTCTGAGAGCTGGGATGATCTGGTTCTCCAGCCGGTCGGCGAAGTCCGTGGCATAGAACAGGGACATTGTCTTGCGTCCCAGAGTGTGTCCCTTCTTAGCCTCGTCAAGACCCTCCTGGGTCAGTTCAGAGCGGGTGAGTCCCGTGTCAGCAACGGCATGTCCCGCACTCTCCAACCACTCTCTCAACATTTCTGCCTGGGTTGACCTGCCAACGCCATCGGGACCTTCCAGGACGATCAGTCTTCCTGTCAGTGAGTCGAGGTCAACGCCCGGCAATGGTTCACCGTAGAAGCGGAATCTTGCCATCAGTCTCTCCTGTGGTCTCAGGGCGGATGCCCTTGCGTTTGGTCAGATGGTCCAGGACGATACATCTAACCTCGTGCTGCTGTTCCTCAATGGATCGGGTGCCATCCACGACGGTCAATCCGAACTCGTCGACCATATCGTCGTACTCGCCCATAATGCGAGACTGAAACATCTTGAAAGACTCCCGGATGTCGTCTGAGAGTCCGATATCCAGGCCGGCCTCATAGTACTTTAACTGTGCCCGACCGGTCAGGATTCTCTCCAGCGATACTTCAAGGGGAACACGGAAGTAGAAGGCGATGTCAGGTTTCGCGCTGAAATCATAGAGGTTTCTCACCCAACCGGGGGGCACGCCTCTCGCGACGTCGCGGGCAAACGCCGTGTATTGATAGCGATCAGCCAGCACTATAGCCCCGGCCTTTAGCGCTGGGATTATTTGATGCTCGGTGCGATCGGCGAAGTCTGTCGCGTGGATGAGCGAAAATGTGGTTGGAGTAAGTGTCCTGCGCTTCTTCCCGAGTTTGGTTGTCCCTTTTACAAGGGGAGACGAGTTCCAGTCACTGAAGAAAACCTTGTAACCTTCGCTTAGAAGCCATCTGTGCAGAAGATGTATCTGTGTGCTCTTTCCTGAGCCATCGATACCCTCTACTACGATCAGCGCTCCGTTGGAAGTATCGCCCCGGAGTTTGCTGGAAATCAATTCAAACCTCCACGCTCCGTGTGACTTGGCGCGTGTCCGCCGTACACACACTTAAGCCCCCAAAGCGGAATCTCTCTACGCTCTGGACGGCACTATATCGCACACTGCGCAAACGAACACGTCATATTATAGCCGAATTCCTGAAAGCTGTCAAGACCTGCTTCTCGAATCCTGGACATCCCAACGTGCGGAAGTTCTTGTCGTGTCTTTGGTCGGGTGCATAGGCGGCACTACTTCTCGCAGCCAGCGTTGTGTACTTTGACACCACAGGCGGGTCGTTGCTAAACTTAAGGGTCAACTAAGAATGAAAGGTGTACACTGGGCAGACTGGCTGGGGGATCCGACCTTTTTGCCAGCGGATCGTGAAATATATATACATGGATGAGATCACACTACGCTCGTTCGCGAAGATCAATCTGACTCTGGAAGTGCTGGACAAGAGGCGTGATGGCTATCACAATCTGGACAGCATAACTCAGGTCATCGACATATCGGACGAGGTGACGGTCAGCAAGACGGAGCCTGGGCTGATTGACGTGACAGTGGATGTACAGGATGTACCGGCCGGGAAGAGCAATCTTGTCTTCCGAGCGTGCAGAGCCTTCTTTCGATATACTGGAATTTACGGAGGGGCAGTATGCAGGCTGGCAAAGACCGTCCCGGTAAAGGCCGGTCTGGGCGGTGGGAGCGCGAATGCCGCGGCTGCTATCGCAGGGCTTGACCGCATATACGAAACAAACCTCACGCATACCCAACTGATCGACGTAAGCTCGACCGTAGGTTCAGACGCGGCGCTGTTTGTCTATGGTGGAACGTGTCGGTTGAGGAGTAGGGGCGAGGACGTTGTGTCACTGCCTGATGCGCCTCAACTCCATCTTGTGGTGATTAAGCCTCACGATGGGGTCGTAACCAAATGGGCCTATGGAGAGTTGGACAAGCAACCTCGATTGCGAAGTAGAAGCGCAAGCGATGAAATGGAATCGGCAATCCGCAACGCCGACCTCGATTCGGTGGTTCAACTCATGCAGAATGATTTCGATGTTGTGATCACGAGTGCCTATGATGACATTGCGCAGGCGAAGAGGGTTCTCGCTGATCACGGATCCGTCGGCACGATGCTTGCCGGCAGTGGCGCGTGCGTATTTGGGGTGTTTGACTCTCGCGAGCAGGCCGAGGATGCGGCGCTTGATATCAAAGGGAGTTTTGAGAGTGTATTTGCGGTTAGTTCGTTGACCCGGGAGCAGTCCTGCCTGGTCAGTGAGGCCCAATGCGCGATATAGACGCTGTTGTGCTGGCAGGGTCTCCGCCGGGCAGTGATTCGGGTGCCGGCGACAAACTGCCCAACCGTGCTATGACTGACATCGCTGGCAGACCGATGCTTCATTGGACGGTTGATGCACTCACAAACGCGTCCACCCTATCACGCATTGTCGCAGTAGGAGATGTCAAGGCTGATGGACTCGACACGGTAGTCGAACCTGGTGATACTCTAGTGGAGAACATTAAGCGTGGTATCGATGCTCTTGAGGGTGGCGGTGAACGCGTGCTGCTAGTGAGCGCAGACATACCAATGGTGACATCCGCAGCTATTGACGATTTTGTGGAACGCGCAACTGCGTTGCAGGTTGATTTTGCCTATCCAATCGTGCGCCGCGAAGTGTGTGAGTCGAGCTATCCGCAGATGAAACGCACATATCTCAAGACGGCGCAGGGCACGTTTACGGGCGGCAACGTTACTATGGTCACCAAGTCCTTCGTCAGAGACAATTGGGATATGGTCAGCGGCGCCTATGACGCGCGGAAACAAGTTACCCGCCTGGCGCGTATTATAGGTGTTGGATTGCTGGCCCGTGTAATCGTCGCGCAAGCGCTTCCGTGGGTCCTCAACATAGCCTCCCTGGAGGACGCCGCTTCGCGGGTTCTTCAGGCGAGCGTGGCTGCCGTAATCAGTGACTTTCCGGAGCTTGCCGAGGATGTGGACAAGGAATCAGATATGCAAACCGCGAACGCCATCCTGCTTGCGCGGGGAAAAACGCTGGCGGGCGAAATGGAAGTGCTATGAGCGATAAGTGCTCAGTATTGGACCGTATTGAATCACTGTCGGAACTGAAGAGGCTCAGCGCTTCGGAGAGGCTGATTCTCGCCTCGGACATGCGGCGCGTTATCATCGACACTGTCTCTCGCACAGGCGGCCACCTTTCCTCGAACCTCGGAGTGGTGGAGCTGACAATCGCCCTGCACTCTGTGTTCGAGTCACCCCGCGATAGAATTGTGTGGGACGTCGGCCACCAGTGTTATCCTCACAAGCTTCTTACAGGCAGGCGTCAGGGCTTCTCCGGCCTGAGGCAGGGGGGCGGAATCTCCGGGTTTCCCAGGCGCGAAGAGAATGAACACGACGCCTTCGGAGCCGGTCACGCCAGCACTTCAATATCCGCGGCTTTAGGACTAGCGAAGGCCCGCGATCTCGTCGGCGGAGACTGGAGCGTTGTTGCAGTCATCGGTGATGGCGCTCTAAACGGCGGAATGGCTCTGGAGGGCATGAACAACGCCGGGGCACTGAAGACTAACATTATCGTCGTGCTTAACGACAACAAGATGTCCATAGCCGAGAACGTTGGAGCTATGTCTCTGCACCTCAGCAAACTGCGAATGCTTCCGCTCTATCAGCGAGTTGAGACGAGGGCCAAAGAGGTGGTGGAGAGGATGCCTGCCGGCAGAACCCTTGCGCACGCCGCCGAAGGCCTCAGCCACGGTGTCGTTCGATTGTTTGGCTCCAAGGCCGGCGCTTTGTTTGAGGAGCTGGGATTCACCTATCTGGGTCCAATTGACGGACACAACACCGAACTGACGATGGAGATACTGGAGAGCGCGAAACAGTTCGACGGGCCAATTCTCGTGCACGTGGTCACTAAGAAGGGCAAGGGATACGAGTACGCGGAGAACAACTCGCGTGTCTTCCACGGAATAACCGGGTTTGATGTTGCAGATGGCAGCATCGAGCGCGCCTCCGGAAACACTACCTATACAAAGGCCTTTTCCGAGACCCTGGTGGATATTGCCCGGGAAGACAAGCGGATAGTTGCCATAACCGCGGCTATGCCAGATGGGACTGGCTTGGCGAAGTTCGCTGAGGTCTTTCCAGACAGGTTCTTTGATGTGGGAATATGTGAGCAGCACGCTGTCACGTTCGCTGCCGGTCTTGCGGCCGGGGGAATCAGGCCTGTTGTGGCTCTGTATTCGACGTTTCTACAAAGAGCATACGATCAGGTTGTCCACGATGTGTGTCTGCAGCGCCTGCCTGTGGTGTTTGCAGTCGACAGAGGCGGTCTGGTTGGCGAGGACGGCCCTACACACCACGGAGTATTCGACCTTTCCTTCCTTCGTCACATTCCGGGTTTGGTGATTGCCGCGCCAAAAGACACGTGCGAGCTCAGGGACCTGCTGGCTACGGCCTTGAGGCACGATGGCCCAATGGCCATCAGGTATCCCAGGGGCGGGGGACCGTGTCCTTACGAGCCGACGACCCCGTCTATCCTGTCGATAGGCTCGGGCGAAAGACTGCGCGAAGGCAGGGACGTGTGGGTGGTTGCGGTTGGTTCAACGGTCTACCCGGCTCTGCAGGCGGCAGACGAGCTGGACATGGAGGGCATTTCAGTCGGGGTGGTCAACTCACGTTTTGTGAAGCCGTTGGACGAGAAGCTGATTTGTGAGGTTCTGAGCACCGGGTCCCCAGTACTGGTAGTCGAGGACAACAGTATGATCGGTGGATTCGGATCGGCTGTACTGGAGCTTGCCGCCAACCGAGGATTCCCCGCAGATTCCGTCAAGCAACTCGGCGTGCCGGATGTCTTCGTTGAACACGATTCGCTGGAAGTCCTGAGAGCGAGGTTCGGACTAACCTCTGAGGCAATCGCAGAAGCGGCGTGCAAATTGATTGGTCGCAAGCGGGGTATTGTGGAATACTCAAGTAATGGTTGATGTATCCTCTTGTGAGTTGATTTCATCCAGATGTTGTCTGAGGGCGGCTGTAGGTTCGCTCTCATGTTACCGCTAGGCAAGGAGCAATAGATATGACGGCTGTTCCGAGACAGAGAATGCTTGAGGGTTGGGAAGTTGACGTGCCCGCTGGCGCGAGCGTGTCCTACGGCATGACTTGGCGCGACAAGCTGGCAGAGAACGGCAAGCTGTGGGTGCTTGCTCTCCTGGTGGTCGCTGCCTGTTCGGCTGTAGGTTTCAAGTATTCCAGGCAGTCTGAAGGCAACGTAGAAGCCTATAAGAAGATGCCTCCGGCTCCGAGGGCGGGTGCAATAGGCGAGGATGCGCGGAAGCAGTTCGTGCAGGACTTGCGTGATGACAAAGATTTCGGTGCGATCCTAGCGGACGCACGCTTCGTCGGAACGGATGTCCTGCGAATTACTTTGCAGCCGAGTGCGAGTCTCGACGAAGCTGATTTCGTGGCGAAGATGGCCGCGCAGCGTTTCCTGAAACAGTTCAAGGCGAGACTAGTGGTCATGTCATACTCCCTGGACATTCGAGGCGCTGAGACTCTGGTCGGTACCACTCGCTGGAGCAAAGAGAGGTACGGCTACACCACCAAGCTTAGAAGAGTAGACGCGGTTCCGGACGCCGGATAGCCGCTGCATTAGCTGAGCGACCGCAGCTCGAGACGGCAGATAACTTAACCGCGCCGCTTACATCAGTGAGCGGCGCGGCTGTTATGCGTGTGGCCAAGGTTACGCTTCACTATGGCTTGTGACGCAGCTTTTCGAGGTTGTTAGCGAGTTCCAGTTCGCCGCTCAACACGACTCCAAGCGTCGCACGGCTTTGTTCGGTTTGAGTAATGAGTGTATTGTCCGGTGTTGAAGACGAGCCGGCCGTCGGATACCTCGACAGAAGCTCCGATACTGACCCCACACCCGCCTGCTGGGCCGGTGCGTTGTCTGCTTCGACGGCTGATTGGTGCGATTGTTGTGCCGTCGTGAGTGGGAATGCTTGCGCTCTTTCGCAGGCCGCGTCTATGCGTGCAACGCAATCATCCGTTACTGTGCGGATATCGTGCAGAAGTCGTGCGGCGGTTTCCTGCAGGACCGCCAGGTCCCTCGGACTGAGCGGGTTCTCACTCACCGTGCTCGACTTGCCGAGTTTCAGCATCCACCGCACGCCAAAGTAGGTTGCTCCGCTCATCGTGATAAGTGCAGCCAAAGATACTACAGCATCCATTGATTCTTGTTGGCAGCTAGGCGATCACGTCCAGCGCGGAGCCGCCTTCCAAATCGGCTTGATCGCCGTGGCGACGGTTCTGCCCCTGGTGATGCTGACCCTTCCTCTGCCTGTCCTGTTCTCGCCTTACGGCGTCCTTCTTGATGTTCTCCGAAGCGTTTGTCTGCTTCACTTCGGGGGGAGACATAAGCTCCTGGCCGAGTTGAGCTTGAGCGGCAACGTGCGCCCGTTGCGTAGCAGCCGACGATTTGTCCACTTCGGTCGACCTCAACACGGATGCGGTCAGGTTGACTGCGCTCGAGTCCATGTTCATACCCCACGCTTCGACACTTGCTCCGTCGAGCCATCTGTCGAGATCCAGCTTCAATTATCGGGTGACAGAGTGTCGGACTTTATGGAATAAGGGGATTTCCGTTGAGAGGTGAACTGTTTGTCTATCTCCAATATCCGCAAAGACCGCGAGGTGCGGGAAGCCGTAACGTAGAAAAAGGGCTGCCACGTGCTCCCGACGCATACGGACCGAGTCACTTTTTGTGAAGGTCTTTTGCAGCCTGGGACGTAACTCTGAACTGGCGGAGCGTTCTTATCTGGCCCGCCAGGCTAAGGAGTTATATGATGATAGTTGACGCCCACAATCACCCCGACTGGCACGGTCACGACCTGACAAAGTACCTTGCCAATATGGATAAGTATGGAATAGACGTAACCTGGCTTCTGTCCTGGGAGTGTCCGGCGGACGAGTTTGGCTCGGAGTGCTATCGCGGCATTCCAGAGCTTGGTCTTGGGACTGGCCCAATTCCGTTTGGCCGATGCGTATCCTACATCGAGAGGGCTCCGGAGCGTTTCGTGCTGGGATATGCGCCTGACCCCAGAAGACCGGAAGCCATCGACATTCTAAGCGCCGCTGTGGATACATTTGGGGTGCGTATCTACGGGGAGCTAAAGGTGCGAGTGCCGTATGACACTCCGGATTGCCTTGACATGTTTCGTTTCTGTGGCACCAAAGGACTGCCCGTGATTGTACACATAGACTACCCCTTATATGCAGAGCACCGTTATCCGCGAGCCCACTACTGGTACGGCGGAGGCATCGAGGCATTCGGCCGTGCTGTTCGCGCCTGCCCCGGCACCACATTCCTGGGTCACGGTCCGGGGTTCTGGGCGCACATATCGGCGGATGGTCTGCACGACAAGGAGTGCTACCCATCTGGTCCGGTAGTGAGAGACGGAGAAGTCACCAAACTGCTCCGCGAGTGTCCAAATCTGTACTGCGATCTGTCTGCCGGATCGGGGTGCAATGCCCTGAACCGTGATGTGGAGCACGCAGTAGACTTTCTGACAGAGTTCCAGGACAGGATTCTCTATGCTCGGGACTACTTCGACAACGTGCACCAGGAAGCGCTTAACTCGTTCGGGCTACCGGATAAGATCTTGCAGAAGATATACTCGGGCAACGCCCTGAAACTGGTTCCGCTGGACTAGAACGATCACGGCGCCCAGGTAGAACCCTGATAGGGCGCGATTCGAAATCGCGCCCTATCGGTGTGCAGCATATCTAGGTTCCGAAGCACGGAAGCTGGTCATTTGCCTCGGGTAGCCTGTCTGCCCCGTTCGCGGCTCCCGCGTAATCAGAGGAACTTTGTCTTTCCCTGTTTCTTGAGTTCGTCCAGAACCTGCTTCACATCCTGTGAGCGGCCTGACGGCATCACGAGCAGCGAGTCGCCGGCATCGACTATGATCAGATTGTCGAGCCCGATTGTGGCAACTAGACGATCAGAACCAACGATCATACAGTTGTGCGTGTCGACACCGACGTGCTCGCCAACAACCGAATTGCCGAAGTCGTCGTGGCCCATGATCTCGTGCAAAGAAGACCAGCAACCCACGTCACTCCATCCCACTGACGCCGGTATGACGTAGATGTGCTTAGCGTGTTCCATGATCGCGTAGTCAACGGATATACTGGGGAAAGCATCATAGACTTCGTCGTATACTCTGCTTTCGTCCGTAGTGCCCAGCGCACCGTCGAGGCGGATCATAAGTTTGTAGATGTCCGGCGAGTGATCGCGATACAGGTTCATGATCGTTCTGGCCGTCCAGATAAACATGCCGCCGTTCCACACGTACCGCCAACTAGCGACATACTCCTCCGCCGTGTGTGCATCGGGCTTCTCTTTGAAGCTTACCGCCTTGTAGACATCAACGTCGCCAATCGAGCGATGAGTCTCCGACATCTCAATATAGCCGTACCCGGTCTCAGGGGCATTGGGCTTTATGCCGATCGTAACTACATTGGGACCTTCCTTGGCCACCTGCTCCGCAACTTCAAGCAGATGCCTGAACTGCTGTCTCTTGGCGATCACGTGATCAGCGGGCAGGACCACGATAACCCCGTCTGGATCAATGCGGTTGATGATGGTGGCGATGACGCCTATTGCCGGTGCTGTGTTCTTCCCTACTGGTTCGCCGACAAAGTTGCCCGCGGGCAGCCATTCCAACTGCTCTCGAACTACCTTCTCGCTCTTGCGGCCCGCAATAACGTATACATCCTCGCGCTTGATGAGCGGATCCAAACGGTCGACGGTCTCCTGAAGCATGGTGCCTTCGCCATACAGTCGATGAAACTGCTTCGGTTTGTCCATCTTGGACATTGGCCACAGCCTGGTTCCGGATCCGCCGGCAATGATAGCAGCGTACATGTCGTTTGCCTCCTGAAGTGGAGCCCGTTGTCCCGTCACGTCATTGTGGAGGAAGCAACGCGCCTATACCACATAGTATTATGCAATGGCTGCCGCAATACCTCCCTTTCAGGCAGAATCTAGCGATTGCCGTGCGCTAGTGTTTGCTGATAAGAGTAAGGAACTCGCTGCGAGTGGCCAGAGATTCGTGGAAGCTGCCAAGCACCGAAGATGTAGTCATTACGGAGTTTTGTCTTTCGACTCCCCTCATCATCATGCACAGGTGCCTTGCCTCAATGACCACTCCGACCCCCTCTGCGTCTACGGCACCCATAACTGCGCGAGCCACCTGCTGAGTCAGCCGTTCCTGAATCTGTAGTCTGCGAGCGTAGCAATCTACGATTCGTGCGAGTTTACTCACGCCCAGTACTTTGCCTGTCGAGATGTACCCGATGTGGCACTTACCGTAGAACGGCAGCATATGGTGTTCACACAGGCTGTAGACCTCAATATCTCGCACCACTATCATGTTATCAGCGTCTTGTGTGAATATCGCCCCGTTGGTAACCTCGTCAACGGTCTCGCGGTATCCCTTTAGCAGGAAGCTGTATGACTGCGCCACCCTGTCAGGGGTGTTGCGCAGACCTTCACGATCGGGGTCTTCACCAAACTCAATCAGCAGCTCTCTGACGAGCTCCTGAACTCTCTCAACATTCATAGATTGAACTCCGTTCTTAATGCGATAGAAAACTCTTGCAGGCTCTTCATCCCGGACGTGTCCAGTTGGGAAGCCACATCTTTGAGGCTGATGTCGCTCCCGGGTACGACCGCCTCGGGCCAGACCTCAAGTACAGGTATGGCGACAAATGCACGATCCAGAATGTGTCTGTCCGGGATTACCATATCTGGCTCAGAGACCACAAGATCGTCATACAGCAGAATATCGAGGTCTATGGTCCTGGGCTGGCAGGGATCGGGTGTGCGATGACGTCCAAGCCGATCCTCAATGGTGCGCAGGACACCGTACTTCAGGTGTCTGGGCAGAATGTCCGTCTCGGCCCTCAGCACGCCGTTCACAAAATCCGGGACATCATCCCGCCCCAACGCACGGGTCTGATAGAACGTCGATATGCCCGTGAGCCTGCAGTACTGCGTCAGCAACCGCAGACCGCGGGGTATGTTGACATCCGGCCCGATATTGGACCCAACTCCAATGAACACTACCGCCATCAGCTTTAGCAGCCCCAACCGACGCACGTTTGGCGATCCCACCTATCCGGGGTGTCTTGTGCGCCGTATTTCCACTCCGACAGTCCTGGCAAATCGCAACGCCCCGGGCTTCTCCACCAGCACTTCGACCGCCTCTACGCGGCCGCTCTCATCCAGACACGCCTGAGCTATTTGTTCGGCCATGGTCTCAACCAGCAAGAATTCTGAGTCTTCCACCAGTTTAACGATGCGCTGCTTCACAGCTTTGTAGTCAACGGTTTTCGACAGATCGTCGTTCCTGCCGGCCTCCGACAAGTCGGCGTCCATCTTGATGTTGATAACAACGTCCTGCTTCTCGCGGCGTTCGTCATCGTTGACTCCGATTATGCATCTCAGCAGTATGTCACGGATGTATATGGCGTCCATCGGTACGTTATTCTACCTCCCATCTCGAGAGCCGGTCAGCAAGGATCTATTCACGTAGTAGATTCCTGCCGCCGTCAACGAATATGATCTGACCGGTGACGAATGCGCAGCCCGCCAGATATACCACCGCGTCTGTCACATCAGCCACAGATCCGATCTTGCGCATCGGCGACCGGTCCTTGAGCGATTCCAGATAGCCTTGATCCTTGCCCTCAGGAGGGAGAATAAGACCGGGCGCAACACCATTCACCGTAACCTTTGGAGCCAGTTTGACGGCCAGTACTCTGGTCATCACTGCAAGCAGAGACTTGCTGAGATGGTATGGTACGTGTTGCCAATCATAGCCGGCCACGCGTGAATCAATGATGTTCACGACACTGCCGTGCCCATCGAGCGCGTCGGCAAATCCCCGGGCGAGTGCAAAAGGTCCCCAGGCATTTGCCCGCACATTGTCCATCAAATCATCAAGAGTAGCTGATTCAAAATCGCAGACAGGGAATATCGAGGCGTTGTTGACCAGAATGTCAGGCTGTCGCAGCTTCCGGGCGGCGGAATCAAGCAGTGCCGACAGGTCGCAGTCATCCCGCACGTCGGCACGAACAGTCTCACATCGACGGCCAATCGCTCGTATTTCTTCTGCTACCTCCAGTGCGTCGGTCTGGGATCGATAATAGTGGACAATTACATCACTGCCGGACTCCGCAAGAGAAACGGCCGTGGCACGGCCGAGTCTTCGAGCCCCCCCCGTCACCAGCGCGCATCTGCCTTTCAGAGTTCTCACGAGCTGTGTTCTCCCAGTCTCGAGTCACTTGTCATCGACCCAACCTCCGGACGCCGCATTGTTCGGATTGAGAACGGCCTTGGGGAGCAAGTCCGGAGTTATCTGGACAGCGTCCGGGTCCGCGAGAACTACCGCCCGCTCGATGCAGTTCTCCAGCTCACGCACGTTTCCCGGCCAGTTGTAGGCCGCCAGGGCTTCAAGCGTATCCATGCTTGCGGCCCTTACCGGCTTTGCGTTTTCCTTGCTGTAGATCTGAATGAAGTGGTTGACCAAGTCCGGGATGTCCTCAAGCCGTTCTCTGAGCGGCGGAACGTAAAGTGTGATTACGTGCAACCTGTAGAAAAGGTCCTCGCGGAACTTGCCTTCGGCCACCATCTTCTCCAGGTCCTGGTTCGTGGCCGTAACAAGGCGGACATCTATCTTAATGACCTCGTTGCCTCCGACGCGCTCAAACTCGCGTTCTTGTATCACACGAAGAAGCATCATCTGAACCGTCTGAGGTATGTCTCCGATCTCGTCAAGAAACAGCGTGCCGTGGTTAGCCATTTCGAAACGCCCCTTCTTCTGGCCAACAGAGCCAGTAAAGGAGCCTTTCTCGTGGCCAAAGAGCTCGCTCTGCAGGAGCTGCTCGGAAAGGGCGACACAAGCGACCGGAACAAAGGGCTTGTCTGCGCGAATGGAGCCGTAGTGCAGTGCCCTTGCGATGCCTTCCTTGCCCGTGCCGCTCTCGCCGCGAACAAGAACCGATGCCCGGCTGTCTTTGACGCGTTCGATCATGTCGATGACCTCACGCATAGCGGGCGAGGAACCGACAATCACATCGGCGTCGCGCGTCTTTCTAGAGCGTGAGCGCGCACGGGTGGGTTTGGAATCGCCCATCTCTCTTCTGTCCAGGGCATTCTTCACCAGTTGTTTGACGTCGTCCAGTTCAAAGGGCTTCGTAATGTAGTCGAAGGCTCCGAGCTTCATCGCGTCAACCGCGCTCTTGATGGTGCCGTGTGCGGTCATCATAATGACAGGCAGATCAGGGTCGGTTTCCTTTGCGGCAGCAAGCAACTCGACGCCGTTGATGTCCGGCATAATGAGATCAGTTACGATCAGGTCTGCTTTGTCTCCGTTCCTGAGAACGTCAATCGCCTTCCTGCCGTTCTCAGCAGTAACGACCTGATGACCCTCTTTTGCCATCACGGCTTCCAGCACCCGTCTTATGTGCTGTTCGTCGTCAACTATCAGAATTCTGGCGCTGCGCTTAGACATATCGCTCTATCATACCACAACTTACTGTCATTCATTAAACTCACTACCCTGTGTAAAAGCTCAGACTATGTGAGAAACCACGTCATCCTGAACTTGTTTCAGGACCCATCCCTTCTCCGGATGGGTGCCGGATATCCTGAACTCGATTCAGGACCGGCATGACGTAGTACTCAGGAAGACTGAGCTCTCACTAGCCTGTGTCAACCTCAAGGCA
>CAYSLA010000033.1:14915-27275 GCA_964431685.1 uncultured bacterium | reverse complement strand
GGGCTACTATCCCCCGCGCTGCAGATGCTATTTTACTACAAACAGCGGAGAGATTTCCAGAATCGTTGTAGCTGTCGTCGGGGGGCGGTATAATGGCCGTATGGGAAGCCCGATGGAACAGAGAGTAAAGGATATCTTGGAAGCCGAGTTCCCAGGCATCAAAGTTGATACCGAGGTGATGTCGAGCAGACGCATATTCGGCTCTGTGGTCTGGGACGGTTTTGAAGGCTTGGATCACGTTGATCGCCAGACCAAGATTCGGACTGCGCTGCGAGAGAAGCTCGGAGAAGATGCCACCAAAGTCGGCGTCCTACTGGCGTATACTTCAGCTGAGCTAAAGGCGATGAACGCGGCTTAGATCGTGCTCCGCCCCGCTCTCCAACCGCACAGCGTAAGTCACAGCCTCCCAGCTTCTTTCATCTCTGCACGTATCTCGCTATATGGGCGGAAGCCCTTGGCTGAGCGAACCGCCTCGTCGAGCTCCAGGGCGTCTTCCAGGTTCTCAAGGTGCTCGATCATGGCCTTGTAGGCCGCTATGTCGAGGACGACAGCGGTCTTTATGCCGCGCTCGTTCACCACGTATTTTTCCTTGTGTTTGAGCATTGCACAATCTCCTGTTATGCGAACGTTCTACACACTTATTATACGTCATTGGGCGGTGGTTTGAGCAACCTGGGTGGCATGGGAGTTATGCGAATGATGGGAATGATGGTTTAACTATCTTGGGCAGACCCATATCTCCCATTTCTCCCATCCTTCCCACCCCGTCGCCGCTTGGGTGCCGGATAGTGTCCGGCACCCAAGCTACCTAATGATGCTGACGATCACTCTGCTGGCGCTGTCGAAGATGGCCATAAGCGGGCCGGGCAAAACACCGAACAGAAGCATAAGCGCCATGAGCGGAGCAAGACTGACGATCTCGCGTGCGTTCGCATCCGGAAGCTCGGCATATTTGGGATTGAGCGGGCCGAGCAGCACTCTCTGCAGCATCCACAACATGTACGCGGCGGTGACCACCAGACCGATGAGTGCGAGGCCTGCCAGAAGCGGGGAAGCGGCGAATGTGCCCACCAGCACCGAAAGTTCAGCTATGAACCCTGTCATTCCGGGCAGCCCCAGAGAGGCAAAGCTGCAGAAAGCCAGCATACCGGCAAAGACAGGGAGCCTCGCCCCAAGTCCGCCGAAAGACGACAGGTCTCGGGTGTGTGCCCTCTCGTATATAACCCCAACCAGGAGGAACAAGGCTCCGGTAATGAGGCCGTGGCTGAACACCTGCATCTGCGCGCCGTTCAACGCCATCATCCGGCTCGCCTCCGACAGGCCGTGCACACTGGTGGCCCCCGCGACCGCACACCCAAGCGTCACGTAGCCCATGTGGTTCACGGAGGAGTAAGCGATCAGCTTCTTGAGGTCGGTCTGCGCCATCGCCACAAGCGCTCCGTAGATTATCGCCACTAGCGACACAAGCGCGATGATCCACCAGAACCGCGCGAACTGGTCCGGCATCATCGGCATCAGAACCCGCATGAACCCGTAAGTCCCCATCTTCAGCAAGACACCTGCCAGAATCACCGAGCCTGCGGTCGGAGCCTCTACGTGCGCATCAGGCAGCCACGTATGGAACGGGAACATAGGCACTTTGATCGCAAATCCGAAAAACAGCCCCCAGAATACCAGCGCCGCCACAGTCGCATTCGCAGCGAAGGGATGGGCTTTGGCAATCAGCATCATATCAAACGTGTGTCCGCCGGCAAGCCGGGAGACCTCCGGCGAGAAGTACATCGCCAGTATGGCAAGGAGCATCGCCATACTTCCGACCATCGTATACAGGAAGAACTTGATGGCCGCATACTCACGCCTCGGCCCGCCCCATATCCCGATCAGGAAGTACATCGGAACCAGAGATACCTCCCAGAATACGAAGAACAGCACGAAGTCCAGTGCGGTGAACACTCCTAACATGCCAGTTTCGAGCAGAAGAAACATCCAGAAGTACTCTTTGCTGCGAGTCTCTATGAACAGCGAGTAGATCAAACTCAGGGTGGTTAGCAGCGTGGTGAGAAAGATCAGCGGAACGCTCAGACCGTCCACGCCCATCGCGAAACTGACACCGAGCGCGGGAATCCACGGTACGTTGATTCCAAACTGAGAACCATCTGGGAACTGCGGCCCAGCGGCACTGTACGCAAACCACAACCACACAGATAGCGCCAGGGGGATCAGACTCCAGACGAGTGAGATCAGCTTGATCGCCCTGTCTCTGGCGCCCGGTATGAACATGATGACCAGTGCCCCCAGCAACGGGGAGAATGTGATCACCGGAAGTATCCAACTATTACTGGTAGGCATTTGTCTTTCCCTCAGATATGCAAGAACTCGCGCCACATCCGGATCGGTATCCACAGTTCATCGGAGTAGTGCAGTGCCATCACAGCGATGCCCATGAGCACAATGGCCACCGTGGTAAGGAATATGTAGTGTTGACTGACACCGGTCTGGAACTGGCGGAGCAGATCGCCGACAGACTTGGTTACCCAGCCGATAAGATTGACTATACCGTCCACTATCGTGCGGTCGAACCAGCCATACACGCCAGCGGCGACCTGGGTGAGATAACCGGCTCCGTTGACGATGCAGTAGTCGATTACCCACTTGTCGAAGAGATAGCTCAGCCCGGCCACCAGCATCAGAATCCGAATCACTGTGGCCTGGTATATCTCGTCGATGAAGTACTTGTTCTCTACGATGTACGCTATCTGCCGGAACGGCGGTACGTTGAGCTTCTCAATCTTGATGACCGGCACAAGCCAGATCAAGGTCGCGAGCCCGATTCCGGCAAGAGCAACAAGGGTTCCCACGGAGAATATGAGTGGCGAGAACCCGCCTTCGACGTGCGGCATCAGGCTTTCAAAGTGGTGTCCGACCACACCCGCCATTGCGTGCTCGAAGTGGTTTGCGAACGGGGTGCCCACATACCCGGACACGATGGCCAGAGCAGCGAGAATCACCAGTGGCACGAGCATGACCTTAGGGCTTTCGTGTGCGTGCACTTCGTGGTTGCGCGGCTCGCCGTGGAACGTCTTGTATACCAGCCGGAACATATAGAAGCTTGTAAGAAAAGCACCGAGCGTAGCTGCAAAGAACACTATCCTGTTGGTCTGGAATGTTACCAGCAAAATCTCTTCTTTGCTGAACCCTCCGGCGGTGAATGGCAGTCCGCACAACGCAAGGGTTGATATCAGAAACGTCCAGTAGGTCACCGGCATCTTCTTCTTGAGCCCGCCCATCTCGCGGATGTCCTGGGTGCCCGTCCCGTGTATGACACTGCCTGACCCAAGGAAAAGCTGGCTCTTGAAGAACGCGTGAGTCATCAGGTGAAACACACCGGCGCCGAACCCGAATGCCCCCAGCGCCATGATCATGTAACCCAACTGGCTGACAGTCGAATACGCCAGCACGCGCTTAATGTCGTTCTGCGCACACCCAATTGTGGCAGCAAACAATGCCGTGAACGCGCCGACATAAGCGACCGTGTTTATGGCTACGTGCGAGGAATCCGCGAGATACACCGGGTACATCCTCGCCACAAGATAGACACCAGCAGCCACCATCGTGGCGGCGTGTATCAACGCCGAGACCGGAGTGGGACCTTCCATCGCGTCCGGCAGCCAAACGTGCAAAGGGAACTGAGCGCTCTTGCCTATCGCCCCGCAGAACAGCAGCAGGCCGATCATCGCGATGGCTGAGACAACCCAGGGACCAATCTGAACAATGCCCTGCACATCGCCCAGTCTCTCGAACACGCCCTCGCTGCCATACAGGTCCATTGTGCCTGTGTGAATGTAGAGCAGCACCAGCCCCGCAATGAAGCCGACATCTCCCACGCGCGTGACGAGAAAAGCCTTCTTCGCCGCACGCATAGCAGACGGCTTCTCAAACCAGAAGCCGATGAGCAGATAACTGGTCAATCCCACCAGTTCCCAGCTCATAAACATCAGCAGGATATTGTTTGCGACCACCAGAGCGAGCATTGCGAACGAAAACAGCGAGAGATACGCGTAGTAGCGAGGGTATCGGGGGTCTCCGTGCATGTAGCCGACGGAATAGATCATTACCATCGACGCCACGATCGTAACTACCAGCAGCATCACCACCGTCAAGGCGTCGACCGAGAACCCCATATTGATGTATTGGTTCGCTACGGGCATCCACGGCAGGCTGGCGCTATATCGTTCCGGGTGATCGGACCCGAGGAACCACTGCCCCGCCAGGACGGCAGAGAGCGCCAGCGCGAGCAACATCATAGCTATCGCAGGATAAGCGCCCTTCCCTGGCAGGCGACGCCCGAAAGCGACTGTGATCACAAACGCCAGCGCCGGCAGCAGAGGTATTATCCACGCATAAGCAATCAAGCCTAGAGACCTCTCACGAAACTGATTCCAAACGAAAACTCAAAAGACCCATCGCCCACGAATCCAGAGTCCACAACCATTCCAGGCGCGATATCCGGGTACATCCGCAACCCCGTGCAGTAGACAAAGCGGCCTTTGTGGTCATCGGTGCCCCTGTATCTGGTATTCATATATGAGCCGCTGAAGTTGACGAACGGCGAATCCCACATCCCCTCTGCGATGAAGCTGATGGTCGGGGACATTGTCATCTCCATGCCGAACAGGGCGCTTGCGCCGTGATAGTTGTATGTCACTCCCATGTGCCCATCGACGAATCGGCCAGTTTCGGGGTTGTTACGGAGCCTCTTGCTTGCCAGTAGAAAGATCTTGCGTCCGTTGTGCGTATCCTTCAACGGAGGGGTGTCGCGATCAGTATCTCTTATGTCGCGGACTGCAAGGGCGATGGCCGGCCGAAATCCGTCGTAGTCTTCCTCCACGGCCAGATACTTTAAGCTGTACGTGATCTTAGTACGGTGCTCAAGCTGCGGAGCGAATGTCCAGTCCACATCGAACAGATTGCGCAGATAGCTGACACCTACCTCGAGCCGGTCGTTCACTCCATACACCATCTCGGCCCGCACCTGCCGGTCGTGAGACTGGCCGCCGTCGAGGACCTCTACGTGTTTCGACTCACTATACCCGAACCCCGCTCTGCCGGCGCCTATCGTGCGCGCGGTAGGGGTCACGTACAGCCCGGACAGACCGTGCCACGACGGCGCCACGTGTTGCCGTGCGTCCTGGGCCCAGACCGGTACCGACAGCGCAAACAAACCTGCAAGCAAAGCCATTATCTTAGTCAATGTCAAGATGCGTTATCCTACTTTCCGTGTGAGATTGGGACGTATGTGGTCCCGCAACATATAGTGTGCCGCTGCCCTGGCACGGGTCGGGCGGACACACAGGTCCGCCCCTACAGGGCACAGTGTAGGGGAGCACTTCCACGTGCTCCCGTCCTGAAGCATAGCCTATAACTTCATCGTGGTCATCTTGTCCACATCAACGTGCTTTTCGTGTCTGTACACGTTGATCACAATGGCAAGCCCGACAGCCGCCTCCGCCGCCGCCAGCGTGATAACAAACACGGCGAAAACCTGTCCAGCCAGCGTGGGCATCTTCAGGTATGACCCAAACGCAACCAGGTTTATGTTCGCCGCGTTCAGCATAAGCTCGATGGACAGCAGCATGCCAATTGCGCTCCTCCGTGTCATCAGGCCAAACAGGCCAGCGCAGAAGAGGATCGCCGCTACGGTCAGGAACCAGCTTATGGGAATGCCGTATGCGCTATGGCTCACCGGGCTTGTCCTCCTTGGCTATCACTATCGCGCCTATCAAGACCGTCAGAAGAACAAGCGAAGCCAGTTCAAAAGGAAACACATAAGGTTGCAGCAGCATCCTTGCTACCGACTGAACGCCCACGTCCTCAGCCGCAGGCCCTTGTGCGACGGCATTGCGCACCCACACCGAGTTGGCAATGCTGATGAACAGGAATAAGAACAACACCGCAGCGGCAGCGCCACCCAGCAGGAAGTTGTAGGTCGACTTCCCGAAGCCCGTCTTCATCACCTCGTGCGAAAGGAATATGGCAAGAACGATCATGGTCACGATCGCTCCTACATACACCATCACCTGTACCGCGGCAAGGAAAGGCGCATTCATCAACACATACAAACCCGCCGTGCCAAACAGTGTCAACCCGAGCAGCAGCGCTGCCCGCAGTATGTTGGGGATCAGCACGACCCCAAGGGCCGCCAGCACGGTAATACCCGCCAGTGCCAGGAAAGAAATCTGATATCCGGTTATCTCAAACCCGAAAAGTGTCAATCTAGCATCCTACAAATGGTGTCCGCACGTTGTTGGTTCAGTTAATTCGCGCTCTCGGGAGCAGCAGGCTCCGACTCGGGCTCCTTCGGGAACTCCCCGCCCAAAGCCATCAGCGATTGCATGTCCTTGACCATTTCGCCCCGGGTGCGGCACGCAAACTCAAAAGTCCGTGCGGGGCGCAGGCAGTTGACCGGGCAGACTTCCATGCACAGACCGCACCACATGCACCGCGAGATATCTATCGTGAACTCCGCGGGTTTGCGGTCTTTGGAGTCGGCCTTGTCCAAAGTGACCGAGATGATGTGCTCAGGGCACATCCTGGCGCAAGCGCCGCAAGCTATGCAGCGGCTGCGACCCGTAGTTGTGTCTACCGGCAGCGTCGGCATGCCCCGAAACGCCTCAGGCAGGTCAGGCTGGACATCCGGGTACAACTCCGTAACCGAGCCCCGAAGAATGCTCCAGTTGTAAAGAGTGACTTTGAGCCCCTTGGGGATGCTGACAAGAGCGTTAATGATGTCACGGACAATTGTCGATCTCATCTGGGCATCCAATACACGACATATACGCCGGTCAGCAGCAGATTCGCGAGTCCAACCGGAATCATTGCCTTCCAGCTAAATCCCATCAGTTGATCCAATCGAACACGCGGCAGAGTGCTTCGCACCCAGAGTATCAGCAGTACCACAACCCACGTCTTGATGATCAACCAGACGAACGAAACGAGCGACAGCCACACGCCTGACAACTGGCCTCCCAGAATGGGCAGCGGCGGATGGTATCCGCCCAGGAAAAGGGTGACAATGATCGTGGCCAGTGTCCAGGACGCGGCAAACTCCGCGAGAAAGAAAAGTGCGAATTTCATCCCTGAGTATTCGGTATTGAACCCTGCGACCAGCTCAGACTCCGCTTCCATTATGTCGAATGGGGCGACATTGACTTCCGCGAGCCCGGCAATGAACAGCAGCAGGAACGCAATCGGAATCATAGGCCAGCCGGAAAGATGGAACAGATTCCAGTTCCAGAAATACCCGGACTGCTCCGCGGCGATTGTAGTCAGATTCAGACTGCCGTGCAGAAGCACAGGCACTGCCAGCGCGAGTATCATCGGCACTTCGTAGGCGATCAACTGGCTGGCCGCCCTGTATGCCCCTAACAGCGACCACTTGTTGTTCGATGCCCACCCGGCTACTATGATGCCTATCACGCCAAGGCTGGAAATCGCCCCGATGTATATCACCCCGACATCCAGCGCCTGCGGCGTCATCCTGTGGCCAAAGGGTATAACCACATACACAAGGTATGCAGGGATAAAGACGATGGCCGGGGCAATTGTGAACAGCCACCTGTCCGCGCCTCGCGGGATTATGTCCTCTTTCTGGAACAGCTTGAGGGCATCGGCTACCGTCTGGGCAACACCCCACGGCCCAGTTCGGTTCGGCCCAAGCCTGCTCTGTATCCTGGCGATCACCCAACGCAGCTTCAGGACCAGGTAGAGAACTACCAGCATCACGAAGATCAGCACCGCGATCGCGACCAGCAGGATAATGCCTATGTGAATCCCAAGAGGGATGAGTGCTCCAAAGTCTATGCTCATATCCGGTCACTGCGTCAAATGATAGCAGCACAACAATAAGGTGTCAAGAGCCCGCCCCGAACCAAAGTCTCAGCTTGATTGGGGCTTTATGAAGCGAAAATGCCCGTTCGGCCGGAGCGGGGGTGTTTGCAATATGCTATTTCGGGTATTATGATGATGTCATACCAATTGCGATCTCGCCAGCACGGCGATGACAGGAGACGCCGATTGTGAGTTGCACTACCGGGCAGAAATCGGAGGCCCGTGGGCACATCGGACAAAGAGTCGAGTTCAGTCTTGTTGACGCGGGCATCTGGCAGGAAGCGTCGCAGACTCTTGAGGGTCGGCGGGATCATCTAGTATCCGCCGAACCTTTTGTGCTGTCTCGCGTGCAACTTGAGACCCTGGAACTGTTGGGAAAGGCGATACTTGCGTTCTACGGGGCGGTCAACCGTCTGCACTCGGCCAGGGAGTTCGACTGGGTGCGCGAGTACCTCGACATCGGCAAAGGTGAGGAGATTGTTCGCCACGCCGGGATGAAATATCACAGGCAGAAGCTGCCCTGCATTCTGAGGCCCGACGTGCTTGTCACGCCTGGTGGCTTCGCGGTGACCGAGCTGGACAGCGTACCAGGTGGGTTCGGGCACCTGGAATGCCTGTCTACCACATATCGGGAAGCCGGGTTCGATCTTGCCGGCCACCCTGACGGAGTGGCTGAGGGGTTCCGGCGGATGATAGCCGAAGCGGCGGGGTATGACGATCCGGTGTGCGCCATTGTGGTCTCGGATGAGTCCGAAGACTACCGGCCGGAGATGCGCTATCTGGCACGGACTCTGCGGGGACGCGGCGCCAGGTTCTTCTGTGTGCATCCGAAGGAGCTTGCATTCACCGAGGATGGCCTGTATCTGGAGGTTGAGGCCCAGCGGCTGCGGATTGACGTGCTGTGTATCGTTTCTACGAGCTTTTCGACCTGCCGAATATCCCCAAGGCCGAGCTTATCTCCTACGCGGCCAGGAAGAAGCTGGTGGTCGTAACGCCGCCATACAAACACTATCTCGAAGAGAAGCTTCTTCTCGCACTGCTGCATCACGGCGCTCTGGAGGAATACTGGCGGATGTCTATGGGCGGCCCTGACTTTGAACTGCTGCGAAACACAGTTGCGCCGACTTACATATTGGACCCACGGCCCGTACCGCCGCATGCGGAGATATCGGGCTTTCGTTACCGCGGCGGAACTATTCGGAACTGGCGCGATATAGCGAGCGGAACTCAGAAGGAGCGGAGGCTGGTACTCAAGCCCTCCGGCTTCTCACCGCTGGCCTGGGGAAGTAGAGGAGTTGTGGTTGGACATGACGTCTCCTCAGAAGAGTGGGGCGAGGCGGTCAACAGAGCGCTTGGCGCGTTCGCAACGACTCCATACGTTATACAGCCGTATGCGGACAGTGCTGTCACGCAGGCGGAGTACATAGATCGGGACGGAAGTGCGCGCTCGATGGAAGCGAGGGTGAGGCTGTGTCCATACTACTTTGTGCGGGAAGGACGAGCGGTGCTTGCGGGGATTCTGTCCTCCGCGTGTCCAAAAGACAAGAAGCTGATACACGGTATGTCCGACGCGGTTATGGCTCCGTGTACGGTTCGAGACTAGTGGGATGGATGGCATTTCCGGGAGCGCAGAGGTTCCCGCCGGCACGTGATGGCCGGTGAGGACACCGGCGTTCCCGGCGGAGCAATAGTGATGCTGGAACGAACTACTGATTTTCTCGAAACGCTTATGAGTTACGAACCTGCTGTCAGAAAGCAGTTCGAGTACTCCGACGACGAAGCGCTGGATAACGCGGGCATTGGCGATGATCCCTTGCGCGAGGCCGAGCACGAGGTTGTGCCTGGGATGATCAACAAGTATGGCAACCGGGTCTTGTGCCTGATGACCGCCGAATGCGCGGCCTACTGCCGGTTCTGCACCAGAAGGCGGCTGGTCTCGGACTTGGAGCGCGGTCGAATCTCTTTTGAGCACGTTGACGGTTGGATATCTTACCTGCAGGCCAATCCAGTCGTGCGAGAGGTAATCTTCTCGGGTGGTGACCCGTTCACTGTTGACGATGGTCTCTTCGAGTACGCCTTGAGGTGCATGTCGCAGATTGAGAGTGTGAAAGTCATCCGTATCGGCACCCGTGCACCTGTGTCAGACCCGGCTCTTGTCAACCCGGCCAAACTCGCAGCAATCGAAGCCGTGGAACAACCTGTATACGTGGGAGTGAACTTCGAGCATCCATCGGAGCTGACGGACCCGACGATGCGCTGTCTGCGGGATTTGCGCAAGACTGGTGCGATACTCTGCAGCCAGTCCGTGTTTCTGCGGGGGGTGAACGACAACTACGAAACGCTCCACGAGCTGTTCACGCGGCTTCTTGATATGGGAGTGCGGCCGTACTACATATACCGCTGCGATCCGGTACCGGGCGCTATGCATTTCATAGTGGACTTTGAGGTTGAGCGAGCCATAATGACCAGGCTGCGGAAGACACTGTCTGGTTTGGCGTGTCCTACGTACGTCATCGACGCTCCCGACGGCAGCGGCAAGATACCAGTACCACTCGATTTCTGGGACGCTGACGTCTCCAAATACACCGATTTTGAAGGGATAAGCCACAGAATATGATGAAGCTCTACAATCTTGATGGTTGCCCATATTGCGTCCGCGTGCGCAGGAAACTAGCGGAGTTGGGGCTGGAGTATCAGAAGATCGATGTGCCGGGTTATCGACAGGACCGCGTTGAGCTCATAGAGGTTTCGGGTCAGTGTATGGTTCCCACCCTGGTGCTGGACGACGGCCGGGTGATAGCAGACGATGACCAGGCAATCATAGCCTATCTGGAGGAGCACTGCGGGTAGTCGTAACCCGATTCGCCAAGGATCATCTGCAGGACCAGGCGCTTTACCCCACCTCCCCCTAACCCCCTCCGAAACGGAGGGGGTTAGGGGGAGGTGTTCCACGTGATCAGCACAGGGGCGAAACCCGTGTGGTCTACGGACACAAGGTGATACTGCACTCCGTCGTGCATGCCGTTCAGAGATAGTCCACCGTGAATGTGGCCGTAGACGATAGTGTCAACTCCGTGCCTGCGGGCCAGTGCGTCGAAGTCGTTTGGGCGCAGACTTGTGTCAAACGGCGGGTAGTGGATTGCCGCGATACGCCGACTTGCGTCCTGGGGCATCTCCAGGCATCCTCGCTCAAGAAGCCTCAATTCCCTCGCGAGCACTTTCTCATCACCCGCCTCATTCTCTTCTTCCTCCTGTCTCCAACCCCGAGTTCCGGTGATGGCGCAATCGCCGATGGTGACCGCATGACCCTGCAGTAGTTCGACGCCTTCCGGCAGGAGGCTGTTCAGCCGGTTAGTGGCCTCTCTGCGCCACCAATAGTCATGGTTGCCGCGTATGAGTATCTTTCTGCCCGGTCTTTCAGCCAGGAAAGCGATGTCCGGAGCAGCCTCCGTGAAACGCACGGCCCACGACAGATCTCCAACAACCAGCACCACATCGTCGCCGGAGACCATTCTGTCCCAGTTGGCTGCGACCTTAAGGTGATGGTCCTTCCAGGCCTCGCCGAATATGTCCATGCTCTTGGGCTTGTGGAACGACAAGTGCAGATCGGATATCGCAAAGATCGACATAGGAGCATTTTATCACAAATGGCTGTTGCATACGCAGCGAGATACTGGTAACCTATAAGTCGCACCTGTGCTGCACGCAGCGAGGTGCCAGATAGATATCCAAAGAGGTGTTTATGAAATCAGCGCTTTTCGTGTGGGGCGGATGGGACGGACACGAGCCCAGGCAGTGTGTGGACGTGTTTGTGCCCATTCTTCGGGAAGAAGGCTACCGTGTGGAGGTCAGCGACTCGCTGGATTCCTTCGCAGACGTGGATTATGCCAGAAGCTTTGATTTGCTCGTACCGGCATGGACCTGCGGCGAAATCACCGTTGAGCAGGAAACCGGGCTGGAGCAGGCCGTTCGTGCGGGATCGGGGATAGCAGGCTGGCACGGAGGGATGGGAGACGCCTTCCGCGTCAACTGTGAATATCAGTTCATGGTGGGAGGGCAATTCGTGAACCATCCTGGCGGCCAGGTTGAACACGAGGTGAACTTCATTAATCGGGACGATCCGATCACAGAAGATCTGTCAGACTTCAGGATAACCAGCGAGCAGTACTACATGCATGTAGACCCGTCCAACGAAGTCCTGGCTACAACCACAGTCCACGCTCAAGAGGGTATCGACTGGATCGAAGGCTGCGTCATGCCTGTGGTATGGAAACGCAGATACGGCAAGGGTAGAGTGTTCTACTCATCCGTCGGACACGTGGCCAGTGACTTTGACGTGTACGAGGCTCGAGAGGTGGTAAGGCGAGGGATGATCTGGGCAACCAGACCTTAGGGCAAACACGCAGGTTTGCCCCTGTGGAATTACTGTAGGGGCAGACCGATGTGTCTGCCCGGTGAGTCGTCGCGAACAGA
>CAYSLA010000033.1:8028-14815 GCA_964431685.1 uncultured bacterium | reverse complement strand
GGAATTACTGTAGGGGCAGACCGATGTGTCTGCCCGGTGAGTCGTCGCGAACAGATCGGCTAGAAGTTCATCGCCTTCCGCACATCTTCCATCGTCTGGCGGGCGACGGCGCGGGCCTTGTTGGCGCCGCTGGCGAGAATGTCTTCAAGATCGTCCGGGTGGTCAACGTACTGCTGTCTGCGCTCGCGTATTGGTGCCAGCCTATCGTTGATGACGGCCATGCACCTCTTCTTGCAGTCCACGCACCCAAGTTCACCCGTTTCGCAGGTCGCACGGATGGCTGGCACTTCGTCCTTGTTGTAGACATTGTGCATCGCGAATACCGCACAACCCTCTGGATGTCCGGGATCGTTTCTGCGCATTTTGAGCGGGTCGGTGAACATAGAGCGCACCTTTGCCGAGGTCTCCTCAGGAGTATCGGCCAGGTAGATCGCGTTGCCGTAACTCTTGGACATCTTCCGCCCGTCGACACCGGGCATAACGGCATACTCCGTCAGCTTTGCCTCGCAGTCGGGGAATATCTCGCCGTAGATGTAGTTGAACCGCCTGCCGATCTCACGCGAGAGCTCAAGATGCGGAAGCTGGTCTCTGCCGACCGGCACTACGCTGGCCTTATATATCAAGATATCCGCTGCCTGAAGCACCGGGTAACCCAACAGGCCGTAGCTTGCGGAATCAATCTGCAGTTGGTCCGTCTTCTCTTTGTAGGTCGGTACGCGCTCCAACCAGGAGACTGGGGTAACCATTGAGAAGAGCAGGTGGAGTTCGGCGTGTTCGATGATGTCGGACTGCCTGAAGATTGCACACTTATTCGGGTCCAGCCCAGCAGCAAGGAAGTCGATTGCCACTTGTCTGGTGTATTCCTTGATGAGCTCCGTCTTGTCGTACAGCGTGGTCAAAGAATGCCAGTTCGCTATAAAGTAGAACGCCTCGTACTCGTCCTGCAGATGCACCCAGTTTGCCAGCGCACCCTCAAGATTGCCGAGGTGGAGCAGTCCGGTAGGCTGCATGCCCGATAGAAGTCTTTTCTTGCTCATAGTCTCTCCGAAAATCGCGATATTGGCGGTGTCACCCGCCCAGAAACAGCCTTGACAGGAAGTATGCCGGCGGACCGATCAGGTATTGTATTACTCTTCCGCCGCCGATGAAGATCAATCCTATGAATACAATCATTCCATATCGATGCATAAAATCGTCATAGCGTCTTGCGGTATCTATCGGCAGAAGAGCCGAGAGTATGTGTGATCCGTCCAGTGGCGCAACGGGCAGCAGGTTGAACATCGCCAGCCCGATACTGATCAGGAACATCCAGATTAAGAACTGATACACTGGAGGCGACAGCGCCGGTCCGGCGAATCGCAGGATCGTGCCCAGGACCGCCGCAGTCACCAAGTTGGACAGCGGCCCCCAGAGTGAAACTCTCAGATTGTCCCATCTCGGGCTCCTGAAGTTGACCGAGTTGATCATCACCGGCTTTCCCCAGCCGACACCCAGGCCGGAGATGGAAGTCACCACCATCATTATCGTGCCGAGCGGGTCGAGGTGGTCGATTGGGTTGAGCGAAATCCTGCCCTGTAGCTTGGGCGTGTCGTCCCCTGCCCTGTACGCGCTCAATGCGTGTGCAAACTCGTGAATGGTTATGCATATTATGAGCGCGGCCATCTTAATGAGAAAAGAGTACAGGTCGTTGTTCATGTTCCTCTACTCCAGAACGTCGCACCTCACGACGTCCTCCAATGTCTCGCGCCTGCAGGCCAATCTTGCTTTTCCGTCGTGAACAAACACCACCGCGGGCCTGGTGAACCGGTTGTAGTTGCTCGCCATCGCATGATTGTATGCGCCCGTGGTCTGCACCGCCAGCAGGTCGCCCGTCTTGGGGGCGGCCAGTTTGACGTCTCGCAGCAATATGTCCGTCTCGCAATGCCGGCCCGCCACAGTGTACTTGCCGTCGGGCCCGTCATCAGCGCGGTTCGCGATCATTGCCGAGTAGACCGCATCGTACAGCGCCGGTCTGGGGTTGTCACTCAAGCCGCCGTCTACGGACACATACGTTCTGCGCCCCGGGTCCTCCGAGATGCTGACCTGCTTCACTGGCCCGACAGTATACAGGGTGGTTCCAGCCTCACCAACAATCGACCGCCCAGGTTCGACCATCAGCATCGGCGGCTCAACCCCTGCCGCGGCGGTCGCCGACTTCACTGCGTCCGACACGGTCCGGGCGAACTCATCCACGCTCGGAGGATTGTGCTCCTCCAGATACCGGACTCCAAGACCTCCGCCCATGTCAAGCAGGCTGACGGCGACTCCGGTTTCATCCAGAATCCTCTTGATGAACTCGAGCATCACTGGCGCGGCTTCCACATAAGGCGACATGTCGAATATCTGGCTGCCTACGTGGCAGTGCAGACCGTGTAATTCCAGGCCGTCCTCTTCGATGACCTTGCGGACTGCGCGCATTGCGGAACCATCTTTGATGTTGAACCCAAACTTGCTGTCTTCCTGGCCGGTGCGGATAAGGTGATGGGTGTGAGGATCGACTCCGGGGTTACACCGCAGCACCACCTGCGCGGTCTTGCCGGCATCCTGCGCTATGGCCGCCAGCACTTCCAGTTCCAGGAAGCTGTCTGCCACAATATATCGAACTCCCAGATCAACCGCCATTTCGAGTTCTTCCGCAGTCTTGAAATTACCGTGCAGCAGGACTCGTTCCATAGGAAAACCGCCGATACTGGCAGTGTGCAACTCGCCAGCACTCGCCACGTCCAGCCACATGCCTTCTTCGGCGACCAGTCTGCACATTGCGGCCACGATGAACGCTTTTGCGGCATAGGCTGCCGCCGCGTTACCGTAGTGCTCCTTGAACGCCGCATTGTATTGCCTGCAGCGCTCGCGCACGAACTGCTCGTCTATAACATAGAGCGGCGTTCCAAACTCCGCCGCCAGATCCACCACATCACAGCCGCCTATCTCGAGATGATTGCGTGAGTTAACGCTCTGAGTTCCAAGAAGCATTCCTGTTTCCATCCGTCCTATGCTTCGCGGACGCGTGTCCCGAAGCAGATTGAGCAGGTCTTCGGGGCACACGCCCTCGAAGTATCTACGCGCATACTTACACACAAAAAAACGAACCGGCTCACCGTCCACAGTCGATAGCTCAGCCAGTCCCTTTACTAATCTAACACACCGACCTCCCGCCGGTCAAATCGATCGGTTTGATACACGTCATTTCGACCGCAGGGGGACATCCCACGGAGATTCCTCCCGCTGGTCGGAATGACAACAAAAGAGTCACCCGAACAGGGGTTGACACGTCACCCATATTGTGATAGACTCCTATCTAAGAATCAGTCCTATCTTGTGAGGAGCTCCGTGAAACCCGAAACGGATGAACTGGAAAGACGTATACAACGCTTTGAGTGCGAACTCAGGCAGGCGGGAGTGAAGCTCACTCACCAACGTCTCGAGATATGCCGTGAGATCGCGGGGGCCGGTGACCACCCCGACGCAGAGTCGATCTTCAAGGGTGTCCGCGCGAGAGTACCGACCATCTCGCTCGATACGGTTTACCGGACTCTGTGGACGCTGCTTGATCTCGGACTGATAAACACGCTAGGCATTCCCCAGGAGCGAATGCGTTTTGACGGGAACACAGCGCTTCACCATCATTTCGTCTGCACCAGGTGCGGAGAAGCGCGCGACTTCTACAGCGAGGACTTTGACAAGCTTCAAGTCCCGACTTGCGTTCAGACCTACGGCGTCGTCAACAAGATCCAGGTGGAAGTAAGAGGCCTGTGTCTGAGATGCGCCCCGACAACCGATCCATAACACCGCGCACAGCGCGAAAAGGAGACAGCCATGAAGAAGAAACTCACTACCAACGGCGGCGCCCCCGTTCCTGACAATCAGAATACGATGACTGCCGGGCCACGTGGACCGGTGCTCCTGCAGGACGTCTGGTACCTGGAGAAACTCGCTCACTTTGACCGGGAAGTCATTCCCGAGCGGCGCATGCACGCAAAGGGTTCCGGCGCATACGGAACCTTCACAGTCACACACGACATCACCCAGTACACCAAGGCCAAGATATTCTCGGAGATCGGCAAGAAGACCGAGCTTTTCACACGGTTCTCCACCGTGGCAGGTGAGCGCGGCGCGGCCGATGCCGAACGTGACATCCGCGGCTTTGCGATCAAGTTCTACACTGAGGAAGGCAACTGGGACCTGGTCGGCAACAACACTCCCGTGTTCTTCCTCCGCGACCCGCTCAAGTTCCCCGATCTCAATCATGCGGTCAAGCGCGACCCGCATACCAATATGCGCAGTGCACGCAATAACTGGGACTTCTGGTCATCGCTACCTGAGGCTCTGCATCAGGTGACCATTGTCATGAGTGAAAGGGGCATTCCGTACTCCTACCGCCATATGCACGGTTTTGGCAGCCACACATTCAGCTTCATCAACGCGAAGAACGAAAGATACTGGGTCAAGTTCCACCTGCGCACGCAACAGGGAATCAAGAATCTGACCGACGAGCAGGCCCAGGCGATCATCGCCAAAGACAGGGAGAGCCACCAGCGTGACTTGCTGGAGAGCATTGACCGTGGGGACTTCCCTCGCTGGACGATGTACGTTCAGATAATGCCAGAATCCGATGCAGCCGGCTACAAGTTCCATCCATTTGACCTCACCAAGGTCTGGCTACACAAGGACTACCCACTGATCGAGGTTGGAGTGCTGGAGCTGAACCGGAATCCGGAGAACTACTTTGCGGAGGTGGAGCAGTCTGCGTTCAATCCCGCCAACGTTGTGCCGGGAATTGGATTCTCGCCCGACAAGATGCTGCAGGGACGGCTCTTCTCGTACGGTGATGCCCAGCGCTACAGGCTTGGAGTCAATCACCACCTGATCCCCGTTAATGCTCCCAGATGCCCGTTCCACAGCTACCATCGTGACGGTTCGATGCGCGTTGACGGCAACCATGGAGCCACTCTTGGATACGAGCCCAACAGTTACGGCGAATGGCAGCAACAGCCTGAGTTCGCGGAACCTCCGCTCAAACTTGAAGGAGCCGCAGACCACTGGAACTTCCGAGAAGACGATGACGACTACTATACGCAGCCGGGTATGTTGTTCCGCCTCATGACTGCTGAGCAGCAAGCCACGCTGTTTGCCAACACTGGACGCGATATTGCCAACGCGCCGCACGAAGTCAAACTGCGTCATATCGGCAACTGTCTCAAGGCCGACCCGGCCTACGGCAAAGGTGTCGCTGACGCGATGGGCATTTCGCTGGACGAACTGCCGAAGTAAGAACTGCGTCGTCTGGAAAGAGCAGGTCTTCGGGGCACGCGCCCGCGAAGTATCCACCGACCATGCTTCGCGGACGTTTGTCTCGAAGCGCAACTGACAGAAAGCAGGGGGGCTGCCGTCTCACGGGACCGGCAGTCCCTTTGCTTTTTATGGCGGCCTATGCTTCGCGAACATTTGTCCCGAAGCACGACAGGCACTTCAGTTGTCGTGTGTGGTATAATCTACCGAACGAACGACTTGGAGGATTGCCGATGGAACTTGGATGCAAGGACGTGAAGAAAGACATCTTCAAGGCCTACGATATTCGCGGGCTGTACCCGCGGGAGATAGATGATGACGACGCCTACCGCATCGCGCGGGCCTTCGTGTCCGCTCTCGGCTGTAAGCGGGTGGTAGTGGGCCACGACATGCGGGAGTCAGCCCCTGATTTCGAGTCGGCCACCATCAGAGGACTCATTGATCAAGGCGCCGACGTGGTCCCTATCGGCCTTTCCAGCACGCCGATGTACTATTTTGCGGTCAACCATCTGGGTGCCGATGCCGGCGTAATGTGCACTGCATCGCACAATCCCGCGGAATACAATGGCTACAAAATGACTGCGGCAAAAGCCGTGCCCAGCATCGCCGTGGTCAGCAACGAAGACCTTTGGAAGATGGCCTGCGCAGGCAGTTTTTCCGAACCTAACGCAAAAGGCACAGTACACGCGACGGAATATGTGCGTGATGCGTACATCGAGGCGGTGCTGAACAGCGCCGGAATCCGGAGCTTCGGTGACCTGAAGATTGTTGTGGACTGCGCGAACGGGATGGGCGGTTTCATTCTGCCCAAGCTGTTTGCCGCGGTTGGCAAGGAACCCATACGCCTCTTCTGGCGCCCGGACGGCAGATTCCCAAACCACGAAGCCAATCCGCTCAAGCTGGAGACTATGCTGGCGCTTCAGGATCGGGTGGTGGACGAAAAGGCCGACATCGGTCTCGCCTTTGACGGCGATGGAGACAGGGTCGCATTCGTTGATGAGAAGGGCGCCATCGTTCCGGGTGATTTCATCACTGCGCTGATCGCCAGGGAGATGCTGAACAAGCAGCCCGGCGCGGAGATTCTGTACGACCTGCGCTCAAGCTGGGTGGTCAAAGAAGAGATTGAGAAGGCCGGAGGCAAAGCGATAAAGTGCCGTGTGGGCCACGGCCTGATAAAGAAGCAGATGCGGGAACAAGGCGGCTTCTTTGCCGGCGAGCTCTCCAGCCACTACTACTTCAGCGATTTCTATACGACCGATAATGGTGATCTGGCAATGCTCTACATTTTGAAGCTGCTGCTTCACGAGGGCAAGAAGATGTCGGAGATTGTCGATCCTCTGCGCAGATACCATCACAGCGGCGAGATTAACTCTGAGGTCGAGAGCATTCCCACGGTCCTGAAGAGGCTGGAAGACAAGTACGGTCCTGTCGGCAAAGACGCTTCGCACCTGGACGGCTA
>CAYSLA010000033.1:0-7928 GCA_964431685.1 uncultured bacterium | reverse complement strand
GCACGGGTGCAGACTACTTTGTGTCATACTTTGAAGGATAGTTGCCTCGCTCCGGCTAAGTATTGACGGTGGCGGATGCAACTGTGATGGAATATGGCAAGAAGACGGCGGTCGCCTGCTTGTCAGAAGACAGAGGATATCTGCGTGTACCTAGGAGGAGAGGCTCTATGAAGACCGTCCTGAAGTCGTTGGTCATGTTCGTTGGAGTGTTTGTGCTGGTGCTCACGGCTGGTGCCGATTCGGTGAACGTTCGCCCCTATCTCGAGGCCAGAACCGTCACCACGCCTCTTACGATCGATGGCGTACTCGACGAGTCTGACTGGGACTCCGCTGCCAGGTCTGCCGAGTTTCTCAGTCTTGGCGGTGCGTTTGCTGCCCCCAATCGAACTCAGGCGCTTGTTCTGCGGGATGCCCAGAGAATCATCATTGGCTTTCGAGCAACTTTTCCCGCTGGGGCGCGGTTGCTCACCACAGTCAAAGAGTCCGACAAAGATATGTGGTTGGATGACTGCCTGCAGGTGCTGATTGATCCGTCGAGAGATGGGGCAGGGTTCTACCACCTTGCGGTGAATAGCGCCGGCTACCTGTACGACGCCCACGTGATGATGAAGAAGGGCCGGAACCTCGCCTGGACCTCCAAGGCACAGGTAGCATCGAGTGTTCGGGACGGTGAGTGGACTGTCGAGATTGCCATACCCTTCTCCGCCTTTGGCCGAGCTCCTGCTTCCGGTTCCACCTGGGCAGTTATGTTTGGCAGGTTCGACAAGATTGCCGGCGCCCAGTCGAGTTGGCCCGCATCAACCGCGGGAAGCTTAATGGACTCTTCGGCCTTTGGTGTTCTGACTCTCGGTCCAACTGTCGCGGAGTTGGCCGACCTGCCGGTGAACGGATTCGACTACGGCGAAGGCCCCCTCAATCTGTGGATACGCAATCCGGGCAGTGGGCCGGTGTCGGTCAAGCCGCAACTGGTGATTGCAGGCCCTCGAGGCACTTCCAGGGTTTCCGGCGGGCCTACCGTTGTGGACGGCGGCGCGGTCGTGCAGAGCTCTCTGCCGCTGCCAATCAACAGGGAAGGCCGGTACGCTATCCGTGCCGAACTGCTGAGCGAAACCGGCGCTGTTGTGCTGCGTTCCGAGCAGGTGAGCTTCACTATCGGTCCATTGGATGACGGGCTGGGTGATTTCGTCCGGCGAAGCCTGTCAGGGCCGTCAGGAAAAGACGCGAACGCGCGCAACGTTCTGCAAACCATAGGTTCCGAGATCAAGTCGCTTCTCGGAATGTCGGCAAAGGCCAAGTCCGCCGAGGACTGGAACAACATCAAAGGGCAGTTTGCAGCGCTCAGAAGCAGTGCAGCGTCAACAGAGTTCTCGGCGCAGGCGCGTGCCTTGAAAGGCTATGAGAATGCAGACGTCAAGCTTGTGGTAACCACGGAGCCCACTACGAGCAAGGTGTTTGCCGACGAGTTCTATGCAGGGCGTGTGGTGGACACGATCGAGCTCAAGATGGCAAGGAGAGAATGGCAGTGTGCGCAGATAGTAGTTGCGCCGGTCGCCTCCAGACTGAGCGGAGTCCGGGTGACGGCTTCGTCTCTGCGGTCATCCGATGGCGCCGAGATTCCCGCTGCCGATGTTTACGTAAACCCTGTCGGATATGTTAGAACCACAAAACCTCCGTACGACACCGCCAAAGTTGGCCTGTGGCCGGATCCACTGCTGCCCAATGATCCGGTTGACCTGACCGAAGGACGTGTGCAGCCTTACTGGATCAGTATCAGAACCAGGGGCGAGACTCTGCCGGCTGACTATGAGGGTACTGTTACCATAGCCTGCGACGGAGCGTCCAAACCTTTGACCCTGGCTCTACGTGCGAAGGTCTGGGATTTTGCTCTGCCGCTGGAAAGCCGGATGAAGACGGCGTTGTCAGTTTCGCCCAACGATATCTATGCGCGCTACACAGGCAAGTCCGACAGAAGCTGGGGCGACTCCCTGCGGCCATACTGGCAGACATTTGTTCAGCCGCTTCTCGACGCCAGGATGGGAACGTACTTTGTGTACTCTTTTGAGGCCTATACCGAGCCGGTGCTGCCAAGGTGGGACTGGAAGAACAACCAGGCTCTTGATTTCACAGGCAGTGACCAGGCCGTCTCTCACTTGCTCAAGGACGGCTACACAGGTTTCATTGACATATGCTATCTGGACGCGATAGCAAGCGACGCCAAAGTCGGGTCGCCCGACTACAACCAGATGGTGATGCGGTATCTGGATCAGGTTGTACCCCACGTTCGAGGAAAGGGCTGGATCGACAGGTGCATGGTTTTCGGATCAGGCAGTGCGGCCCCGGAGGCTATGGGCGAATACGCCGGACTGGTGAGACAGATCAAAGAGAGATTCCCGGACCTGCGGATCGTGATGGGAAACAACCCGGAGAGCGCATTCGGAAGCGACGTGGATGTCTGGGTGCCATGGATGTTCTGGTTCAACTCATCGGATGTGCGTGCCGGTTTCGCCGGCCGGATGCAAGCCGGCAGTGAGTTCTGGTGGCAGTGTGGAGCTTATAACTTCTCCGGTCCGCGGTGGTGTCCGATTATGAACATCGATGTGTGCGGCATAGACCCGCGGATTGTGCATTGGATGGCTTGGAAGTCGGGGGTAAAGGGCCATCTGTACTGGGGCTGCACTTCGTGGCGTGATCAGTACAAAGACGATACCGGCGGGCTCTGGCCTGAGACAGAGTGGGTCTGCGCAGATGGCAAGTCCGGGGCGGCAGGGGACGGTTTCCTGCTGTATCCCGGACCTGACGGACAGCCGCTGCAGTCAATAAGGTTCGCCAATTTCCGGGACGGCCTGGAGGACTACGACTACTTCGCAGTTCTCAGAGACGCAGCGGACAGCCTCAAGGGCGCGCCGCTGGACAGGGCCCAGAGCAGGACCTTGTCCGAAGCGGAGAAACTGCTGGCCATCCCCGACAGCATCTGTGAGGTCGTGGGCAGGTGGACAAGGGATGCTGCGGCCATCAACGATTACCGTGACAAGCTTGCTGAAGCGATAGTCAACCTTCAGAAGATAGCTGCGGGGCAGTAGCCCGGAGTGCTTTGAGACGCCCCGACGGTGTGCTGGACGAACGCACGGCGCAGGGCAGGAAAATCCTTCCAGGCAGGCGTTTTTTTTGAGCTGGCACTTCCACGAAGCGGATTATTGTTGTATAATTACAGCAGAAGCACGCTTAGGAGAGTTGTTCGATGGAAAACTACTATCGACTGCTGGGAGTTGCCCGGGGCGCAAGCACGCGTACTGTTAAGGCGGCCTTTCGCACTCTTCTGAAGCAAAGCCACCCGGACATCAATCCTCTCGACCAATCAGCCGCCGACCGCACACGATGCATCGTGGAAGCGTACCAGACTCTATCAAACACAAGAAAGCGCGATGCCTACGACCGCCAGCTTCTGGCCGCCAGGCACTCTGCCTATCTGGCGGTTTCATCCGGCGGCTGGGAAGCTGAATCCCGGAGCAGAGCGCGAGCATTCGCCCTGGCAACAATCTTCATCATCCTGATAGCATCGGCAACGTTCTACGTGCGGACGGTCTACGCATATAGGGGACCGGAGTTCAGGCCGTGCCCAAACGCTATCAACTTCGAGACCCCCGACCTTCGCTTGCCCGCGGTCGTCGAGCCGGATCTCGCGGAACCGATGGCGTGGTTCCGCACACGCGAATTCCAGATGAGTATGGCTGACCCGCTCACGGCCTCCGCCCTGACCGAGTGCTGCTGGCGTGCCAGTCTCGCCTCAATGGCTCGCAAAGACCGCCAGGCAGTCGTGTTCTACAGGCAGATGCTGCAGCAGTCACTCGCCACGGGAGTCCGGCTGGGCGACTGACAACTGTCGGGGGCCGGTGGCGCCGGACCTGCTGATATCCAGACCAGAACAGGACTCCGCCTATGCTTCGCGGACGTGTGTCCCGAAGCATTATTTGGCGAGTCTTCGGGGCACGCGCCCACGAAGTATTCACCTGAATCCTCACACGCCCAGAGAATCCCTGTGGACTGGCTATGGGATTGACGTACCCTCGATTAGCCGGACTATCGATTCCTCAGAAAGCTCGGCAGCGACTATCTCACGTTCCCCCTCCAGATAATCGCACATCCGTGCAAGCAGGTATCGTGCCTCGGGCAGTGACTGATCAAGGTCCAGCGAACATATCACGACCACCCCACCCCCGAGTTTGTATTGCGTCAGGTATGCGAGCGGGCGGCACACCGGATAGGAGTGCAAGACACGGAGAACAGGTTCCGCGCCCGACACGGGTGTCGGGCCTACCCCCAAACCGTCCAAACCAAGAGGCTCCAAGTCTATCGGTGGAGTCTCAGCCATCATCCTGTAGAACTGCAGATCAGCAAAACCTTCGTGCGGAAAGTCCCCCAAAATCGGGTGACTGGATATGATGCTTCCGTCGTGGCCGTCCTCCATCGGCGGGTAGTTTGCAGGCGGGGTGAAGAAGTAACGGCCCTCATTCAGCAAAAGCTTGGGGTTGTACGGGCGCACCAGACCTTCCGAAGCACACAGAACAACTCGTCCACCGCTGCGGACAAGATCCGCCAGAGCCTCATCAAAGGTCTCCGTCAGTATGACGTGTTTGGACGTCAATGGCTCGTCCTTCAATATCGGTACGTCCTTCGCCGTTGTCAGCCATGTATACTTAGGCGCACGGTATATCCGCAGGGCGGGTGAGAGAGGAGTGTCTTTGGGAAATAGCCACAGGTCCCATTCGTTGGTGTAACTTCGAGCCCCTTCATTGAGCCTGACACTCAGTCTGGCCTTCTCCGCAGAGGCGACTTCCGGTATCACCTGCCGGATGCTGCCTGCGTTGCAGACCCGGTATGGAAGATGGGCATATTCTAGCTGTCCCTCGGCGATGACGACTCGGCTGGACTCGAGCCGCCACTCCAGAGTAGGATTGCCAAGCGACGGGTGGGAGAAGTCGGAAACGGAGAAAGTGCAGTTGAGCTCGTCTCCAGATGCAAGCACTCGATCCTCGGCGCCAAGACTTGAGAGGATGACGGTGTCGCCGTTGGTCTGAAGCCACTTGCCGGACTGGGCATACTTTGTGTCGTAGAACTCGTCGATTATCCCCTGGGGCGAAGGATTGCCATCCATCGCATTGAAGTGACATATTCCGGCCAGTGTCGGGTTGTCACGACGACACATTTCCATCTTCAGTTTGGCCTCAACAAACTGCAGCCGCTGGCTGTTTGCGGCGGCCAGTGGCAGAAGGTGACTGATTCCGTGAGCGGACGCAGCCTCCAGCGCGATCTGTGCCGAGTACGGTCGGATGGCTCCGGAGTACTTGTGCATGATTGACACGTCGGGAAATGAACTCCACCACCTGAACTCGTGCTGGATCAGCGGTTTTGGGCAAGTCTCATCCTTTGCTGCTTCGTCATTGACAAATTCGCCGGGCAGGTCTTCGTTGTATCCCCCGTCGGTCCAGATCACGAACGCGGACGGTTTGCCAGCCTTAGTATCGTCATGGCACTGCCACGCTGTTCTGGGAAAGAGAGTCTCGGCGCCGAGCTCATTGCTCATACAGTAGATGTTCGCCGAAGGATGATTGGCGTCCCTGGCAACCACAAGGTTCCACTGGTTCAGGAGGTCTTTGCGGAACGCGGGTGTGGGCGGCGGCCAGGCGTAGACGTGCCACTTGTTGGAGCCGCCCCACGCGCCCAGCGCGCCCATTTCGCTCTGCACCAGCATCCCGACTTCGTCGGCCACATCATAGTACTCCGGGCCATAAACGTAGGACTGGCATCGCACGTAGTTGTAGCCGTAGGCCCTCAGCGCGGAGAGCTTCCTGCGCCACCGGTCGCGATCGGTGTCCGGGCATCCTGTTTCAGGATTGGACAGGAAATCGCCCGTGCCTCTCATATAGTAGGGCTCTCCGTTGATAAGGAAATGCTTTGCCTGCGTTGACAGCTTCACGAAGCCAGTGCGCTCGCTCAGGGCGTCCAAGACGTGGTCACCTGAGGCCAGTACCGCATCTATTCGGTAGAGATTTGGGGCATCAGGGCTCCACAACTTCGGGGAAGGCATCTTCAGAGTGACCTCGGTGGTGCTGTCCGCAAGTGGCATTTCCAGGCTCTGCTGTGGACCAGTCCCGTCCGCCAGGCGACACGATACACGGACTACCGCAGCTTCCTCAGGCTTCAAGCAGTCACAGGCGACCCTGAATCGAATTGATTGCGAATCCACGTCCGGATACGCCGTGAACTGGTCGATGAATGCGCCGGCGGCGGTGAGATCAACACCTCTGTACAGCCCGCTCCACGCACCCTGCCAGCCGAAAGCCAACCCGAGGATGCGTGCTTCCTCGTGCACGCGGACTGTCAATTGGTTCTCGCCGTTCCGGCGGACCGCATCGGTTACGTCAAAGCCGAATGGAACAAATGGATAGTGATTGTCCCCCAGCTTCACGCCATTCAGCCACACTTCGGCGCTCGGGTGTACTCCTCCAAAGTTCAGCCGAATTCTCTTGTTCTCCCATTCTGCAGGCAGGTGAAAAAGCTTTCCGTACCAGCCGGTGCCTTTGTATGTTGCACGAAAAGTCCGAGCTTCCAGACCGAAGTCCCAAAGTGTCTCTTTGGCGTCCGTTCCGTGTCCCTGACCCTGCCAGCAACCCGGAACTGCAACAGAGTCTGAGAGCATCTGCGGGTTCTGGAACCATCGTTCGCTCACGCCCTTGTCCTCGGGATCCAGGCGAAACGCCCAGTTGCCGTCAAGGCTCAGACGGTGCTCGCTGGGGTGCAATAGTACCGGGTTGGTGCGGACGGGTGCGATCTTGTGATTAGACATCATATTCTCCTGTTCAGCCGACGATGCTGCGTACCAGTTGCAGAAAATACTCAAAGTTCTCCTGCGGACAGGGAGGAACCGAGTGATCAATAGACGGCATGTACCCGCCGGATTCCCACAAGACGGGAACCTTTGCCATCACTTCCTTTTCGATGTCTTCTCTGGTCTGGAGAAGAACCCTCTTGTCGATTCCGCCCCAGATGACAAAGTCGGGGTGTGTCTTGCGGAACTCGACGACGTCACATCCCGCTGAAACCTCAAAGGGGAAGAGTCCGTTCATCCCGATGTCTATGAACTTATCCAGAATAGGCCCGTTGTTGCCGTCAGAATCCAGCAGGAACCTTGTCATCTTGTTGCTTTTCAGGTGAGAGAACAGCTCGCGATAGTAGGGAGCCATGAACTCATCGAAAGTGGATGGCCCAATCAGAGGACCATTCTTGAAAGCCATGTCCTCGTGAAACAGAACGTAGTCGATATCGACGGAATCAAGGATTCTGGGAGAGCACTCACAGTGCACGGAAAGCCAACTGCGGGCCATGTCGTGGAGTGTCTCCGGAGCGTCATAGAAGGCATAAGCCAGGTTGTGCTCGCCCCAGAAATTCCTCCAGAATGCGTACAGCCCCACCAGCCAGAACCCCGCCGGACCGTCGCTGTCTTGCAGTGAGCGAATCTCACTTTCCAGGCCGCCGTAGTTGTGGTCTTGCGGTCTCAACCGGGGCTTGATTTTGTTCAACCAGTCTTCGTGGCTTTCAACTGGGAATCTGATCCATTGAGGCATGCTTGCGCCGCCATCCGATCGTTCGCGCCAGAGCGCTCCCAGGTCATTTTCCACCACGCTGGTATGACCGTCATCATCTACGACTCGGGTCTGAACCGGTGGGCCGGAAAGCGACATTGACGTCAGTCCGAGTCCTCCGGATACCGTCGGCGTCGGATCAAATTCGTAGTATTCCATCGGGTCCACACCGGCCGGCAGGCCGCCAGAGGCGTTCCACTCCTCCACCGTCTGACCCCAGAAACCCACCGCTTCCCACCGCACTGACCGGTCAACCTTCTCGAAGTCATATAGTTTGCAGAAACGCTC
>CAYSLA010000032.1:13692-27320 GCA_964431685.1 uncultured bacterium | reverse complement strand
AGCACCTCCAAAGATGCTACTATTATATCATATAACTAAGGGGACGATACACTAGTATGCTGGCAAGGTATGTTGCATGCATTCGATCGAGCGCTGTATCTATATCTGTGGACGCGGTGACTCGGGTCCAAGTCATATCCGGTTCATATGCGGCTTTACCATTCCGCGCAAAGAGGTTTCCGATATTCAGCGTATGCGTTAGCTTCTGCAATGCCCTGGCCGGCAATGCAAAGCCTTTGTCTTCAGCCGTCTCTCGGAGCATATCGTTCATCTCGTTTATGGTCAAGCCATTGCTGGAGTTCGAAAGATACTGCCAAAGCGACCGCACCAGGAACTCGCGCTGAGCCCAAGGTACTACAGGTACTCTCTTGACCTCAAAGAGTATGCGCCTATAGCTTTCGATTGCCTCTTCTTCGGTGCCGTAGGAATAGGGCTCGACGGACACATGTGGTACGAATCCCTGGGCCCTCGGTTCAACCTTCGCAACGAGCACAAAGTCTGAACCCTCGTGTTCTTCGATGTCTACATACCCCTGAGATTGTGCTTCCATTACAAATCCCTTGAAACTGCTGCAGCCTAGTACGTTTGGGTCGAATGTTGGATCCAGACGGCGCATTAAAAGATTCGTATTTGATCCCTTCGCCTGATAACCGGTGCGCTCAGCAGCGTTTATTGCCCTTACTAGCAGATTGAACGCCGTAGCCAGGCTCGATGGAACCTGCGGACTATTGCCGGGAGCGTGTTCTTGGACGTGGCCGCCACTATCGACGATGTCCGTACCTCCGTCACCGTTCTCGGGACGAACGAGGTACTCGTAGAATAGGTACTCATCGCAGACATTGGCCAAGCATCTACTGGAACTACCCTCAATGCCAACACCGACGACACGAATGCCGTACCTCTTGAGCTTCTGGACAAGGGGAACAAAGTCTCGGTCCCCTCCAACCACCATCACAACATCAGGCCTCGCCGCCTGCAAACACATCTCCAGTGCATCCAACGCTAGTTGCATATCTGCAGTGTTCTTGCCACGCGCGGTGGAGAGTTGATCCATCTGCACGGCATTCGCCTGGAAGTGCGGCACCAGTCGACCCATGTTAGGCTGAGTCCAGTCCGCGTATCCACGAGCGAAACTCAGAATTCCGGACTCGCGGGCGCGTTCGATCAACGGCTCCAAGCGGAAAACCAAGGCCGCTTTTTCCGCCTCGATCTGCAAGTTTTCCACATCTATGAACAAGGCCAGCCTCTCACTTCCGGCTTCAGACATCAGTTCACCTCTTCCTTATGTTTGTTCGCGTTTGGATCCGTATATCAGGTTCTGTCAAAACTGGCGGCCATTTCATTCTTCCAGTTTTCAAAGTGGCCGGACTCGTGTATCCTGCCCATAACACTTACTGACGCGACTGCGAAGAGGATAGCGCGCTAGAGCAGGGTAAGCCGATGAAGTGGAACGATGTTTGCCTAGGTTCAGACACGCGATGTCACGCTGCATAGAGAACCTCTGCAGTGCTCAGGATAGCCTTTCTGCGGATGTAGTTGTGGCTGCGCTTGATGCCTTCCCGGCAAACCAGGTCGACACTCCGCCCGAAAATGACCGAAACCTCGTCTTCCATATCGACCAGATCGAACAAGTCCGTGCGCGCATCCGGTGAGAACGCAACAAGTACGTCTATGTCGCTATCCGGGCGGAAGTCTTCCCTCAGGACCGAGCCGAACAGCGCCAATTCACGGACACCCCACCGCCGGCAGAAATCCGTCAGCTTTCCCATATCAAGCTCTAAACGCGGGCTCATCCGCCATCGCCTCCCGTTCTGGACTGCACTCTCCTTAGTTCGACATCGCGACCGTATATTCCTGCGTTGCCATGTTTCGGGATTTCCATTTATGGCGGGGCTGAGGCTCCGCCTCCCCTTAGCATTCAAATCCCGAAACACCACCGGGGCCTGCCTCATCAGCCAACTGCGGCTTCTCCACCCGGCTGTTCTTGTCCTGCCCGGATTCCGCCTGGTAGCGAGCGAACTCCGACGGGCTGTAGGATTCCTCTTCGCGGATCGGTAGGACTCCGCTCGACACCATAGACTCCAGCGCCTCCGCCCAGGTCTTCCCCGGCGCGAGCCGGCTGAACTGGATCAGTAGTTCGCCAGTCGTTTGCCAGTAGCAGTTATGGTCGAGGACGAACTTGTCCGCGTCCGCAGGGTCAATGACGGCGCTGATCGCCGCCCCGCAACTATTGCAGAATATGTTGTTTCGGATATGGACGTTGCCGGGTTGCGTGCCCGTGTCGATCATCCAGATGTATACGTGATAGCCAACCGGCTGCGGGTAGGGATCGGACTGGCGAGGCGGCATCTCTCCCTGCATACTGAAACCGCCTCCCGAGTTGATGCACGTGTTGTTTTCAAAGTATATGTCTCTTGAGGGCTCCCGGCATTCGTAGGCCGCCAGCCCACAGTCGACAAACAGGTTGTTACGGAAATGGACCCGCTCTGGGACGTTCACGGTCTGGCCGCCCTGGTGTGTCACGGCAGCGTCGTAGATGTTGTCGAAGAGACAGCCTTCGACCGTAACGTCGCATGCGCCGTCCCAGAACTCAACAGCATTGCCAAACCGAATGCGCTGCTTACGGCTCCAGACCGCGCCACCGATGAACCGGAAATCGCAGCCGCGAATCACCACATCGTGGGCATCATACTCGTGATAGCCGTGCACACCAGAGTTCCAAAAACCGAGGTTCTCCAGAATGATATGCCTCTGTCCGCCGACCAGCCTTCGCTGTCCCCAAAGAACGCATTCGATGTCACACCAGGCCCGCCCCGGGTTGTCCTCGGCGAAGAGATACAGTTCGCTATCCGCAGCATATTCCCCGCCCGCGCCTCCGACCCCGGAACTGCGGCCGATGCCGGTATAGTGCCAGTCGCCCGGTTGTTGAAGATCCTCGAGTTGCCACCGCAGGATGCCGCACGATTCGCCTTTGTTGAAGATGAGGTTGCACACCTCGCTTTCCAGTGTTCCGGTAAAGCGCCAGACCGACGGCCGATCCTCCACCCATCTGTCGGCGTCGCCCGCTGACACCGAGCCCATGAACACCGGTTTTTCACCTTCGCCGTAAGCTCCATAGGTGACTGGCGCCCCTGCCTCACCGCTGCACGTTTGCAGCACATCTCGGATGACACTGCCGCGCTTGAACAGCACAGTGTCGCCCCCCACAAACTCGCGATTGCCACGGGTCTTGAGAGGACGGGACGGTGTCAGTCCATCATTCGAATCGTCGCCGGTCTGAGGGTCGATATAGTAAGTCTTTCCAGTCATTGGTTAATGCTCCTGTCAGTTAGTCCGTTGCGTAAACCACTCCTGCAACTGGTCTACCTTGCGAGCGTATTGGCCGCGCCACTTGGCGGCGGGCAGATTTGCGACCTCAGGGTAGTCGGCCAGAAGTCTGTCAATGCAGGCCACGATTTCGCGGCAGGCTTTGAGGTCTTCCTTGAGCAGCTCTCCGGCCTCGGCAAGAAAAGCCTCTGCGCTGTGGCCGAGTCGCTCGAACAGAGCAAGCAGCTCGAACTGCAGGCCGATTTCGCGGCCGGTCAGCATCATGAACTCTACATAGACCTTGTGCCGGGCGAGGTGTTCGCGCGTGCCCGGCGACTTGGCCGCGCCGTTCCACCAGTGCGCGTAACCCACCGGCTGATCGTCAGTCGCCGCGATGGCCTCGTCGAGACAGCGGCACGCTTCCTCAAGATGCGGTGCTGCCAGCTTCCATCCCGCACCCACCGCCTCCAGACAATCCGCCAGGTCCCCGCTGTTGTAGACAAACCCGGTCGTAGACTTCGGAAGCAGGCGGCTCTTATCCAGACTCTGTGAATGCTTCAAGAGTGATTCCGGCAGCGGAGCCTCGCCCATCGCCCCATACCAGCCGGGCCACTGCCACGGACACCAGGTTGAGCAGTTCGACAGAATGCGGTGTGCCCGCTCGATGGCTGTCCAAGCCAGGAACGCGTGCTCGCCCGCCTGTGACCCATACTGGTTGTGCGCCAGGCGGCGACAGATGGTTTCGGGATCGGCCAGCGGGTTCAGGAAGAACTCCCGGCAGGCGACAGAGTTTGTGGAGATCATCTCGCTGTAAGTTCCCCAGTGGTCGAAGACGCCATCGACCTCCAGGTCGTGCCACCGCGCCATCTTGGCGCCAATGCCGAGCGGAAAGTCCTGGATGTCGGCTCCCCAGAGATGGGTCGCGTCGTCGCCAAGGTGGAAGTCGTCGTAGCCGATGAAGAGTTGCCCGCGCTCCCGGCAGATGGACCTGGTCCGGCGCAGGAAGTCGTGACTCTGCCGCTCCGCCTGCCATCCGTCACACTCCGCGGCCGCGTAGACACCGCTGGCCGCGGGAAGCTTTTCCTGTCGCTCGAGAAACTCCTCCGGCCAGAACTCCCAGTGCCAGTTTGTGGTGAGCACACGCAGACCCGGCCGCACTCGCCCTCCTTCCTCCGCGATGAAACGCAGCAGCCGGTCTCGCTGCTCGAACTTGCTCACTCCGCGACACCGTGGGCAGCTCTCCGGATCACAACCCTCGCCTCCGGAATCCATTCCAAACAGGAAGACTGTCTCTACTTCCGGGAAGTCAGCGAAGAAACGCCGGACGATGTCTCGGTAGAATGCCTGGACTTGCGGGTGGGCAAAGCAAAGCACCTTGCCCTGGTATGTGCCGCTGTCGCTGAGCACTTCGGCCGGAAAGCGATCGAGCCACGCCTGCCGCTCCGGCTCCGGCACCCACGGCCCGCCCTGGCAGGGAAGCTCAGTTATCCAGAGCGCACAACCTATGCCGTAGTCGCTGCAATCATCGATCAAGCGCCGCAGGCCGCTGCGTTGACGCTCGACTTCTCCGGATGGAACCGCGTCAGGGAATATCGGGCTGGTGACGTATCCTTGAAAGTTGCGCAGATCCCCCTGCCAGTCGTGGCAAACGAGGCAGTGGGACGCGCCCAGATGGCTGAGGTAGCGGATGTCCGCGCGCTCGCCCGGCCACTGGTCAAAGCGGGGATGGAAGATCCGCTGTCCTATACGGAAGACCCCGTGAGCGTGCCAATCGAAGCCCAACGCCGGGTCGAATGCGAGCTTGTCCTGGAACGCATACACGGCGTGCAGAAGCCCTCGAGGCGTGTTGCCCAGAAGATAAACGTCACGGTCCAATCTCAGAGCCTCGAACGCGTCCTTGCCTGGATCGACATTGTGCAGATTGATTAGTCCGCGACGGATCAGGTCGTAACGGTCGGGCAGGTCGGTCAGCAGCCCGAGGTGAATGGTCTCGATCCCCAGAGGAACCTGGCCGAAACGCTCAACTGAGAGGATCAGTTCCTGTCGGGCAGTCTCGGCAGCTCTGTGTTGAGTCCAGGATTGGATTGCGGGACCGTTACTTGCCTGTGTCATTGGTGCACTTCTCCTCTGGCGACTAAATGAATGATGTAACTCGTGGAACTCCTCCGGCACATCTATCCTATGGTTTCTCCCGAATCCCAATCCTGCTCAGATCAATCGACTCAAACCCAAGCGCTAACGCCCGGGAACCCGGGAGCAGGCGGTAGTCGTCGTGCTGGGCAGAGGCCCCGGACCATTCATCGCTGCCGGATGTCGATATGTGAATAGTATAGCAGGTTCCCTTGCCCATCTTCTCTCTCCAAAACGGTGACTGGCACAATCGTGATTTCAACTTGCGTCCGCTGTAATCCTTCGTCGCAGAGGGACTGCACGTCAATTGCTCAGAATAGAAGGAATTCGAGGCGTTGGGGGATAACCAAGTACATAACTCGGTATCTGGCTCGTATTGACAGCACCGGTCACACCGCGTGCGGACAGGAGGGATTGGATACGGAACCACAATCTGACAGCAAGATCACTGTTCTTATAGCTGACGACCACGGCATCCTCCGTGAGGGTCTCCGGGGACTGCTGGAGATATACGAAGACCTGGTAGTTGTGGACGAGGCGGAAAACGGAGCCGAAGCGCTGGAAAAGGCCAAGGCGTTGAAACCGCAGGTACTGCTGCTGGACCTCATAATGCCGCACTTGGGCGGAGTTGAGGTGCTGGAAGCCCTGGCCGCCGAAGACCTTCCGACGCGGACTATCGTGCTCACCGGAGCAGACGATGACGAGCTGCTCGCAAGGTCCATACAAAGCGGGGCGATGGGCTTTCTCCTTAAGGACGCAGCTTCGCATCAGTTGATTGATGCGATCCGTTCAGTCGCTAAAGGAAAATGCTGGCTTCCGCCGGACCTCACCGAGAAACTGTTCCGCGGCATGTCCAAGAAGCCGCAGGGACAGGACTCAGCCAGGTTGTCGCTGCTTACCGCACGAGAGCTCGAAGTTTTGAAGTTGCTCGGGGAGGCTAAGACGAACGCTGAGATCGCTGACACGCTCTTCATAAGCGAACACACCGTCAAAGTGCACGTCAGCCGCATTCTGGAAAAGCTGGGCATCTCCGCCCGGGCAGAAGCTGTACGGTTCGCCATACGAACCGGTCTGGTTCAGGCATAAGCAATGGCTGGTACCGGCGTATACTCCCTGGAAGTCGAGAGGTTGCAGACTGAGCAGCAGCAGTCATTCATCCGAGTACTGCTCTCGGTCATCACGGTCCTCGTGCTCGTAAACTACCATCTGGACCCCGGTGACTCACACGGAATCGGCCTCGACCAGGTAATCATCATCTCCACGCTCTTCCTTGCCTACTCTACTACGATGTGGGTGCTCGTCAAGTGGATGCCGGAATCGCTGCGATTTGCGATGGCACTGAGCAGCTCCATCGAAGTGTTCCTCATAACCTATCTGATCTTCTGCACTATCGACGCCCGTATCCCGTTCTATCTCTGGTACATATTCTTTGTAGTGAACGTCGCCACTCGATATGGATGGCAGCACTCGGTGGTGGCGTTGAGCGCAAGCGTAGTGTCATTCACCGCGGTGGTCGTGCTGGCCCCAAACACGAGCCTCATAGACGTGCCGTTCGCACTTGGATTCACCGGGTTCATGTTGGTGCTGGCATTCATGTTCGGGCAGATATCCGAAAAGCAGCTCAACTACCAGGCCAGCCTGGCCGTCGTAAACGAGTTCCGGGCCGAGCTCTCTGCAATGTCCAATTCAAAGGAAGTCATCACATTCATGCTGGACAGAACGAGGCAACTCCTGAATGTGGAGAAGTCTTTCTTCCTGCCCGCACAGAGAGGCGGAGACGCCTCGGAAGCTCCTGGGATACGAAGCGGGGGGACTGATCCGGCTCTGATGAGTATTCTTCGCGAAGGCGGGGGGATCTGGAACGTAGAGAATGTGCTGCACGAGCAAAGGCCGCTTCTGAGCAATCGCCTCGCGAAGGACAAGTCGCTCGAAAAGGGACTGGCTGCGAGAATGGGGCTTCGCAATATGGTGGCCGCGCCAATGATGGTAAGCAGCGTTCCGGTGGGCGTGCTCTATGCGGCTAACCGGCGGATCAAGAGTTTCTCGCATTCGGACATGGTTCTCGCGGAACTGATCGCAACCCAGGTCGCGCCGGTTATTGAGAACGCGCTGCTTTGGGAAAGACTGCGTGAGGCAGCCGCTTCTGAGGAACGCCTCAGAATAGCCAGAGACCTTCACGACAGCGTTCTGCAGACCCTTGCCGCGATCAAGCTGCACCTCGAGAGATGCCGGCTTCTGATCCCGAAAGACCCGTCGGCGTCCCTGGACGGCATCGGCCGCATTCACGAAATTGCCACACGGGGGCTTGCTGAAGTCCGGACGTATTTGTCCGAGCTGAGGATGGTTGAGCCGGAGCCGGGCCGGTTCCGGCAGATCATAACCCGCACAGCCGAGGATGCGGCTGCAAAAGGCGGTTTCAGCCTGGATTTGAGCGTCGACACCCAGGACCGGGGAATGCGGCCGGAAGTGGCGCTGGCCGCTTTCCAGATACTTAGAGAGCTCCTGCAGAACGCCGCCAACCATTCACAAGCCAAGAACGTTTCAGTGCGTGTGTTCACGCGAGAAGACAAGCTGATAGTGGACGTGGCGGACGATGGCATCGGGTTCGACGTGGCCAAGACGCGAGCCGTGAAGGTCTCGGAAGGGCATCTTGGGTTAGTGGGAGTCGATGAACGCGCCAGACAGACCGATGGAACATTCTCGCTAACCAGCGAACCCGGCCACGGAACCCACGCGCAAGTTACGCTGAGGTTGTAGGAGGCATCCAACTGACCGAAACCGAAAACTCTCTTATTCCCGTTGAAGATATCGCCCCTGCAATCTTGACCCTTCGGCGTGTGCGCGTTATCCTGGACAGCGATTCTGCGCAGCTTTATGGGGTGACTACTACGCGCCTGAACGAGCAAGTGCGCCGTAACCTCGACCGCTTTCCAGATGACTTTGCATTTCAGTTAACAAGGGACGAGTTTCAGAACTTGATGTCGCAAAATGCGAATCAAGATCGGGCGGGCGTCGAAAGCTGCCATTGGCCTTTGCGGAGCACGGAGCGTTGATGGCCGCGAGCGTGCGGCAATACCCTACGGGCCGTGGAAGTAAGCGTCTATGTAATCCGGGCTTTCATCCGACTGCGCGAGCTGCTGGCCACCCATTCTGAGCTGACCGCGAAAGTGAGCGAGCTTGAGCGACGCCTTGACGGACACGACCAACAGATCAGGAGTGCTGCTCGACGCGATAGGCAACTGTTGGCCCCACCGGACCCTCCGCAAAGGAGGATAGGATTTTGTAGGGAGGAGTGATGGAGGTCGCAGATTGCGACCTCGAATGGGGCGTGGCCCACTGTTCATGCTTGATGCCCATGGATATCTTCAATTCCATCGATAACCTCTGTTTGCCCGAGTTGCGCACGCTGTTGAGTGCTAATCCGGACGTAATCTCGACTACCGATGAGGATGGCCGGACTCCATTGCACTTCGCCGCAACGCTTGCTGACCCCGAACCGACGCTGCTACTGCTGGAACGGGGGGCACAGATCAATGCGCGCGACGGATTCGGAAAGACTCCCCTGCACATAGCGGCGTACAACGGCAGACTGTCGACTGCAAGTATTCTGGCAGAAAATGGCGCAAGTCTGGGTTGGAGAGATAATCGGGGTATGACTCCCGAGAATCTGGCGCTTGAGAACGGAAAGGATGAAATCGCGGGATACCTGAGGAACAAACAGAGGGAGCTGGAAAACACGTTGCTCCTGTCTGCTCGATCGGGTGACGCCAAGCAAGTTGAACGTGCTCTGGCCCAGGGAACGCTTGTCAGTCATTGTACAGAGCCCGGAAGAGAGACTGCAATGCACTTGGCGGCAACTGGTGGGCACGTCGAAGTGATAAAGTGCCTAATGGAGTATGGCGGGTCGCCTGAAGTCCAGGACAACCGTGGACAGACTCCTCTACACCTGGCCGCCGGGAACAACCGCTGCGAAGCAGTCGAGTGGCTTCTGCAACACAGTTGCGATATGTCGATAAGAGATTCGGGCGGGCAGACCCCTCTCCACCACGCGGCACGAAATGGGTGCGTGGACACAGTCCGGCTTCTTCTGGAGAATGAAGCTGATGCTGACACTCGGGATCGAGACGGTTTGGCGCCTATCCACTGCACTGCGAAACAAGGGCACGAAGAAGCCCTGGCCGCTATGCTGGACTCGGGAATCGACGCCGAGATTCTGGCTCGAAACGGCGAGACACCGTTGCACATTGCGTCTGCCTACAGGCGAGCGGAGTGCGTGGACACACTCCTTCAGCACGGTGCCGAAGTAAACGCCACAGACCGCAAGGCCCGCACCCCGCTTCACCGATGTGCTCTGGGAGGATCTGCGCGCGTCGCATCGTCACTGATCCGAAGCGGCGCCATGGTCAATGCGCAAGACGAGATTGGAACGACGGCACTCTATGTGGCGGCCGTCGTCGGCCATGCCGAGGTGGCACGAGTCCTGATAGCCGGCGGTGCGGACATTCATCTTCCAGACAATGGAGGCCGTACTCCACTTCATGCCGCCTACGCCGGAGCCCATGCCTCAACCGTAAACCTGCTGCTGGATAGCGGGGCGTCGATATTTGCCAGGGACAAGACCGGCTGCACACCGGGGGATTGGGCAACAGCAGGACGAAAAGCGATGATGCTCGAAATAGTAGAAGGCGATGGTAACGAGGCAGCCTTGGGCGCCCGAGAGGGCTGTGTTGAGGAGAAGTCGCAGCTCAGTCTGTTCTGAAAATCCCGTGTTTCGGGACTCTGGCTTCGCAAAGCTCCGCTCAAGTCCCGAAACACATCACGATTGTTATACAGCTTCGGGGTAGACGCTGACCCGCTTCTTGCCGCCGCTGACCTCGAACTTGACGTAACCGTCGGTCAGTGCGAAAAGCGTATCGTCCTTACCGCGCTTTACGTTGGTCCCGGCGTTCAGGGGCGTGCCGCGCTGGCGAACAAGAATACTGCCTGCCGTGACCTGCTGGCCCGCAAACTCTTTGACTCCGAGACGTTTCGGGTTACTGTCGCGCCCGTTCCGAGAACTGCCTACACCTTTTTTATGTGCCATATCTATAATCCTCCGGATGATCCGCTATATCACAGCTATGCCGCGTTGATCTTCTCGATCTTGACGGCCGTAAGGTCCTGACGATGTCCATAGCGGCGGGCAGAGTCCTTCTTGGGCTTGTAGGTAAACCCGCGGATCTTCTTTCCGCGGAATTGCCGCACCACACTGCACTCCACATTTGCTCCAGCTACGTACGGAGCGCCGATCTGCACTCCCGAATCTCCGGAAATAAGCAGAACCTCGTTCAAAACAAACTTCTCACCTGCAGCATTGCTGAGTTGATTCACGTCAATTATGTCGTTCTCAACTACCCTGTACTGCTTACCGCCCGCTCTTATTATGGCGTACATCAACATCCCCCCAGAAGGCAACCATTTCGATGCTCACCGGCCCCGAACGGTCGGTGCAACCAAAAGGGCATCGACATCGCCGATGCCCCAGTAGAATCCAGATAGATATTCTATCACTACCTGCGAGCCTTGTCAACCTTGCCAGGTCTCGCCGGCTTTTCGCGCGTTATAACCTCACCGACCGCGTAGGATCTGTTCACCTCACTGAGCCTTACATTCACCTTGCGACCGATGTAGTTGCCGCCGTTTTCCAGCTCTATCAGATAGCCGTCCAGCACCGCTGTGGCTTTCGGTAGAATGGAGAACGGGTTACGCACAACGAGACACTCGACCTCATCGCCCGGTTTGTACGGCAGATACTGCCGCTCCATCGCCGGAAGGTCGCCAGGCTTAATCTCGTACTTCTCGACGTGCATATTCTCCGCCCCACGCACAAAAACCATGCGGCGAAGCCTGCGCTCGATCTCCTGGATCACTTCTCCACCGTCGCCGATCAGATAGAATGCCACGTCGGGACTGACGTTAACCAGGAACGTATCGTTGTCCACATCGGACGCGAGACGGTAGAGATCACGCTCGACGCGAAGGCTGACCGATTCGGCTGATTCGACCCTGCCCCTGCCCTGACAATGAGGACAAGGTTCCGTCAGCACTTCCGTAATGGTCTCACTGGTGCGTTTCCTGGTCATCTCCACAAGCCCGAGAGGGCTGATGTGGCAGATCTTCGACCTGGTTCTGTCCTTCTGAAGCTCTTTCTCCAGAGCCATGATCAGTTTCTGGCGATCTTTCATGCTCTCCATATCGATGAAGTCCAGCACGATGATGCCGCCGATATCGCGCAGTCGAAGCTGCCGCGCGATCTCGTTCACTGCGTCAAGGTTAGTCTTCAGAATCGTATCAGACAAACTGGTCGACCCTACGAACCGTCCCGTATTGACGTCGATGGTGGTCAAGGCCTCCGTCGAGTCGATGGTCAGGTTACCGCCGGACTTGAGCCAGACCTTGCGACGCAGCAAGTTCTCGATCTCTGATTCAATCCCAAACCGGTCAAATATCGGCTCCGGATCGGTGTACAGATGCAGCTTCGACCGCATTTTCGGAGAAAGCAGTTCAATCAGCTCGATGGCCTTCTCGTAGTCCACAGGCGAGTTGATGATCATCTTCGACGTATCCGACCCGAACGAGTCACGGATTGTCTTGTAGATCAGGCTCAAGTCCTGATGCACAAGGCCCGGTGCTCTGGTCTTAGCGGCCTTCTCCTGAATTTGGCTCCACATTCTCACCAGAAAATCGAGGTCGTTGCGAATATCGGCTTCGCTTCTGCCCTCCGCTTCAGTTCGCACTATCACCCCGCAACCCAGGGGCTTTGTGGCATCAGCAATCCTCTTCAGACGGCTGCGTTCCGCGTCGCTCTCGATCTTTCGCGAGACTCCGATGTTGTCCGCTTCCGGCATCATTACCAGATACCGACCAGGCAACGAGATTCTGGTAGAGACTCTCGCGCCCTTGGAACCACGCGGCCCCTTGACAACCTGCACCAGCAGTTCCTGGCCCACTTTGAGGACGTCCTTTATCTTGACGTGTTTCGAATGATCCCTGTGGCCGTGGTGGTAATCATCGTCGGTTTCCGACAGCACATCCGCCACGTACAGAAACGCATTTCTCTCAAGACCGATGTCCACGAATGCCGCGTCCATCCCGGCCAGCACATTCATGACCTTGCACTTGTAAAGGCTGCCCACGACGCGCTGTTCGCGCTCCACGTGCAGTTCGACAAGCTTGTTTGATTCGATAACGGCGACCCGAGTCTCTCGAGTATCAACGTTCACAATGATTTCTTTCGACACTAGGTATCACCTCCTTTCTTTGATGTTCTCCAATACCAGCGCGCTGCGGTGTATCGACCTCACGGAAAGCCCTGGGATCAACGCTCCCAACGCCTCCACCACCTCACTCGGCTTGATCGTGTACTCCCTGTGCGGGAACACAACGCCGATCGCCGCGCTCTCGGAATCGTTTGATATCACACTCATACTTTCAATACCGGCCCTGATGTCCACGTTGCGCCGCTTGCCACCGGACTCTCTGGTGACGACGAGTTCGCTCCTGGCCATCAGGTCACCAACTGCGCGCGTCAGATCATCCAAACTCGCGCCGTTGGACAGATTGAGCCCTATCACATAGTCGCTCGCGCAGACTGCGGGCGGCTTGGCTCCATAGGGCGACACATCAACGGAAGTAACCCCAATCCCGTCCGGCAGGGCCGCTCTCAGCCGTTTGGCGATGTCTGTTACGTCAAACGGCTCCAGCGCGCTGAAAACAAAGAGTTCCTGATCGGCAGTTGCTCCCAAAGGCAGCGCCGAAGCAACAGACATTTTCGGGCGGGGGTTGAACCCCTCGGAATACGCGATCGGTATACCCGACATCCGCACCGCGTGATCAAAGATGCGAATCAGATCGAGGTGCCCCAACCAGCGCAGTCTTTCTCCCTTGGAGAAGACGACCATCAACCGGCGGGCACGATCACAGGCCGGCTGAGCCGGACCAACGACGCCCCGAACAGACACGTCATCCCGATTGGCTGTGTCATCCAGAACCGACCCGTCATCCCGAACTTGATTCGGGATCCTCCGGGATTCCTCACACTCGTTCGGAATGACACAATCAGCCATCACGTCATCCCGAACTTGATTCGGGATCCTCCGGGATTCCTCACACTCGTCCGGAATGACACAATCAGCCATCACGTCATCCCGAAC